>NZ_JBNCLC010000022.1:0-104800 GCF_049844475.1 Micromonospora sp. DT47 | reverse complement strand
CCCGGAAGCTAAGCCCTCCAGCGCCGATGGTACTGCACTCGTGAGGGTGTGGGAGAGTAGGACGCCGCCGGACAATCTTCCAGTAGGCCCACCCCGAATCGGGGTGGGCCTACTGCGTTTTTAGGACGTCGCGATGTGCGTACCCGGGGAAAGGGCCGCGGCGTGCGCGGAGCGGGACTCGGCCGCAACCCTGACCACCGATCAGTCCCGGGTCTGGACGCCCTCACGGATCTGGCGGAACAGGCCGGCGGCGTCCTCCACCGACCGGTTCGGGAACATCGCCATCGCGACGCTGCCGTGGTCCGCCCAGCCGCAGACCGCGAAGTCGCCGCCGTCACCGCTGGTGGTGCCGCACTTCATCACGCCGCCGAACGTCCCGGCCGGCACCTCACGGACGCCGGTCACCGTGCCGGTCTCGTCCGCCATCAGGCCGAAGAGGCTGTCCAGGTCGCGTTCCGGCTGCCAGAGCAGGGTGGTGCCACCGAAGAGCAGGACAGCCCGCTTCTCGTCCGCCGGGTCGCGGTAGATGGTGCCGAAGCTGCGGTCCAGGTCGATGTCGGCGGCGAACCCGCTGCGCAGGTAGTCGGCGGTGCTCCGGGCCCGCTCGGAGTCGTCGCGGCTCAGCCCCGCGACCTGGTCCGGGGCGGTCAGCCGGGTGTCCTTCTGCTGGGCCACCCGCCAGCTGGCCGTGCCGAGGGCACCGGCCCCGGCCAGACCGACGACCAGCGCCACGGCCAGGGCGATCCGCCGGCGGCGGGAGGCCGGGGCGCGACGGGCCGGGTCGTCCTCCGGGTCGTGGTTGCTCAGCCGGATCGGTTCCTCGGTCAGGTCGACCGGCTCGGGCCCCTCGATGAGCTGACGCTCGGTGAGATGTGCGTCGGACATGTCCGCCACCGTACGCGAATGACAGGTGGCGCACGTCAGGTCCGCGGAAGCGCTCCGTAGACTTTCAGGGTGACCGAGAGACTGGATGCCCGACGCCCCGACGCCCCCGCCCTTGCCGGCCAGTACCAGCCCGGCGAGGTAGAGCAGCGACGGTACGAGCAGTGGGTAGCCGCCGGCCACTTCCGGGCGTCGGCGGAGAGCGACAAGCCCCCCTTCACCATCGTCATCCCGCCACCCAACGTCACCGGCTCGCTGCACATGGGCCACGCGTTCGAGCACACGTTGATGGACGCACTTACCCGGCGCAAGAAGATGCAGGGCTTCGAGGCGCTCTGGCTGCCGGGCATGGACCACGCCGGTATCGCCACCCAGAACCTGGTCGAGCGGCAGCTCGCCAGCCAGGGGCTCTCCCGGCACGACCTCGGCCGGGAGAAGTTCGTCGAGCGGGTCTGGCAGTGGAAGGCCGCGTCCGGCGGGGCGATCCTGGGCCAGATGCGTCGCCTCGGCGACGCGGTCGACTGGGACCGCGAGCGCTTCACCATGGACGAGGGCCTCTCCCGGGCCGTGCAGACCATGTTCAAGAAGCTCTTCGACGACGGACTGATCTACCGGGCCAACCGGATCATCAACTGGTGCCCGCGCTGCCTCACCGCGCTGTCGGACATCGAGGTGGAGCACACCGACGACGACGGTGAGCTGATCTCGATCCGCTACAGCGCCGACGTCGTGGTGGCCACCACCCGGGCCGAGACGATGCTGGGCGACACCGCGGTGGCCGTCCACCCGGACGACGAGCGCTACCGGCACCTGATCGGCACCGAGGTCGCCGTCCCGCTCACCGACCGGCGGATCCCGATCGTCGCCGACGAGCACGTCGACCCGGCCTTCGGCACCGGCATGGTCAAGGTGACCCCGGCGCACGACCCGAACGACTTCGAGATCGGCCAGCGGCACGACCTGCCGGCGCTGACGATCATGGACGAGCGCGGCATCATCACCGCCCCCGGCCCGTTCGAGGGCCTGGACCGGTACGAGGCCCGCCCGGCGATCGTCGCCGCGCTGCGCGAGCAGGGCCTGATCGTGGCCGAGAAGCGGCCGTACGTGCACGCGGTGGGGCACTGCTCGCGGTGCAAGACCGCCGTCGAGCCGCGGCTGTCGCTGCAGTGGTTCGTCAACACCGCCCCGCTGGCCAAGGCGGCCGGTGACGCGGTCCGCGACGGTCGGGTGAAGATCGAGCCCGCCGAGCTGGCCAAGCGCTACTTCGCCTGGGTCGACAACATGCACGACTGGTGCATCTCCCGGCAGCTCTGGTGGGGCCACCGCATCCCGGTCTGGTACGGCCCGGACGGCGAGATCGTCTGCGTCGGCCCGGACGAGCAGCCGCCCACCGGCGACGGCTGGCGCCAGGACGAGGACGTGCTGGACACCTGGTTCTCCAGCGGCCTGTGGCCTTTCTCCACCCTGGGCTGGCCGGAGCAGACCCCCGACCTGGCGAAGTTCTACCCGACCAGCGTGCTGGTCACCGGCTACGACATCCTCTTCTTCTGGGTCGCCCGGATGATGATGTTCGGCCTCTACGCGATGGACGGCCGGCAGCCGTTCGACGTGGTCGCCCTGCACGGCATGGTCCGCGACGAGCACGGCAAGAAGATGTCCAAGTCGTTCGGCAACGTGGTCGACCCGCTGGACTGGATCGACCGGTTCGGCGCCGACGCCACCCGGTTCACCCTGGCCCGCGGCGCCAACCCCGGGCAGGACGTGCCGGTCAGCGAGGAGTGGTGCCAGGGCTCGCGGAACTTCTGCAACAAGCTCTGGAACGCCACCCGGTTCGCGCTGATGAACGGGGCGCACACCGACGGCCCGCTGCCGGCCGCCGGCGAGCTGTCGACCGTCGACCGGTGGATCCTCTCCCGGCTGGCGCACGTCACCGCCGAGGTGGACGAGCAGTTCGAGGCGTACGAGTTCGCGAAGGTCTGCGACCTGCTGTACCACTTCGCCTGGGACGACGTCTGCGACTGGTACGTGGAGCTGAGCAAGCCGGTGCTCGCCGAGGCCGGACCGGCCGCCGACGCCACCCGCCGGGTACTCGGCCACGTGCTGGACCAGCTGCTGCGCCTGCTGCACCCGGTGATCCCGTTCGTCACCGAGGAGCTGTGGACGGCGCTCACCGGCGGCGAGACGCTGCTGAAGGCCGCCTGGCCGGCCGCTGACCGTACCCTCGTCGACGACGCCGCGGAGAGCGAGGTCGGCACCGTCCAGCGGGTGGTGACCGAGATCCGGCGGTTCCGCTCGGATCAGGGGCTGCGCCCGACGCAGCGGGTCGCGGCCCGGCTGGAGGGGCTCACCGTCGCCGGCATCGCCGCGCACGAGCCGCTGATCCGCTCGCTGGTCCGGCTCGACGCCCCCGGCGACGACTTCCAGGCCAGCGCCACCCTCGCCATGCCGGGTGAGGTCAGCGTCGCGCTGGACACCCGGGGTTCGATCGACGTGGCCGCCGAGCGGGCCCGGCTGACCAAGGACCGCGCGGCGGCCGAGAAGGAGGTCGCGCAGGCCCGGGCGAAGCTCGACAACCCGGCGTTCGTCGGCAAGGCCCCCGAGCCCGTTGTTGCCAAGATCCGCGACCGGCTGGCGGTGGCCGAGGCGGACCTTGTCCGGATCGACGCCGCTCTGGAGGCGCTGCCCTCATGACCGACCGTACCGATTTCGCCGCCATCGACGCCGAGCTGGCCGGGCGGGGCTTCACCCGGATGGCCTTCGAGCTGGAGAAGATCGAGTCCCTGCTTGACCTGCTCGGCAGCCCGCAGCGGGCGTACCCGTCGATCCACCTGACCGGGACGAACGGCAAGACCTCGACCGCCCGGATGATCGACTCGCTGCTGCGGGCGTTCGGGCTGCACACCGGCCGCTACACCAGCCCGCACCTGGAGACGGTGCGGGAGCGGATCAGCCTGGACGGCGAGCCGGTCAGCGAGGAGCGCTTCGTCGCGATGTACCGCGAGGTGGCCCCGCTGGCCGAGCTGGTCGACCAGCGCTCGGCCGAGCCGCTGACCTACTTCGACATGACCACGGCGCTGGCGTTCGCGACGTTCGCCGACGCCCCGGTCGACGTCGCGGTGGTCGAGGTGGGGCTCGGCGGCGCCGAGGACGCCACCAACGTGATCCAGGCCGGGGTGGCCGTGCTGACCCCGATCGCGCTGGACCACACCGAGTGGCTGGGCGACACGTTGGAGGACATCGCCCTGCACAAGGCCGGCATCATCCACTCCGGCGCGACCGTCATCTGCGCCGCGCAGGAGGAGGAGGCTGCTCGGCCGATCCTGGAGCGCTGCGCCGAGGTGGGCGCCACCCTCGCCAGGGAGGGCGCCGAGTTCGGCGTCCTCGGCCGGGCGGTCGCGGTCGGCGGCCAGGTGCTCAGCATCCAGGGCCTCGGCGGCGTGTACGACGAGGTGTTCATCCCGCTGCACGGCGCCCATCAGGCACAGAACGCCGCCGTGGCGCTCGCCGCCGTCGAGGCCTTCCTGGGGGCCGGCGCCCGGCGGCAGCTCGACATCGAGACCGTCCGGGAGGGCTTCGCCGGGACCAGCTCCCCCGGTCGCCTCGAGAAGGTGCGTACCGCCCCGACGGTCCTGCTCGACGGCGCGCACAATCCGCACGGGATGGCCGCGACGGTCACCGCACTGCAGGAGGAGTTCGCGTTCAGCAAGCTGGTCGGCGTGCTCGCCGTGCTCGGCGACAAGGACGCGGCCGGCCTGCTGGAGCTGCTGGAACCGGTGCTCGACTCGCTGGTGGTCACCGGCAACAGTTCACCACGGGCGATGCCGGTCGACGAGCTGGCCGAGCTGGCCCAGGAATTCTTCGGACCGGATCGGGTGCAGGTTGCCGAGGAGATGCCGGACGCCATCGAGCTGGCCATCGCCGAGGCCGAGTCCGACGTGCCCGGCGAGCTGTCCGGGGTCGGCGTGCTGGTCACCGGGTCGATGGTGACCGTGGCCGACGCCCGACGGCTGTTCAAGCGATGAGCGCCCCCGAGGAGGACCGTCCGACCCCGAGCGTCCAGCCGGGCCCGGCCGAGGGGCCGGGTGCCGACGAGGGCGTACCGGGGGAGCGGCGGTCCGGGCTGCGGAACCCCGAGAAGGCGGTGCGCGGCCTGGGCGCGGGGACGCTGGCCCTCGAGGCGCTGGTGCTGCTGCTCGCCATCCAGCCCATCCGGGTGGTCGGCGGGGACCTGGGCGGGGCGGCCATCGCGGCGATCGTGGCGCTGGCCGTCGCCTGCGTGGTGCTGGCCGGCCGGATGGGTCGGCCCTGGGCGTGGAACGCGGGCACGGTGCTGCAGGGCCTGCTGATGCTCTCCGGGTTGCTGCACTGGTCGCTGCTGGTGCTGGGCGTCATCTTCGCCCTGGTGTGGGCGTACGCCCTGCACGTCCGTCGGGTCATCCTCGGCTGACGGGCGGTCAGGCGTCGGCGCGTTCCCGCCACTGGGTCAGCGCGATGCCGTGGCCGTCCGGGTCCCGGAAGGCGGCCGCCCACACCTCCAGCTTCGCGCCCCGGTTGACCACCCGGGGGGCGTACGTGAAGCGGAGGCCGGAATCCCTGAGCCGCCGGTAGGCCGCGTCGATGTCGTCGACCTCCAGGTTGACGTGCACCAGGCGCCGGCTGATCGGGGCGGCCCCGGTGACCTCCCGCAGCACCACCCGGGTGCTGCCGGAGGCGAGCACCGCGTTGCCGGGGCCCTGGTCGACCTCGGTGAAGCCGAGCACGTCCCGGTAGAAGTCCAGCGACCGGGCCAGGTCGGTGACCAGGAGGGTGAGCCCGACGCCGCCGAACGGGGCGGCCGGGTCCGCCGGTGCCGCGGCCGGGTCGAACCCGAAGATCGCCTCGTCCAGATCGTCCGGGCCGAGGTGGTCGCGGGCCGGGCCCGGGTCGTCCAGCGGTACGTCGATCGGGTCGAGGATCGGGGCGTCGAAGCGCTCCTCGGCGGGCGGGCGCGGGGTCGGGGCCCGGCGGGGCAGCCCGCTGCTCGGCGGCGGCTCGACCAGGATGCCCTCCAGCACGACCGGGCCGCCCGGGCGGTGATGCAGCACCACCGGCTCGCGCTCATCGGTCAGCACCTCGACGTCGTCGGCCAGCGGGTCACCCCGGAGCGGGTCTGCCGGAGGCGGGTCGCGGAGCTCGTCGCGCAGGTCGTCGTCGGCCGTACGGCCCGCCCACGGCGGGGCCTCCTGCTGGATCAGCACCTCGTCGACCGGCTCGGCGTCGGCGTACTCGGGGGGGAGGTCGGCGACCGTGGCGGCGGTGGCGGCGGTCTCGGCGTGGGTGGGCACGTCGTCCCAGAGCACCCGGACGTGCCGCTGGTCGTCGAGGGCCACCCGGATCGGCAGGGTCTGCCCCAACGACGGCCACTTCGCCACCGGCACCTGCGGCTCGATGATCTTCTTGGAGCGGGGCGGCAGGCCCGGCGCGTCGATCACCAGCTGCAGCTCGCAGCGGCCGAAGGCGTACTGGGTCGGCGGCTCGGAGGCGCTGTGCACGTGCCCGACGCCGACCACCCAGGTGCGCCCACCGCCGCGCACCGTGGCCAGGGCGATCGCCAGCACCAGCAGGGCCACGCCGAGCGCGACGACCGCCCAGCTCGTCATCCCCAGCCCGAACAGGACCACGAAGGTGGCCACGGTGCCGAGCACCGCGGCGATCAGCTTGCGTACCGGCGCGATGGTGCGGTTCCCGCCATTCGCCACAGTGGAACCTCCCAGGGTCAAGGCCAGGCTAGGGCCGATCGGCAACCGAGGGAAGGAACAGCCGCCGCGCCGACGCCGGGACCGGGTCGCTAGGCTGACCGTACCCAGCCCGACCGCCTTCCGCGCACAGGAGGAAACCAGCGTGTCCAGCAGCAGCCCGGATGAGCGCACGCTCGTACTGATCAAGCCCGACGCGGTCCGCCGCGGCCTGGTGGGTGAGATCATCTCCCGCTTCGAGCGGAAGGGCCTGCGGATCGATGCCATGGAGACGCGGACCCTGGACGGGGACTTCGCCGACCAGCACTACGCCGAGCACGTCGACAAGCCGTTCTACCCGCCGCTGAAGGCCTTCATGACCGGCGGCCCGCTGGTGGCGCTGGTGCTCTCCGGGGACCAGGTGATCGAGGTGGTCCGCGGCATGATCGGCAGCACCGACGGGCGCAAGGCCGCCGCCGGCACCATCCGCGGCGACCTCTCCCTGTCCAACCGGGAGAACCTGGTGCACGCCTCCGACTCGGTCGACAGCGCCAAGCGCGAGATCGGGCTCTGGTTCCCCGAGCTGGGCTGACCCCCGGCGGGCGAGCTGACCGGGCCCGGCCCACGCCAAGCCGAGCAGCATCGGCCGGTGCGCGTCGAGCGCACCGGCCGCCTGCGCCGCCTCGGTGACCGTCACGCGTCCGTCGGGAGCTCCGTCCGGCAGGTCACGGCGATCCGGTTCCACACGTTGATCGTCGCGATCGCCATCAGCAGGTCGACCAGCTCCTTCTCGGACCACACCTTCGCCGCCGCGTCCCACACGTCGTCCGGCACGCCGTGCTCGCCGAGCCGGGTGACCGCGTCGGTGAGCGCCAGCGCGGCGCGCTCCCGCTCGTCGAAGAAGGGCGCCTCGCGCCAGGCGGCGACCGCGAAGAGCCGCCGGCCCGACTCGCCCGCCGCGAGCGCGTCCCGGCTGTGCATGTCGACGCAGAACGCGCAGCCGTTCAGCATCGACGCCCGGAGCTTCACCAGCTCCAGCACGGTGTGGTCGACGTTCGCCCGGACGTACTTCTCCAGACCGAAAACGGCGCGGTACGCCTCCGGCGCCACTTCGGCCGCGTTGATCCGCTGCATGACAACCTCCCTGGTCGGTGTGTGACACCGATACGACGGCCTGCCGGGGCGGGGCGTGACGGCGCCGGGCTGTGACGCCGGTCATGCCCGTCGAGCCGCCCCGCCCCGCTGAGGCTCACAACGTGTCGAGGGAGGCGCGGCGACGACTCTCCGCCTCGAACACCTTGAGCAGCAGCGCCGCCAGCACGGCGTAGCCGAGGCCGATGGCCAGCTCGGTGGCGATCGCCGGGAGGGCGTCGGCGAGCGGGGCGCCGGCGGCCAGCCGGCGAGCCGCGTCGGCGGCGTGGGTGATGGGCAGCGCGGACCCGACCGCGCGGATCCCGGCCGGCAGGCCGTCGGCCGGCACGTTCACCCCGGTGAAGAGCAGCAGCAGCGCCACCGACACGTTCGAGATCAGGAAGACGTCCCGGAATCGCAGACCCAGCGCGCCCAGGGTGAGGCCGAAGAAGCCGCAGGTCAGCGACGCCGACGCCAGGGCGAGCAGCAGCCCGGGCAGGGCCGCCGCCGGGATCCGCAGGCCGAGCAGCAGCGACGCCACGGTGAGCGTGCTGGCCGCGATCAGCAGGCCATTGCCGGCGTACGGGAGGACCCGGCCGAGGAAGACGGCGGTGCGGCTGCGCGGGGAGAGCAGCACGTGCCCGAGGGTGCCGAAGCGCCGCTCGTTGGCCACCGCCATGGTGCCACCGTAGACGCAGGCGAGCGAGGCGGTGAGCACCGCGTTGCCGACGATGTAGAACCGGTCGTCGGCCACCTGGAACTGCCGGCCGAGGTAGGCGAAGAAGAAGAGCTGGAACAGCGGGCCGACCAGCAGGGTGCCGATGAAGATCGACGGGGTGGTCCAGTTGAACAGGGCCCGGTAGGCGATCACGCCCCCGGTGCCGACCAGCCGGAACAGTGCGGTCATCGGATGCCCTCCTCAGGTCAGCGCCAGGGTCGCGGCGACCCGGGCCCGCCGCTCGACGTACGTCATCATCAGCCAGCCGGCGGCCAGGCAGGCCAGGCTGATCGCCAGGCAGACGCCGAGCGCCGGCCAGACCGGACCGCCGGCGGCCGCCTCGTGCACCGCCCGGGCCCCCCAGGTGGTGGGCAGCACCGCGGCGACCGGCCCGGTCCAGCCGGGCAGCGCGGTGACCGGCACGAGCATCCCCGAGACCAGCCAGATCGGGTACTCCAGGGTGTTGGCCAGCGCGTTCGCGTTGCGCATCAGCACGAAGGTGGAGGCCAGCAGCAGGCCGAACATGCCCAGCCCGACGATGCAGCCCGGCACCGCCACCAGGAAGGCCAGCGGATGGGCGAAGTCCAGCCGGATGCCGTAGAGCAGCCGACCCCAGAGCAGGGTGGCGAGCATGGCGTACGTGCCGGTGATCCCGGTGGCCAGGGTGATCGGCAGGATCATCAGCGCGGGCGGCCGGGGCGCCAGCATGATCATCTCCAGGGTGCCCTGCCAGCGCTGGCTCTGGATCGCCCCACCGGAGCCGAAGAGCACCGTCGACCAGACCCCCATCAGCCCGGCGCCGACGGCGGCCTGCAGCAGCCGGTCCGGTTCGCCGCCGGCCCGGAACAGGTAGACCGCCAGGGTCGCCTGGACCACCGGCACCAGCAGCGCGATGGCGATCTCGAACGGCGACCGGCTGGCCTGCTTGACGTGCAGCAGCGCGCCGAGCGCGATCAGGCGCAGCGTCCTCACGCCGGCACCTCCTCCTCGGCGACCGGCGCCGGCTGCGCCGTCCGATTGACGATGGCCACGTACGCGTCCTCCAGGGTGGGCTGCCGGGCGGTCACCCGGCCCAGGCGTACCCCGCCCAGCTCCCGCAGCACGTCGGCCTGCACGTCCACCCCCGCGTCGGACTGCACCCCGAGCAGTTGCGCGCCACCGCCGAGCACCGACAGGCTCGCTTCGCGCACCCCGGGCACGGCCCGGATCACGGCGACCTGTCCGTCGGTCACCCCGTACGCCTCGACCTCCAGCACCTGCCGGCCGTCCGCGTGGTGGCGCAGCTCGGCAGGAGAGCCCAGGGCCTGGATCCGGCCGCCCGCGATCACCGCGATCCGACCGCAGAGTTCGTCCGCCTCGGCCATGTAGTGGGTGGTGAGCAGCACGGTGGTGCCGGTGGCGGCCAGGTCGGCGACGGTCTGCCGCAGCTCCCGGGCGGCCACCGGGTCGACGCCGATGGACGGCTCGTCGAGGAAGAGCACCGTCGGCCGGTGCAGCAGCCCGCGGGCGATGTGCAGCCGCTGCCGCATGCCCCGGGAGTAGCCCTCGACCCGCTCGTCCTCCCGGCCGGTCAATCGGACCAGCTCGAACAGCTCGGCGATCCGCCGCTTCTGCTCCCGGCCCGGCACCCCGTACAGCTCGGCGAAGTAGCGCAGGTTGTCCCGGGCGGAGAGCCGGTCGTAGAGGCCGCGGTCGCCGCCGAAGACGTACCCGATCCGGCGGCGCACCTCGCGGGTCTGCCGGACCACGTCGTAGCCGCAGATCCGGGCCTCGCCGGCGGTCGGGATGAGCAGGGTGTTGAGCAGCTTGATGGTGGTGGTCTTGCCGGCGCCGTTCGGGCCGAGCAGGCCGAACAGCTCGCCGTGGCCGACCGTCAGGTCGACGCCGCGGACCGCTTCCACCTCCCGGCGCTGGGGTCGTAGCCATCCGGTCCGGCTGCGGTAGGTGCGGCGCAGGCCGACCGCCTCGATCGCGTGATCGCTCATGCCCGCGAATCTATGGGCCGACCCCACCGCCCCGCACTCCCGTTACTCGGCGGCGATCTCCGTCCGGGGCCGGGTAGTCTTGACGACCGTAAGGCGACGACCCGGCCATCACCGGCGAGCCTCCGGAAGAAAGGGCCTCGCGCCCGAGTAGAACCGGGCGGGTCCGGCCCGTCACAGCCGGCCAACGAGCGGGCGGTCGATCCTGGCCGCCAAGCGGGGTGGTACCGCGGGCCTGCCCGGGGGCGCCGGCGGCGTACCCGAGAAGGTTCGTCCTCGCAGACCCACACGACGAGTGAGCTGCGCGAGGAGAGCGACCCCCGATGGCCTATCCGTTGCACGACCCGACCGCCGCCGGTGTCCCGGCGAGCCCGGACCTGCCCGCGGTCGAGCGCCGGGTCCTGGAGCACTGGACGGCCGACAAGACCTTCGAGGCGTCCGTCGAGGCCCGTCCCGCCGGAACCGACGGCAAGAACGAGTACGTCTTCTACGACGGCCCGCCGTTCGCCAACGGCCTGCCGCACTACGGCCACCTCTTCACCGGCTACATCAAGGACGTGGTGCCGCGCTACCAGACCATGCGCGGTCGGCACGTCGAGCGGCGCTTCGGCTGGGATTGCCACGGCCTGCCCGCCGAGGTGGTCGCCGAGAAGCAGCTCGGCATCACCAGCAAGGCGGAGATCCTCGACCTCGGCGTGGCCCGGTTCAACGAGGCCTGCCGCACCTCCGTGCTGGAGTTCACCCAGGACTGGGAGCGGTACGTGACCCGCCAGGCCCGCTGGGTCGACTTCGCCAACGACTACAAGACCCTCGACCTGGACTACATGGAAAGCGTCATGTGGGCCTTCCGGACCCTGCACGACAAGGGGCTGGTCTACGAGGGCTTCCGGGTGCTGGCGTACTGCTGGCGGTGCGAGACGCCGTTGTCGAACACCGAGACCCGGATGGACGACGTCTACCGGGACCGGCACGACCCCACGCTGACCGTCTGGTTCGAGCTGACCGCCGACGAGTCGGCCCACGAGCTCCTGCGCGGCCCGGTGCGGCTCGGCGTCTGGACCACCACCCCGTGGACGCTGCCGTCCAACCTGGCGCTCGCCGTCGGCCCGGACATCGAGTACGCGGTGCTGGAGCGCGACGGGTCCCGCTACGTGGTGGGCGCGGCCCGGCTCGGCGCGTACGCCAAGGAGCTGGAGGGCTTCGAGCTCCTCGGCACGGTGTACGGCCGCGACCTGGTCGGGCGCCGGTACACGCCGCTCTACGACTTCCTGGTCGAGCAGGCCGGGGAGAACGCGTACCAGGTGCTCGGCGCGGACTTCGTCACCACCGAGGACGGCACCGGGATCGTCCACCTGGCCCCGGCCTTCGGTGAGGACGACCAGAACGTCTGCAACGCCGCCGGCATCCCGACCATCGTCACGGTGGACGACCACACCCGGTTCACCGCGCTGGTCCCCCCGTACCAGGGCGAGCAGGTCTTCGACGTCAACAAGCCGGTGATCCGGGAGCTCAAGGAGCGGGGGGTGGTGCTCCGGCAGGACACCTACACCCACTCGTACCCGCACTGCTGGCGCTGTGACACCCCGCTGGTCTACAAGGCGGTGTCGTCCTGGTTCGTCGCGGTGACCCGGTTCAAGGACCGGATGGTCGAGCTGAACCAGCAGATCAACTGGACGCCGGGACACATCAAGGACGGCTCGTTCGGCAAGTGGCTGGCCAACGCCCGGGACTGGTCGATCAGCCGGAACCGGTTCTGGGGCTCACCGATCCCGGTGTGGAAGTCCGACGACCCGAACTACCCGCGAATGGACGTGTACGGCTCGCTGGAGGAGATCGAGCGGGACTTCGGCGTACGCCTGACCGACCTGCACCGCCCGGCGGTGGACGACCTGGTCCGCCCCAACCCGGACGACCCGACCGGTCGGTCGACGATGCGCCGGGTGCCGGAGGTGCTGGACTGCTGGTTCGAGTCCGGCTCGATGCCGTTCGCCCAGGTGCACTACCCGTTCGAGAACCGCGACTGGTTCGAGCACCACTACCCGGGCGACTTCATCGTCGAGTACATCGGGCAGACCCGTGGCTGGTTCTACACCATGCACGTGCTGGCCACCGCGCTGTTCGACCGGCCGGCGTTCCGCAACTGCCTCAGCCACGGCATCCTGCTCGGCTCGGACGGCCGCAAGATGTCCAAGAGCCTGCGCAACTACCCGGACGTCTACCACGTCTTCGACGCGTACGGCTCGGACGCGATGCGCTGGATGCTGATGTCCTCGCCGGTGCTCCGCGGCGGGGACATGGCGGTCACCGAGGCGGGCATCCGGGACGCCGTCCGGCAAGTACTGCTGCCGCTCTGGAACGTCTGGTACTTCTTCTCGCTCTACGCCAACGCCGACTCCTACACCGCGCGGCGCCGGACCGACTCGACCCACCTGCTCGACCGGTACGTGCTGGCCAAGACGCGGGAGCTGGTCGAGACGGTCCAGGGCCAGATGGAGGCGTACGACATCTCCGGCGCCTGCGCCACCGTCCGGTCCTTCCTGGACGCGCTGACCAACTGGTACGTGCGCCGCTCCCGGGACCGGTTCTGGTCGGGTGACGTGAACGCCTTCGACACCCTCTCGACGGTGCTGGAGACGCTCTGCCGGGTGCTGGCGCCGCTGGCGCCGCTGACCGCCGAGGAGATCTGGCGCGGCCTCACCGGCGAGCGGTCGGTGCACCTGGCCGACTGGCCGGAGGCGACGGAGTTCCCGGCCGACCACGAGCTGGTGGCCGCGATGGACGCCGTCCGGGACGTCTGCTCGGCGGCGCTGTCGCTGCGCAAGGCGAAGGGGCTGCGGGTCCGGCTGCCGCTGTCGCGGCTGACCGTGGCTTCGCCGGTCGCCGCCCAGCTGCGACCCTTCGCCGACCTGGTCGCCGACGAGGTCAACGTGAAGGTGGTGGAGTTCACCGACGAGGTGTCCGCGTACTGCCAGCAGGTGCTGACCGTGGTGCCCCGGGCGCTCGGCCCCCGGGTCGGCAAGGCGGTGCAGCAGGTGATCAAGGCGGTCAAGGCGGGGGAGTGGGAGCTGGTCGACGCCGCCCCGGTCGCCGCCGGGGTCACCCTCGCCGAGGGCGAGTACGAGCTGCGCCTGGTCGCCGCCGACGCCGAGCACTCCGTGCCGCTGCCCGGCGGTGAGGGCGTGGTGGTGCTGGACACCGAGGTCACCCCGGAGCTGGCGGCCGAGGGGCTGGCCCGGGACGTGGTCCGGGTGGTGCAGCAGGCCCGCCGGGACGCCGGCCTGGACGTCTCGGACCGGATCGTGGTGCTGCTGTCCGCCTCCGAGGAGGTCCGCGCGGCGGTGGCCGGGTTCATCGACTTCGTGGCCCGGGAGGTGCTGGCCGACACCGTCGACTTCGGCGAGGGGGTCGAGGGCTTCGCCGGTGAGGTCGGCGAGGGCGAGCGGGTGACGGTCGCCGTCCGGCGGGTATGACCCGCTGACATCGGTGGTCCGGCGACGTGCGCGTCGCCGGACCACCGGCTGGACCGCCCGCCACCGCCCTGACGTGGGCGTGGGAGCGTCCGCTACCGTGACACCGCCTGTACAACGCACGACCGCCGGAGGACCAGTGCCCCTGCTCTACACCATCGGCAAGCTCACCGTGGCGCCCGCGCTCCGGTTGGCCTTCCGTCCGACCGTGGAGGGGTTGGAGCACATCCCGGCGACCGGCGGCGCGATCTTCGCGGGCAACCACCTCTCCGTCGCCGACGAGCTTCTGCTCGGCACCGTCGTCCCCCGGCACCTGGCCTTCTGGGCCAAGGCGGAGTACTTCAAGGGCACCGGCCCGAAGGGCGCCATCTCCAAGTTCGTCCTCACCGGCCTGGGCGCCATCCCGGTCGAGCGGGCCGGCGGCCGGGCGGCGCTGTCCGCGTTCGACGCCGCGATCCCGGTGCTCAAGGCCGGTGACCTCGTCGCCGTCTACCCGGAGGGGACCCGCTCGCCCGACGGCCGGCTCTACCGGGGGCGGACCGGCGCGGCCCGGCTGTCCGTGGCGGCCGGCGTGCCGATCATTCCGGTCGGCGTGACCGGCACCGACAAGGCGCAGCCGATCGGCACCCGGGTGCCCCGGCCCGGCCGGGCCGAGATCAGCATCCGGTTCGGCAAGCCGCTGGACTTCACCGGCCGGTCGGACGACCGCACCTCGCTGCGCGAGATGACCGACGAGTTGATGGCCGAGATCCAGAAACTCACCGGCCAGGAGTACGTGCCGCGCTACGCCCCGCCGCGCGCCCACCCGCCGGTCAGCGGCGAGCCCCCCACCGCGATCTGACCCGCGGGCCGGCGGGCCCCGCCGCGGCGCCGGTCACGGCGGGTCGTTGCCGCGCTGCTTCTCCTGCGCGACCACCGCGTCGAGGTCGGAGAGGCGTTCCATCTGCTTCATCGCGCGGGCCATCCGGGCGTTGCCCGGGATCCGGTCGCGGTTGCGGGCCAGGAAGGCCCAGTAGCCGGCGGTGAACGGGCAGGCGTCCTCGCCGAGACGCTTCTTCGGGTCGTACCGGCAGCCGCCGCAGTAGTCGCTCATCCGGTTGATGTACACGCCACCGGAGACGTACGGCTTGGTGGTCATCCGGCCCAGGTCGGCGTACTGGCTCATGCCGACCACGTTGGCGGTCATCACCCACTCGTAGCCGTCGACGAAGCTGGTGTGGAAGAAGGCCCCCAGCTCGGTCGGGCGCCAGCCGCGCTGCAACGCGTAGTTGCCGAGCACCATCAGCCGGGGGATGTGGTGCACCCAGCCGTGGTCGCGCACGTCGGCGAGGACGTCCGACAGGCAGCGCGCGTCGACCGCGTCGGCGTCCAGTTCGGTCCACCACCTCGGCACCGAGCGGCGGGCGGCCAGCGCGTTGCTGCGCTGCCAGCCGGCGTCGAAGTACCAGTACAGGTGCCAGACGAAGTCCCGCCAGCCGAGGATCTGCCGGACGAAGCCCTCCACGCTGGGCAGCGGCGCGCCTTGCTTCCGGTACGCCTGCTCCGCGCCCCGGATCGCCTCCATCGGGTCGAGCAACCCCAGGTTGAACGAGGACGACAGCAGGCTGTGCGCCATCCACGGGTCGCCGGCGAGCATCGCGTCCTCGTACGGGCCGAACATCGCGAGCCGGTGCCGGAGGAAGTGCCGCAGCCGGCTCTTGGCCTCCTTTGCCGTGGCGGGGAAGCGGCGCGGGCCGTCCCGGCCGACGAACCGGATCCCCTCCCGCTCCCAGCGGTCCAGGTCGGCCCGGACCTCGGCGTCGATGTCGTCCTCCTTCGGCATCGGCGGCGCCGGGACGTCGAGCCGGTCGGCCTGCTTCGGCGGGGGTTGGCGGTTCTCGGTGTCCAGGCTCCACCGGCCGCCGACCGGCTCGTCGCCCTGCATCAGCACGCCGTGGTGCACCCGGGCGAACCGGTAGAAGGCCTCCATCCGCAGTGCGCCCCGCCGGTCGTCCGCCCAGTCGGCGAAGTCCTCCAGGCTGGTCAGATAGCCGCGCGGCGGCAGCACGGTCACCCCGTCCCGCCGGCGGACGAACTCCAGCGCCCGGCGGGAGGTGGGGTGGCGGACCTCCAGCGGCTCGCGGACCTTCCGCAGTGCCTCGGCGTACGTCTCGGTGCGCAGGAAGCGGGCCTGGTCGCCGAGTTCGGCGGCGCGGTGGCGCAGCGCGGAGAGGATCAGGTGCGCCTTCTGCCGGTGGTGGACGCGGCGGCGGAAGACCGCCTTCGACTCGATCAGCAGGACCGGCTGGCGCCGGTCGTCGAGGAAGTGCGGCCCCAGCTGATCGGCGAAGAGCCAACGCCGCGACATGTCCTTATTGTGCACTGACGGGCGGTTGGTCGGGTGCAAGGAGTCGAGACCACGCCGACCGGTCAGGCCTGCCCGGACGTGATGATCTGCTCCCGCAGGGTGGCGAGCAGCCGGGCGCTGTCATCGACGGAGAGCCGGGTGAAGACGGCGGTGGTGATGCTGCCGTAGTCGACCGAGGTGCAGACCACCACGTCGCCGCCGTCCGCGCGGCCCACCGCGCAGCGCTCGTACCGGCCGCGGACGCCGGTGTCGACCGGCTGCGCCTCGCCGAGCCGGTAGGTCTCCGTGAGCCGGGTCATCTCGTCGTCGGCGTCGGACTCCGGGTTGAGCCGGAAACCGGTGCCGCCGAAGACGGTGGCCCGCTTGCCGTCCGGGGTGCCGTACACGCCGGCGAAGACGTCCTCGGCGAGCAGGTTCGCCTGGCGTACCTCGGTCTCCAGCCGCTTGACCGTCGCCCTGCTACGGGCGTCCTGGCGCAGCGTCAGGTCGGCCACCTGGCCGGGCAGCGCGGCGTTGGCCGGGTACTGCTCCCACATCGGCTGGCCGAACCAGGCTGGGCAGCCGCAGCAGCAGGCCAGGGTGAGCAGCAGCACCCACGGCCAGCGCCGCCGGCGGCGCACCGGCACCGGGACGTACCCCCGGGGAGCCTGCCACCCCGGCGGGGGGGTGACCGGCTCCGGCCGGCCCCGGCGCTGCTTTGACGGCCGGGTCCGCGCGGGCGGCGGCGGTGGTGGTGCCGGGGAGACCGGCGGGGCCGGCGGCGGCCCGACGGCCGGCGGCGGCGCGGCGGGGTACGTCCGGGTGGGCGACGGCGCGGCCTGGTAGGGCCTGGTCGGCGGCGGCGCGGGGTAGGGCAGGGTCGGCGGCAGCGGGGTCAGGTCGGGATGGTCGACCTCCCAGCCGCCGGTGTCCACGCCCGCCCACGGGTCCACCGGGGTGCGGTGTTCGGGCAGCTCGTGCGGAGGCGGTGGCGGGACGGGGGTGGGTTCGGCCGACTCGCCCCAGGCGGGCCGGCGCGACGGCGGGGGCGGTACCGCGGCGGAGCCGCTCCACTTCGGCGCCGGCGGGTCGACCCGGGTGGGCGCCGGCAGCGCGGGGTCGACCCGGGTGGGCGCCGGCCGGTCGGGTTCCGCGGCGTCGTCGGCGGTGGTCGGGGCGGGGGCGCCCGCCGGCACGGCCGGCTCCGCCGTTGCCCCGGCTTCGGCCGGACCGGCGTCGGTGGGCAGCTCACGGGTGCCCTCCGGGCCAGTGCCGGGTCCGGCGGTCGACGGTACGGCGGGAGAGGGCGGCTCCCCGGTGGCCGCCGGATCCCGGCCCGGGTCCGGGGCCGGAGTGCTCCCCTCGGCCGGCCGGTCGGCTCCCGGCTGCGGCTGCGGCATCGCGGCTGTCTCCTCTCGCGCCGGTCCGAGGTTAGTACCGGCGCGCCACGTCGGCGATCCGCGGGCCGGTCGGGCCGGGTGTGGGACCGGACACCCTCCGTCGGCCGGCGCGTGCGGTGCGGCGCGGTGGCCGGTCGGCCGGCGCGTACCCTCGGCATCATGAGTGCCCCGTCCACGCCGCCGCGCGCCGCCGCGGCCAATTCCGTCTGGCCCCGGCTGGAGCCGCTGCTGCCCCAGGTGACCAAGCCCATCCAGTACGTCGGTGGCGAGCTGGGCGCGGTGGTCAAGGACTGGGACGCGGCGACCGTCCGTTGGGCGCTGATGTATCCCGACGCGTACGAGGTCGGCCTGCCCAACCAGGGCGTGCAGATCCTCTACGAGGTGCTGAACGAGCTGCCCGACGTGCTCGCGGAGCGGACGTACGCGGTCTGGCCGGACCTGGAGAAGCTGATGCGCGCGCACGGCGTGCCGCAGTTCACCGTCGACGCGCACCGCTCGGTACGCGACTTCGACGTGTTCGGCATCTCCTTCTCCACCGAGCTGGGCTACACCAACCTGCTCACCGCGATCGACCTGGCCGGCATCCCGATGCTCGCCGCCGACCGCACCGACGCCGACCCGGTGATCGTGGCCGGCGGCCACGCGGCCTTCAACCCGGAGCCGATCGCCGACTTCGTCGACGCCGCCGTGCTCGGCGACGGCGAGGAGGCGGTCCTGGAGATCACCACGATCGTCCGGGAGTGGAAGGCGGAGGGCTCGCCGGGCGGCCGGGACGAGCTGCTGCTGCGGCTGGCCCGCACCGAGAGCGTCTACGTGCCCCGCTTCTACGACGTGGACTACCTGCCCGACGGCCGGATCCAGCGGGTCGTGCCGAACCGGGCGGACGTGCCGTTCCGGGTGCACAAGCGCACGACGATGGACCTGGACGCCTGGCCGTACCCGAAGAAGCCCCTGGTGCCGCTCGCCGAGACGGTGCACGAGCGGTACGCGGTGGAGATCTTCCGGGGCTGCACCCGGGGCTGCCGGTTCTGTCAGGCCGGCATGATCACCCGCCCGGTCCGGGAGCGCTCGATCACCACCGTCGGCCAGATGGTCCGCGACGGCCTGGAGTTCTCCGGCTTCCACGAGGTCGGCCTGCTGTCCCTGTCGTCGGCCGACCACTCCGAGATCGGCGACATGTGCTCCGGCCTGGCCCAGCAGTACGAGGGCACCAACGTCTCGCTCTCGCTGCCGTCGACCCGGGTGGACGCGTTCAACATCGACCTGGCGCAGGAGCTGTCCCGCAACGGCCGGCGCACCGGTCTGACCTTCGCCCCCGAGGGCGGGTCGGAGCGGATCCGCAAGGTGATCAACAAGATGGTGTCGGAGGAGGACCTCATCCGCACCGTGGTCACCGCGTACACCAACGGCTGGCGGCAGGTGAAGCTTTACTTCATGTGCGGCCTGCCCACCGAAACCGACGAGGATGTGCTCCAGATCGCCCGGATGGCCCACGAGGTCATCAAGGCCGGCCGGGCCGCCACCGGCTCGAAGGACATCCGCTGCACGGTCTCCATCGGCGGTTTCGTGCCGAAGCCGCACACGCCGTTCCAGTGGGTGGCGATGGCGCGGCCGGAGGTCATCGATCACCGGCTCAAGCTGCTCAAGCAGGAGATCAACTCGGACCGCTCGCTCGGCCGGGCGATCGGTTTCCGCTACCACGACGGCGAGCCGTCGCTGATCGAGGGCCTGCTCAGCCGCGGTGACCGCCGGGTCGGCGCGGTGATCCGCAGGGTCTGGGAGAACGGCGGCCGGTTCGACGGCTGGAGCGAGCACTTCTCGTACCAGCGCTGGGTGGACGCCGCCGCCGAGGTGCTGCCCACGTTCGGCGTCGATTTGGACTGGTACACCACCCGGGAGCGCGAGGAGCTGGAGGTCCTGCCCTGGGACCACCTCGACTCCGGCCTGGACAAGGACTGGCTCTGGCAGGACTGGCAGGACTCGCTCTCGGAGTACGAGCAGGACGACTGCCGGTGGACCCCGTGCTTCGACTGCGGTGTCTGCCCGTCCATGGACACCGAGATCCAGATCGGCCCGACCGGCAAGAAGCTGTTGCCGCTCACCCCGGTCAACGGCGGTGGCCTGAAGGTCCCGTCCGGGAGCTGACCGCCGCCCGTGACCCCGCCGGCACGCTGCGGCGGGGCGCGGGCCACTGGGTGCGGCGGGAGGACGTTGGTCCGCTACCGTCAGCCGGGCGAACGGCACAGTGTGGACTGGGACGGCACCACGTACGGATTCCACCGGATCGGCGGGAACGCCGACCAGCACTGGGCGCTCTGGCGCCGCGACGGCTGACCGTCCCCCCGGCTTCCCCCGTGCGCCGGGCGTCCCCGGTGTCCGGTCACCCCGGCACCGTCCGGGCGGGGCGACTGGCCGCCGCAGCGGCGCCGGGCGAGGATGGCAGCGACAGAACCCGAGCAAGGAGCACGACGATCAGCAGGAAACCACAGCCGGAGGGCGGGCAGGCGCCCGTCGTCCAGCGCATCCGGATCCGGTACGCCAAGCGGGGACCGTTGCGGTTCACCTCGCACCGGGACTTCGCCCGCGCCTTCGAGCGCGCGCTGCGCCGGGGCGGCGTACCGGTCGCCTACTCCCAGGGCTTCACCCCGCACCCGAAGATCTCCTACGCCAGCGCCGCCCCGACCGGGGTGGCCAGCGAGGCGGAGTACCTCGAGATCGGGCTCCAGGCGGTGGTCGACCCGGAGCAGCTGCGCGCCGCGCTGGACGCCGCGCTCTCGCCCGGCCTGGACGTCCTGGACGCGGTGGTGGCCGGCGGCGGGAGCCTCGCCGACCGGATCGAGGCGTCACACTGGCGGATCGAGTTGCCCGAGGTCGATCCGGCCGTCCTGGAACGGGCGGTTTCGGCCTTCGTGGCCGCGGACGAGGTGCAGGTCGAGCGGATGACCAAGCAGGGCCGGCGTACGTTCGACGCCCGCGCGGCCGTCATGCGCATCGATGTGGTCCCGCCGACGGAGATGCCTTCCGGGGACCCGGGCGTGTCGTGTGCGATACTCGAACTGGTCGTGCGGCAGGTCACCCCGTCCGTACGGCCCGATGACGTCCTTTCCGGCCTCCGCGTGGTGGCCGACCTGGAGCCGCCGGTTCCCCCGAGGGTGATCCGGCTGGCACAGGGCACGCTGACCGCGCAGGGCGCGATCGTGGATCCGTTGGAAGCGGATCGCGGCGGGGCACCCATCGGAGAGCACTGACCCCACGTCAGCGCTCTGGCAGGCAGACTTCGGCGGTCGCGCATCTCGCGTGCCCGGCGGAAACACCTTCGCGGCAACCCTGCGTGGCAGCGCTCACCCGCGCCCGGGGCAGCCAGAACTGGAGAACCTCCATGCTCGAGAACGAGCCCGAGGGCGGCGAACGGACCGGTTCACAGCCGGCCGGCGACGCCGCCGACAGCACCACCGGGAGCACCCCGGAAGCCGCGCCGACGCGCCGGCGCACCACCCGGCGGCGGGCCGCCCCGCTGAACCAGCCGGAGCAGGCCGAGGCGCCCGCCGAGGCGCCGGCCGCCGCCGCGTCGGCCACCGACGAGACGAACCAGGCCGAGGTGATCGCCCCGGTCGCCGGTGAACTGGACACCGCGCCGAAGACCACCCGTCGCCGGCGCAAGGCCACGCCCGCCAAGGCGGCCGAGGAGCCGGTCGTCGCCACCGACGCGGAGGAGGGCTCCGCGGAGCTCGTACCGCCGGTCAAGGTGACCCGTACCCGGCGGAAGAAGGCCGCTCCGGCTGAGCCCGCCGTCACCCCGGCCGAGCCGGTCGAGGTCACGGCGCCGGCCGAGGCCGAGGAGGAGCCCGCCGTCGAGGCGGCGGCACCCACCGAGCCCACCGTCGTCGACGAGGAGAACGCGCCCGCCGCCGGGACCGCCCGCGAGTCCGCCACGGCCGAGCCGGCCGTCGCCGCCTCCGGCGCCCAGAGCCGGGCCGGGGAGGTCCCGCCCGGCGTCGCCGTCACCGGCGGCGAGCAGGCGGAGGCCGCCGAGCCGGAGCCGCGCACCCGCCGTCGCCGGGCAGCGCTCTCCGCGCCCACCGTGCTCTTCATGGCCCCGCAGCCCGACGAGCTGCCCGCCGTCCGGGTGGTCGAGCCCGGCCCCGCGGCCGAGCCGGCCGCCGAGGAGCCGGCCGAGACCGGCCGGCGTCGCCGGCGGGCCCGCCGGGAGGCCGAGCCGGTCGAGGCGGCCGAGGAGGCCCCGGCCGAGGAGGAGCCCACCGGCGAGGCCGAGGAGGGCATCGACACCGAGGACGAGGACGACGAGGAGACCGCCGCCGCTCGCCGCCGCCGTCGTCGTGGGCGCCGGGGCCGCGGTCGCGGCAAGGGCGGCGTCGACGACACCGAGGACGAGGAGGCCGAGGAGGCCGCCGAGGCGGAGGCCGAGGGCGGCGAGGCCGAGGAGGCCGAGGAAGAGGAGGGCGAGGGCGACGGGGTGACCCGCCGTCGTCGCCGTCGTCGCCGCCGGGGCGCCGGGGACGTCGAGGGGGGCGCCGACGACGGCGTGCCCACCGTGGTGAAGATCCGTGAGCCGCGCAAGGCCGTCGACGAGGTGCAGGGCGTCTCCGGCTCGACCCGGCTGGAGGCCAAGCGGCAGCGCCGCCGGGACGGCCGTGAGCAGCGGCGTACCCGCCCGCCGATCCTGAGCGAGTCGGAGTTCCTGGCCCGCCGGGAGGCGGTCGACCGGGTGATGGCGGTCCGCCAGCGCGGCGACCGCACCCAGATCGCTGTCCTGGAGGACGGCGTGCTGGTCGAGCACTACGTCACCCGCAACTCCTCCGCCACCATGGCCGGCAACGTCTACCTGGGCAAGGTGCAGAACGTCCTGCCCAGCATGGAGGCGGCCTTCGTCGACATCGGGCGCGGCCGCAACGCCGTCCTGTACGCCGGCGAGGTCAACTGGGACACCGCCGGCCTGGAGGGGCGGGCCCGCTCGATCGAGCAGGCGCTGCGCTCCGGCGACTCGGTGCTGGCGCAGGTCACCAAGGACCCGATCGGGCACAAGGGCGCCCGGCTGACCAGCCACATCGCGCTCTCCGGACGGCACCTGGTCTACGTGCCGAACGGCAACGCCTCGGGCATCAGCCGGAAGCTGTCGGACACCGAGCGCAAGCGGCTGCGGGACGTGCTCAAGAAGCTGGTGCCGGATGGCGCCGGGGTGATCGTCCGTACCGCGGCCGAGGGGGCCAGCGAGGACGAGCTGGCCCGGGACGTCAAGCGGCTCCAGGCGCAGTGGGAGGACATCCAGGCCAAGGCGGCCGAGGGTGGCGCCCCGGTGCTGCTCTACGAGGAGCCCGACCTGGTGATCCGGGTGGTCCGGGACCTGTTCAACGAGGACTTCCGCGAGCTGGTGATCGAGGGCGAGCAGTCGTACGACATGGTCGAGTCGTACCTGTCGCACGTCTCGCCGGACCTGGTCGCCCGGCTGCGCCGGCACGTCGGCGCCACCGACATTTTCGCCGACTACCGGATCGACGAGCAGATCATCAAGGGGCTGGACCGCAAGGTCTACCTCCCCTCCGGTGGCTCGCTGGTGATCGACCGCACCGAGGCGATGACCGTCATCGACGTCAACACCGGCAAGTACACCGGCTCCGGGGGCAACCTGGAGGAGACGGTCACCCGCAACAACCTGGAGGCGGCCGAGGAGATCGTCCGGCAGCTGCGGCTGCGCGACATCGGCGGCATCGTGGTGATCGACTTCATCGACATGGTGCTGGAGTCGAACCGGGAGCTGGTGCTGCGCCGGCTGACCGAGTGCCTGGGCCGGGACCGCACCAAGCACCAGGTCACCGAGATCACCTCGCTCGGCCTGGTGCAGATGACCCGCAAGCGGATCGGCGCGGGCCTGCTGGAGGCGTTCAGCGAGCCCTGCGAGTGCTGCAAGGGCCGCGGCCTGATCATCCACACCGAGCCGGTGCCGGAGAAGCCGCGTACCGGCGGCCCGGGGGAGAAGGTCAAGGCGGTGGCCGCCGCGGTCACCACCCCGACCACCGAGCAGCCCGATGCCGGTTCGTCCCGGCGTCGTTCCCGCAAGGGCGCGGCGGTGGAGCGCACCGTGGCCGAGACCACCGAGAGCCCCGAGGCGACCGACGCCGGCACCGACGCCGAGTACCACGACACCATGGGCTACGACCTGTCCCGGTACGAGGCGGAGACCCCGGCCGCGCCGACCGTCGCCGACGCCCAGGAGGGCGAGTCGGCCCGGCTGGCAGGGACGGACGACCCGGACGCGATCGGCGACGCCGACGAGGAGAGCGGCGAGGGCGGCACCGGCCGGCGCCGGTCCCGCCGCGGCGGCGCCCGTCGACGGACCCGTCCGTGACGCGCTGACCGCCCGACGCCCAGCAGGGCCCTTTCCCCGGCGACCGTGCCGGCGGGAGGGGCCCTGCCGCGTCATCCACCCCGGGGCTACGATCGGTCACCCCCGGGCTAGGAGAAGACCATGCGCCGCCTGTTAGCCGCCATCGTGGTGACCACCGCCCTGCTGACCGGCGCCGGCTGTTCCGACGACCGATCGGACAACCTCGCCGGCCCCGCCATCTCCGCCGCGCCCACCGTCGTCCCGTCGGTCCCGGTCAGCGGCTCCCCGGCCGGGGGCAACGGGCCGCAGATCTGCGCGGAGGCGGAGCAGGCCTCCTCGACGGCCGTCCGCACGTACGTCGAGGAACTGGGCAAGATGATCGCCGCGGTCGGGGCGAACGACAGCACGGGGGCGGAAACCGCCCGGAAGCGGGCGGAGGGCGCGTTGACCGCCTGGCGCTCGGCGCTGCGGCAGGAGTCCGCCCGGGCCACCGACCCGCAGCTGAAGACCCTGCTCACCGACCTGGCCGCCGAGGTCGGCATGCTCGGCACCGACGTCGAGTCGATCGACGAGACGGAGCTGGACCGGCTCCAGCAGCGCCTCGACCAGCTCTGCGCCCGCTGAGACCAGCTCTGCGCCCGCTGACCGGCCGCCGGCCGGGCCCGGTTTGGGCGTCGGCCGGTGCATGGCGTACTCTTTCCTGCGGCGCACTTTGGTGTGCCGAGTTCCCGCTTGCCCGCGCCGCCGGTGTCACAGCTACCCGGCGAGTTGCCGTGGGAACGACCGCCAGCAGCCTCAACGACAGGGAGTCCGCCTCCGATGTACGCGATCGTCAAGACCGGCGGCAAGCAGTACAAGGTCGCCGAGGGCGACGTGATCGAGGTCGAGAAGCTCGCCGGTGCCCCCGGCGACGCGGTGAAGCTCACCGCGGTGCTCCTCGTCGACGGTGACGACCTGGTGACCGACGCGACGAAGCTTGCCTCGGTCGCGGTGTCCGGCGAGATCGCCGCGCACACCAAGGGCCCGAAGATCCGGATCCACAAGTTCAAGAACAAGACCGGCTACCACAAGCGCCAGGGTCACCGCCAGCCGCTGACCCAGGTCAAGGTGACCGGCATCTCCAGCGGGAAGTAGGTCGTCCTCCAATGGCTCACAAAAAGGGTGCGTCCAGCTCGCGTAACGGTCGTGACTCCGCGGCCCAGCGACTCGGCGTGAAGCGCTTCGGTGGTCAGGTCGTCAGCTCGGGTGAGATCCTCATCCGTCAGCGTGGCACCAAGTTCCACCCCGGTGACCTGGTCGGCCGCGGCGGAGACGACACGCTCTTCGCGCTGGCCGCCGGTGCGGTCCAGTTCGGCACCAAGCGCGGCCGCAAGACCGTCAGCATCGTGCCGCAGCAGTAGTTCTCTGGCGAAGCGGGCCGCGGACCTCGTGTCCCGGCCCGCTTCGTCTTTTCGCGTGCGAGGGCGTACCTCGCTGGAAGGATTGGCGTCGTGACGACGTTCGTTGACCGGGTCGTCCTGCACATGCTGGCCGGCGACGGCGGGCACGGCTGTGTCTCCATCCACCGGGAGAAGTTCAAGCCCTTCGGCGGCCCCGACGGGGGCAACGGCGGGCACGGCGGCAGCGTCTCGCTGGTGGTCGACCCCCAGGTGACCACGCTGCTCGACTTCCACTTCCGCCCACACCTCAACGCCGAGAACGGCAAGGGTGGCGCCGGCTCGAACCGGGACGGCGCCAACGGCCACGACCTGGTGATCAAGGTGCCGAACGGCACTGTCGTGCAGAACCTCGACGGTGAGGTCCTGGCCGACCTGGTCGGCGCGGGCACCACGTTCGAGGCGGCCCGGGGCGGGCGCGGCGGCCGGGGCAACGCCTCGCTGGCCAACGCCCGGCGCAAGGCCCCCGGCTTCGCCGAACTGGGCGAGCCCGGCGACCGGCTGGACGTGGTGCTGGAGCTGAAGAGCGTCGCCGACGTCGGGCTGGTGGGCTTCCCGTCGGCCGGCAAGTCGTCGCTGATCTCGGTGATCTCCGCCGCGAAGCCGAAGATCGCCGACTACCCGTTCACCACCCTGGTGCCGAACCTGGGCGTGGTCCGGGTCGACAACCACACCTTCACCGTCGCCGACGTGCCGGGCCTGATCCCGGGCGCGGCCACCGGCAAGGGGCTCGGGCTGGAGTTCCTCCGCCACGTCGAGCGCTGCGCCGTGCTGGTGCACGTGGTGGACACCGCGACGCTGGAGCCCGGCCGGGACCCGCTCGCCGACATCGACACCATCGAGGCCGAGCTGGCCGAGTACGGCGGCCTGGCCGACCGGCCCCGGCTGGTGGCGCTGAACAAGGTCGACGTACCGGACGGGCGGGACCTCGCCGACATCGTCCGGCCGGACCTGGAGGCGCGCGGCTTCCGGGTCTTCGAAGTCTCCGCGGCCACCCGCGAGGGGCTCAAGGAGCTCATGTACGCGATGGCGGAGCTGGTGGAGCAGTCTCGCAGCGCGGCGCCGCCGGCCGAGCCGACCCGGATCGTCATCCGCCCGAAGGCGGTCGACGACGCCGGCTTCACCATCGAGGCCGAGGCCGACGGCTCCTTCACCGTCCGGGGCAGCCGTCCCGAGCGCTGGGTGCGCCAGACCAACTTCGACAACGACGAGGCCATCGGCTTCCTGGCCGACCGGCTGGCCCGGCTCGGCGTGGAGGAGAAGCTGGCCAAGGCCGGTGCCAACCCGGGTGACCTGGTGCGGATCGGCGACCGCGAGTTCGACTGGCAGCCCACCCTCTACGCCGGGGTGGACTTCGTCCCGGGCAACCGGGGCACCGACCTCCGGCTGGAGGACAAGTCGACCCGCGCCTCGGCGGGGGAGCGGTTGGCCGCCCGCAAGGCGCGCCGGCAGCGCCCCGCCGACGAGGTGGAGGCGGCCGGCGGCCTGGACGCCGATCTCTCCGACGACCTGGACGACGACGAGGACCGGGAATAGCTCGATTCCGGCCGTGTTCGGGTCGATCGCCGGAAACCTTCGCGAAATCGGCTCGGCCTAGCGTGGGATGATGCTGATCGAGTCCCGTCCCGTCACCGATCCGGAGATCGGCGCCCTGGTCGTCGCCCAGCAGCGGGAGTTGCGTGAGGCCGACGGCGGCCTGGACGGCCAGGTCACCGTCACCCACGAGGACATCCACTACCTGGCGGTGGTGCTCGGTGGCCGGGCGGTGGCCTGCGGCGGGATCCAAGCGCTCGACGCGGACACCGGCGAGCTGAAGCGGATGTACGTCCGCCCGGCGTACCGGGGGCGAGGCATCGCCCGGCAGTTGCTGCCCGCGCTCGAGGAACTGGCCTTGCAGCGCGGGCACTCGGTGCTCTGCCTGGAGACCGGCACCTACCTGCCGGCCGCGATCGGCCTCTACACCTCGTGCGGCTACGAGCCGATTCCGGTCTACGGCGAGTACGTCGGCAACCCGTACAGCGTCTGCTTCGCCAAGCGGCTGCCGGTCACGGCCT
The DNA here is from genome assembly GCF_049844475.1 of Micromonospora sp. DT47. Lineage (NCBI taxonomy): Bacteria > Bacillati > Actinomycetota > Actinomycetes > Micromonosporales > Micromonosporaceae > Micromonospora > Micromonospora sp. DT47. The sequence goes on along the minus strand of NZ_JBNCLC010000022.1, from coordinate 77,347 downwards.
GAGCGGTCGCCGCCAGGGCGGACGCCTCAGGCGCCGGTCTCGGCGTGCGCGGCGGTGACCGGCTTGGACTCCGGCGAGGCGTGCTGGCGCAGGAAGATGCTCAACACGATCAGCGTCCCCACGGCGAGGAACTCGCTCTGCCAGTTCTGCATCGACTGGAACCAGAAGTCGCTGGTGCCGAGGAACTGCCAGGCGCTGATCGGGGCGGCCCCGCTCTGCAGTGCCTGCTGCTCGTTGTAGTCCACCACGCCGCCCAGCAGGTGCCCGACGAACGAGCCGAGGAAGATCAGCAGCAGCGCGAGCGAGAGGCTGTTGCGGTAGACCGCCAGCGGCAGCCCGCCGACGCGGACCGGCCAGGGGGAGTCGGGCTTCGCCCGGCGCTCGTCGTCCTCCGGTCGGTCGGTCTGATCCTCCGGCTTCGACTCGGCCGAACCCTTCTGCACCAGGTACGCGGTGAGCAGCACGTAGCCGCCCATCTGGAGGAACTCCGACTCCCAGTTCTCGAAGACGGACTCGGCGAAGTGGCCGGTGCCGAGGTACGCCAGCCAGCTCAGCGGCTGCGCGCCGTACCCGGCCAGCTCCTCGTTGTGGGTCTGCCAGCCGAAGACGCTCTGCAACGCCAGGAAGACGAGGAACGCGCCGAGCATCGCGACGGTCAGCGCGTTGCTCCGGATCCACCGCGGCATCGGGACCTCCTCGTCTCGCGCATCGAGATCTTCCCGATGCCCCGTCCGGCGAGTGGTCAAACTCCGACACGCTGGACCATCCGGGCAGGTCAGTCGCGGCTGAGTGTGATCAGGGGCGGTCGATCGGGGTGTCCGGTCGGCCGCCGGTGCCCACGTCGTTGGAGAGCAGCAGGCCGAGACAGAGCATGCCGAAGCCGAGCGCCAGGTGCAGCCAGTTGCCCGCGTCGTTGACCGGGATGAAGTTGGCCGTGGCCTCCCGGTCGATCGCGAAGCCGTAGAGCCAGAGCGCCAGGTAGAGCGCGCCGCCGCCGGCCAGGAAGAGCCGGGCGCCGACCACCCTGCGGGCCATCGCCAGGCCGACCAGGCCGAAGAGCAGGTGCAGCGCGTTGTGCAGGACCGACACCTGGAACAGGCCGAGCAGCTTCGCCCCCGAGTGGTGACCGGCGAAGGTCAGCTCGTCGTAGTGGGTGGTGATCCCCGGAACGAAGCCGAGCACGCCGATCAGCGCGAAGACGGCGGCCACCGCGGCGGCGACCGCCTTGATCCGGGGCCTCGGGCCCGCCGGGGCGCGCCCGCGCACGTCACGTGCCATCGATGTCACCTCCGTGGATCAGCTGCCGGCCGGGGCCGGACGACCCTCCATTGTGTGATCGCGCCCGGTCCTTTCCGCAGAGAAATGACGAATCAGGCATGGACCCGACGACTGGGGGTAGGGACTTGGATACGCCGACGTCACGGTCGGCGGGTTCCCCCAAGCGCAGAACCGCGACGAGTGTCCGAGCGGAAGGGACATCATGACTTACGATCTTTCACCCACGACTTCCACCTACGGGCAGGGGCAGAGCAACGGCGGCGGCGCCCGGGACCAGGCCCGTCAGGTCGGATCCGAGGCCGCCAACGCGGGCGGCGCGGTCGCGCAGACCGCCAAGGAGCAGGGCCACGAGGTGGTCGGCGAGGCCAAGCGCCAGGCCCGCAACCTCTACGGCGAGGCCCGCAACCAGCTCGCCGGCCAGACCGGCGAGCAGCAGCGCCGGGCCGCCGGCGGCCTGCGCTCGCTGGCCGAGGAGATGCGCTCGATGGCGCAGAACAGCGGCCAGCCCGGTCCGGTGACCGAGCTCGCCCACCAGGCCGCCGACCGGGTGCACGGCGTGGCCGGCTGGCTGGAGGAGCGGGAGCCGGGCGATCTGATCCACGAGGTGAAGGACTACGCCCGCCGCAACCCCGGCACCTTCCTGGTCGGGGCCGCCCTGCTCGGCGTGGTCGCCGGCCGGCTGACCAAGGGCCTCACCTCGGCGAGCGACGGCCAGAGCGGCGCGCCCGGCCGGTACGGCTCCACCACCGGCCACACCGACCCGGACCAGACCGCGGTCATCCCGACCCCGCCGGCGCCGCGCGCGGTGCCGGACGCGGTCCCGGCGGCCGGCTACCTGGACCCGACCCCGGGCACCTACGCCGAGCCGGACCCGGGCTACTCCGGCCAGGGCGCGGCCCACCCGGACCGGGGCACCAGCACCAGCTACGCCGACCCGGCCGGCGGCACCGGCCAGCCGCTGCCGCCGGTGACCCAGACCGACCCGCTGCCGGGCGTCCCGTCCAGCGGCACCACCCGTCCGTGAGCGCACGAGTCATCCGAAGGGAGGCGGCGGCATGAGCATGCCGACGCAGGGGTCCGGACTGGACTCCGGGTACCACCCCGCGGGTGCCCCGCACACCGCGGACGAGGTGCGGGGCAGCTCACTCGGTGAGCTGATGCGCCAGGTCACCACCGACCTGTCCACCCTGATGCGGCAGGAGGTGGAGCTGGCCAAGGCCGAGATCCGCCAGGAGGGGAAGAAGGCGGGCAAGGCCGCCGGTCTCTTCGGTGGCGCCGGCTTCGGCGGCTACATGGTGGCGCTCTTCCTCTCGCTCGCCCTCTGGGCCGGGCTGTCCAACGTGATGGACGCCGGCTGGGCCGGGCTGATCGTCGCCGTCATCTGGGCGGCCATCGCCGCGGTCCTCTACTCCATGGGCAAGAAGAACGCCGAGCGGATCCGCGGCCTCAAGCAGACCAACGACAGCGTGCAGCGGATCCCCGACGCGCTGAAGCCTCACCCGGAGGGAGTAACCCGATGAGCACCGATCCCGACCAGATCCGCCGGGAGATCGAGGCCACCCGCACCAGCCTCAGCACCGACGTGGACGCGCTGGCGTACAAGGTCAGCCCCAGCCGCATCGTCGACGACCGCAAGCAGCGGGCGCGCAACGCGCTGCAGAATGTGAGGGACAAGGTTATGGGCACCGCTTCCGACCTCGGCCACGGCACCGGTCACGCCGCCCACTCGGTCGGCGACCGCGCCTCCTCGACGGCCTCCACCGTCGGCGACAAGGCCCACTCGGCCGCCTCCACCGTCGGTGACGCCGCCCAGCGGGCCCCGCAGGTGATCCGGCAGAAGTCCGAGGGCAACCCGGTGGCCGCCGGCATGATCGCGTTCGGCGTCGGCATGCTGGTCTCCTCGCTGATCCCGGCCACCCGCCGCGAGCAGCAGCTCGCCACGCAGGTCAAGGAGAAGGCCAACGAGCACAGCGGCGCCGTCAAGGAGAAGCTGGCCGAGGCCGCGAGCGAGTTCAGGGAGGAACTGCGCGAGCCGGCGCAGCACGCCACCGAGTCGGTGAAGTCCACCGCGCAGGACGCCGTGCACGCGGTCAAGGATGACACCCGTTCCGCCGCGCACGACGTCAAGGACCAGGCGCAGCAGTCGCGCGAACAGGTCCGGTACTGACCGGTTCGTCGCACACCGCAGCTCGCGGCCACTCCCGGCGTCCGCCGGGACGTGGCCGCGAGCTGTCTGCGTCCCGGGCCGGCCGCGTTGGATGGGTCAAACTGGGGCGTTTCGACGGTCCCTCGCCGGGTAGCGCTCCGGGATGCGGGTGTCCATCCCCGGGCGCCCCGGGCGGAGGAGACGTGATGACCAGCAACGGAACGAGGTGGGCGCTGCTCGGCGCCACCGCCGTGACCGCGGTCGGGGTCGGCCGGGTGGTGGCCCGACGACGGCGCCACCAACCCGACCGGCAGGGCGGCTGGTATGTGGTGCGGCGCGGGATCACCGTGGACCGGCCGATGGACGCCGTCATCGGTTTCTGGACCGACCGGGAACGGCTGGACCAGGCCCTGGCCGAGTGGGCCACCCTGGAACAGCTCGACGAGAACCGGTGGCGCTGCGTGGCCAGCGACCCGGCCGGCGGCGGCACCGAGTGGCGGGCCGAGATCACCGTCGACGGCCCGGGCCGGCTGAGCTGGCGGGTGACCGACGGACCGGTCCCGCAGGAGGGGCACGTCGACCTGGCCACCGCGCCCCAGGACCAGGGCACCGAGATCCGGGCCGAGCTGCGTTACCGCACCGGTGGGCCGCTGCGCCGGGCGCTCGGCCTGGCCCGGGGCGACGAGCCGGACCTGGGCCTGCGGGACGCGCTGCGCCGGATCAAGTCGCTGGTCGAGAGCGGCCAGATGATCGACACCCGGCGAGACCCGTCCGGGCGGACCCCGGCGCAGGAGGCGGCGACCGACAAGGTCCGGGAGAAGCGGACGACGGGAGGGCGGGCGTGAGGGCGCTCTGCTGGGAAGGTGTCGGCAAGCTCGCGGTGCGGGACGTGCCCGAGCCGCGGATCCGGGCCGAGGGGGACATCATCGCAAGGTCCGGGCCAGCAGCGTCTGCGGATCCGACCTGCACCTGATCAACGACTTTCTGCCGGCGATGCGGGAGGGCGACATCCTCGGCCACGAGTTCATGGGCGAGGTGGTGGAGACCGGGCGCGGCGTCCAGCGGCTGAAGGCCGGCAACCGGGTGGTGGTCGGCTCGGTGGTGGCCCCACCGACCGGCCCACCTCGGTCCGGCAGGCGATCATGGCCTGCCGCAAGGGCGGCACGGTCAGCATCGTCGGGGTCTACGGCGGGCTGGTCGACAAGTGCCCGCTCGACGCGGCGATGAACAAGGCCCTGAGCGGCGCGGGCCGGGCGTCGATTCGATCTGCGCGGTCCGGCGCCGGTCAGTCGGTGCGGCGGACGTCGTCGATCAGGAATCCGCTCGGCGGCATGGTCGGTATCCGGCTCAGGTCCAGCGCCAGGTCCTGCGGCGGCACCTCGTAGCGCATCGCGCCGGTGAGCAGGGTGACCGCCCGCTTCATCAGCTCGATGGTGATCCACTCGCCGGCGCAGCGGTGCCCGCCGAGGTGCTCGCCCCCGCCCTGCGGCACGAAGCCGTACGGGTCGCCCCGCCAGCCGGTGAACCGCTCCGGGCGGAACCGTTCCGGCTCGGGCCACAGCTCCGGGTGGTGGTTGGTGCCGTACAGGTCGAGCAGCACCCGGCGGCCCTCCGGGAAGTGGTGGCCCTGCCAGTCGAAGGAGCGCCGGACCCGGGCGGCCGCCACCGGGAAGAACGGGTAGTAGCGGCGCACCTCCTGGACGAAGCACTCGGCGACGTCGTCACCGGCGCGGACCCGGTCCCGCCAGGCCGGGTGGTCGTGCAGGGCCAGCGCGGCGAAGACCACGTACCGGTCGACGGCGACGGTGGGGCGCAGCACGTTGAGCAGCTCCACCGCGGCGATCCGGCGGGGCAGCAGCTCGCCCCGCGCGCCCCGATGCTCGGCGATGACCCGAAGCGCGCTCCCCTCGGGGGCGGGCAGCGTGCCCACCCGGGCCCGCTCGACCACGTCGGCGATCCAGTGCTCGCCCCGGCGGCGGCCGAGCAGCCCCCGCCAGTGCCGGGGGCCGACCGCGACCGATCCGTCGATCATCGCGTGCAGCTCGTCGGTGCGCCGGGCGACCTCGCCCTCGGCCAGCGGTACGCCCGTCCAGGCGCAGACCGCCCGGGCGAGGATCCGGCCCACCTCGTCGTAGAGCCCCAGCTGGCCGGACCGCTCCCACACCGGGATCCGGGCCCGCCACTCGTCCTCGACGAGGTCGCCGAGCCGACGGACCGCGGAGGGCGTCATGAGCGACATGAACATGCCCTTGCGGTCGGCGTGCGCCCGGCCGTCCAGCCCCTGCACGCCGCCGCGACCCGTCAGCGTCCGCTGCCCCCGCGTCGACACGGCGCCGGCGCGGTGGAAGCGCTCCGGGTCGTAGAAGAGCGCCGCCGCCGGTCGGCCGCGCAGGCAGATGGTCGGCTCCAGCAGCAGCCGGGTGGCGAAGACGTCGCTGCCGTAGCGCTCGCAGCGGGAGCTGATGAACCGGTACCCCTCGCGGAGGAACGCCAGCGTGCTCTCCGGGCTGCGGTCGACGGGGGTGGTGGCCATCGGATGCTCCTGACACGGGTGACGTTTCGGCCGTTCTGGTCGGTCGTCTACCCGGGTCGGGACCGCACAATCCCCTCCGGCGGCGGACCCGGCGGCGCCGTCCGCCGGGTGTGGGCCAGCGGGCGGGTCGTCCGCTGGCCCCTCCCACGGCGCCGGAAACCTGGTTGGCTCGTCCCCGGGCCGGCAGCGGGTGTCCGGCCGGCGTCGACCACGGGGAGGACGGATGCGGCAGAACAGGCCGCCGTACTGGCGGCAGCGGCGGGCGGTCGAGGCGATCGGCGGCGGTCGCGGCGGGGCGGGCCGCCGCCCCGACGACCCGCCGTTGATCTCGGCGCCCCGGCGGGCGCCCCGGCCACCCCGACGCTTCACCGCCCATCTCGGCTTCGAGGCGGACGGGCCGGAGCAGGCCCGCGACCTCGCCGTCGCGTACGCCGAGGCGCTGAGCCTGCTCCGCCCGGAGCTGGCGCTCGGCGCGGCCGCCCTGTCGCCGGCCGACGCCTGGCACCGGGCGGAGCGGCTCTTCTGCGGCGCGGTCGGGCCGGACGGCGAGCGCTGCGCGGACGTGGCCGGCCATCCCGGTTTCCACCACGCCCCGGGGCCCGGCGGGCTCGGCTGGGGCGAGGGCGACGGATGAGCCGCGCCCGGCGGTCAGTCCAGGTCGAACTCGCCGTCCTGGGCTCCGGCCACGAAGGCGTCCCACTCGGCCTGGGTGAAGACCAGCACCGGGCCGTCCGGCTCGGCGGAGTTGCGCATGCCGATCAGGTCGTCGACGAAGGCCACCTCGACCGCGCTGTCGGTGGTGTCACCCTCGGCCCGCTGCCAGACCGCCCGGGACAGGTCGAAATCGCCCTTGGGGTGCTGACCCATTGTTCGTCCTCCATCACCACGCGTCGTGGGGAAGCCGGTCCGGCCCCCGTCGGGCAGGATAAGCGGATGCCGAGCCTGACCCGTGTAGAGGCAACCGCGCGTCGCGCGCTGATCACCGTCGAGTCCTACCAGGTGGACCTCGACCTGACCGGTGGCGGCGAGCGGTTCCGCTCGACCGTCACCATCCGCTTTCGGGCCACCCCCGGCGCCGGGACCTTCGCCGAGGTCAGACCCGCGGCCCTGCTCGGGGTACGCCTCAACGACCGCGACCTCGATCCGGGCACGCTGGACGACAACCGGCTGCCGCTCTTCGGCCTCGCCGCGGAGAACACGCTCACCGTCACCGCCGAGATGGCGTATTCGAACACCGGCGAGGGGATGCACCGCTTCGTCGACCCGGCCGACGGCGAGACCTACCTCTACGCGATGTCCTTCCTGGACGACGTGCAGCGCATCTTCGCCGCCTTCGACCAGCCCGATCTGAAGGCCCCGGTGACCCTGTCGGTCACCGCGCCGCCGGAGTGGACCGTCGCCGCGAACGGCCAGCTCGCCGAGAGCCCCCGCCCCGGCCGCTGGGAGTTCGCCCCGACCGCGCCGCTGTCCACCTATTTCGTCTCGCTGATCGCCGGGCCCTGGCACGTGCGCCGCGACTCCCACGACGGCATTCCGCTGGGGGTCTACTGCCGCCGCTCGCTCGCCGCGCACCTGGACGCCGACATCGACGAGATCTTCACCGTCACCAGGCAGTGCCTGGACCGCTTCCACCAGCTCTTCGCCCAGCGCTACCCGTTCGGCAAGTACGACCAGGCGTTCGTCCCCGAGTTCAACGCGGGCGCGATGGAGAACCCGGGCCTGGTCACCCTCCGCGACGACTACGTGTTCCGCTCGGCGGTCACCGACACCGAGCGGGAGGTGCGGGCGACCACGATCGCGCACGAGATGGCGCACATGTGGTTCGGCGACCTGGTGACCATGCGCTGGTGGGACGACCTCTGGTTGAACGAGTCGTTCGCGGAATACCTGGGCACCCGGGTGACCGCCGAGGCGACCCGGTTCGACCAGGCGTGGACCACCTTCGCGATCCGCCGCAAGGCGTGGGGGTACGCCGCCGACCAGCGTCCGTCCACCCACCCGGTCGCCCCGGAGGAGGTGGCCGACGCCGCGCAGGCGCTGCTCAACTTCGACGGCATCTCGTACGCCAAGGGCGCCAGCGTGCTCCGGCAGCTGGTCGCCTGGCTCGGTGACGACGCCTTCCTCGCCGGGCTCAACGCCCACTTCGCCGCCCACCGCTTCGGCAACGCCACCCTCGCCGACCTGCTCGCCAGCCTCAGCGCCGCCGGCGGTCGGGACCTCAGCGACTGGGCGGAGTGCTGGCTGCGCCGGTCCCAGGTCAACACGCTGCGGATGGAGACCGCGGTGGACGCCGACGGCCGGTGGACCGGCGCGGCCGTGGTGCAGACCGCGCCGGAGGCGTACCCGGTGCTGCGCCCGCACCGCGTCGGCGTCGGCCGGTACGCCGCCGACGGCGCGGCGCGCCGGTTCGAGGTGGATCTGGACCCGGACGCCGACCAGGGGCGCACCGCGCTCACCGAGCTGGTCGGCGAGCCGGCCACCGGCCTGCTGCTGCCCAACGACGGCGACCTGACCTTCGCCAAGATCCGCCTCGATCCCGCCTCCGCCGACGCGGTGCCGATGGTGCTGCCCGGCCTGGACGACCCGCTGGCCCGGGCGCTGCTCTGGGGCGAGGCGCTGGACGCGGCCACCGACGGGGAGCGCCCGGTCGCCGCCGTGGTGGCGTTGATCACGGCGGCGCTGCCCGCCGAGACCGAGGTGATCATCGCCGAGGAGGTGCTCGGGCGCAGCCGCGTCCTGGTCGACCGCTACCTCGACCCGCTGGCCCGGGACGCCGCCCTGCTCCGCATCGCCGGGTCCGCCGCCGCGCTGCTCGCCGGCGCCCCCGCCGGCGGTTCGTTGCAGCTCGCCGCCGGGCGGGGCCTGATCGCCGCCACCGCCGACGCGGACCTGCTGGCCGGCTGGCTCGCCGGTGACGGGGCGCCAAAGGGGCTGACGGTCGACGCCGAGCTGCGCTGGGCCCTGCTGCGCCGGATGGTGGTGCTCGGCGCGGCCGGCGAGACCGAGATCGCCGCGGAGGCGGCGGCGGACCCGAGCGCCACCGGCGCGGAACGGGCCGCCCGCTGCCGGGCGGCGCTGCCGGAGGTGTCGGCCAAGGAGGTCGCCTGGGAGATCATCACCCGCAACACCGATCTCTCCAACCGGCTGGTCGAGGCGGCCGCCGAGGGCTTCTGGCAGCCCGAGCAGGTCGAGCTGACCGCCGGGTACGTCGACCGGTACTTCACCGACATGCCGGAGGCCGCGCGGCGGCGTACCCCGTGGGTGGCCGACCGGGTGGCGGGCCTGGCCTTCCCCCGCTACGCCGTGGCGCAGCCGACCCGGGAATCGGCCGCGGCGCTGCTGGCCCGCGACGACCTCACCCCGGGCCTGCGCCGGGTGGTGACGGACGCCGACGACGATCTGCGGCGGGCGCTGGTGGCCAGGACGGCGGTGGCCGCGGCGGCCGCGTGACGGGCAGGTGTCCGGGACGGTACGGCGGCCCGAACGGGTCGCCGGCCGGCCCCGGCCTACGATCAACGGGTGGAGGAAGACATCCGGCGGATCGGGATCATGGGCGGCACTTTCGACCCGATCCACCACGGGCACCTGGTGGCGGCCAGCGAGGTGGCGGACCGGTTCGGCCTGGACGAGGTCGTCTTCGTCCCCACCGGTCAGCCCTGGCAGAAGGCGGACGAACCGGTCAGCCCGGCCGAGGACCGCTACCTGATGACGGTGATTGCCACCGCCTCCAACCCCCGCTTCCAGGTCAGCCGGGTCGACATCGACCGCGGCGGCCACACCTACACCGTCGACACGCTGCGTGACCTGCACGCCGAGTACGGCCCGAAGGTCCAGCTGTACTTCATCACCGGCGCGGACGCGCTGGAGCGGATCCTCTCCTGGAAGGATCTGGACGAGATCTTCGAGCTGGCCCACTTCATCGGGGTGACCCGCCCGGGCTTCGAACTGACCGACAAGCACCTGCCCGCCGACACGGTCAGCCTGGTGGAGGTGCCGGCGATGGCGATCTCCTCCACCGACTGCCGCGCCCGGGTGGGCCGGGGGGAGCCGGTCTGGTACCTGGTGCCGGACGGGGTGGTGCAGTACATCGCGAAACGGCGCCTCTACCAGCCATGAATCCGCGCGGTCTGTGGTGTTTCGTCCCCGTAATCGACCAGAACTGACAAGTCGTCGCACCGCCGGGTATGAGACGCTTGGAGAGTCGCACGGTTGATCGAAGGAGAATGGTGACAGTTTCCGAACGCGCTCACGAGCTGGCGATGGCCGCCGCCCAGGCTGCGGCCGACAAGAAGGCACAGGACATCGTCATCATCGACGTGGGCGACCAGCTCGCCATCACCGACGCTTTCCTGGTCGCCTCGGCCCCCAACGAGCGTCAGGTGCTGGCCATCGTCGACGCGATCGAGGAGCGCCTGCTCGAGCTGCCGGAGAAGGCCAAGCCGGTCCGCCGCGAGGGCCAGCGGGGCGGCCGCTGGGTGCTGCTCGACTACGTCGACATCGTGGTGCACGTCCAGCACACCGAGGAGCGGGAGTTCTACGCCCTCGACCGGCTGTGGAAGGACTGCCCGCAGATCGAGTTCGTCGACCGCGACCTGGTTGACGCCGACGCGACCGGCTCCGTCTCCGCCGAATGACCCGGCTGATCGTCTGGCGGCACGGCAACACCGACTGGAACGCCGCCAGCCGCGTTCAGGGCCAGACCGACGTGTCGCTGAACGACCTCGGCCGGGAGCAGGCCCGGGCGGCCGCGCCGCTGCTCGCCGCGCTGCGCCCCGACGTCATCGTGGCCTCCGACCTCAGCCGGGCCGTGGACACCGCCGCCGCCCTGGCCGAGGTCACCGGCCTGCCGGTACGCACCGACGCCCGGCTCCGTGAGCGGTACTTCGGCCTGTGGCAGGGGCTGGCCCTCACCGAGGCCGCCGCGCGCTTCCCCGAGGAGTACGCCCGCTGGCGGGCCGGCGACCCGGACCCGGGTGCCGAGATCGAGACCCTCGACGACCTCGGCAAGCGGGTCGGCACGGCCTTCCAGGACGCCGCCGACCTCGCCGCCGGCGGCACCGTCGTGGTGACCACCCACGGCGGCGGGGCCCGGCAGGGCGTCGGCCACCTGCTCGGCTGGGACCACGCGGTGCTGCGCACCGTCGGTTCGCTGGCCAACTGCCACTGGACCGAGTTGCGGTACGACGACGGCGTGACGCGGCGTGCCGCCCCGGGCTGGCACCTGCGCTCCCACAATGTCGGCCTGATCACCCGGCCGGCGTCGACCGAGCCGGTCTGAGTCCTCCGGCCCGGGCGTCCGGTCCCGTCATCGGCTAGCGTGCCGGGCATGCCCGTCGCGGTCGTCACCGACTCCACCGCCTACCTTCCGCCCGAGCTGGTGCAGGCGCACCGGCTGACCGTGGTGCCGCTGACCGTCGTGCTCAACGGCGCGGAGGGGCTGGAGGGGGTGGAGACATTCCCGGCCGACGCGACCCGGGTGCTCGGCGGCCGGCGGGTCTCGGTGAGCACGTCCCGGCCGTCGCCGGAACAGTTCGCCCGGACGTACCGTGAGCTGCTCGACGCCGGCGCGGACGGCGTGCTCTCGGTGCACCTGTCCGCGGAACTCTCCGGCACGGTGGAGGCGGCGCGGCTCGCCGCCGCCGAGGTCGACGACCGGGTCGAGGTGGTCGACAGCCGTTCCACCGGAATGGGCCTCGGCTTCCCGGTGCTCGCCGCCGCCACCGCCGCCGAGGCCGGCGCCCCCCTGGCCGCGGTCCGCGACGCGGCGCTCGCCGCCGTCGACCGCACGACCATCTGGTTCTACGTCGACACGCTGGAGTTCCTCCGCCGGGGCGGCCGGATCAACGCGGCCGAGGCGCTGCTCGGCACCGCCCTCTCGGTCAAGCCGATCATGCACATGCCGGACGGCGCGATCGTGCTCAAGGACAAGGTGCGCACCGCCAGCCGGGGGGTGGCCCGCCTGGTCGACCTCGCGGTCGAGGCGGCCGGCGACGCCGACGTCGACCTGGGGGTGCACCACCTGGCCGCACCGCAGCGCGCCGCGGAACTGGTCGAGGCGCTGACCGTCCGGTTCGGCGACCGGCTGCACGACACGTACGTCTCCGAGGCGGGCGCGGTGGTGGCCGCCCACGCCGGGCCCGGCCTGGCCAGCGTCGTCGTGCACCGCAGGCCGGGACCCTCCGACGATGCGTGACGGCCGGTCGTACGTGGTCACCGGCGGTGGCCGGGGCGTCGGCCGGGCGGCGCTCGGCCTCGACCCCGAGGCGAGCTGACCCCGGTCCCGTCCCGGTAGCAGACCGGTCCATGATCAGGCGGTTGTCCACAGGGCGCCGTCCCGTCCACAGCCGACCGCCGGCGCGCTGACCGGGAGTCGTCGGCCGCCCTACCCTCGCGCCGTGTCAGACGACGAGGAGACCATGGTGCGGCGGCGGTTGTTCCGGCTGGTCGATCCGGCGGTGGGGGCGCATCGGGTGGACGGGCCTGCCCCCGCGCCCCGGCCGTCCGCCGGGTCCTGGCCGGTCGAGGACCCGGCGGACGGCCGGGCGGGCGTGACCACCGACGACGGCGACGCCCCGCCCGGGTCGCGGCTCCCCGGGCCCGGCGCCTTCGACCCCGGTCGACGTGGCGTGCGGGCGCTGGCCGTCGTCGCCGTGGTCGTGGTGCTCGGGGCCGGCTTCTGGGCCTGGCGGTCCCGGCCGCGCGCCGAGCCGGTCCGACCGGAACCCGCGGCCGCCGCGCCAGTCGCCGCGGACCCGTCCGCCGCGCCCGGGACTGCCGCCACCCCGGGCGGCGACCTGGTGGTCGCCGTCGCCGGCAAGGTACGCCGTCCCGGGCTGGTCCGGGTGCCCGCCGGCGCCCGGGTCGCCGACGTGGTCGAGGCGGCCGGCGGGGCGCTTCCCGGCGTCGACGTCGCCCTGCTCAATCCGGCGCGCAAGGTCGCCGACGGGGAGCTGATCCTGGTCGGCGTCGCGGCGCCGGTCGGCCAGCCCGCCCCGGGCGGCGCACCGGCCGGTGGTGGTGTCGGCCCGGGCGGTGCACCCGGGGCCGGCGGCCGACTCAACCTCAACACCGCGACGCTGGCGCAGCTCGACGCGCTGCCCGGGGTCGGTCCGGTGCTCGCCCAGCGGATCCTGACCCACCGCGACCAGCACGGCGGGTTCCGCTCGGTGGGCGACCTGCGCCAGGTGGAGGGGATCGGCGATGCCCGGTACGAGCAGCTCAAGGACCTGGTGACGGTGTGAACCGGGCGAACGGGCCGGGCGGTCCCGGGGGCGTGGCGCCGGAGCCGGCGGCGGAGCCACCGGACCTGCGCCTGGCCGGCCTGGCGGTGGCGGCCTGGCTCACCGCGCTGGCCTGCCTGCACCTCACCGCCCCGACGGCGGCGCTGCTCGCCGCCTCCGCCGCCGGTCTGGCCAGCCTCGCCGTCGGGCACCTCTCCGGCCTCGTCGGGCGGCCAGGCCCGAGGACCCGGCGGTACGGCTGGATCGCCGTCGCCGTGCTGCTCGGCGTCGTCTGCGGCGCCACCGCCACCGCAGCCCGGCTGCACGGGCGCGACGCCGGTCCGCTGCGGGCACTGGTGGCCGAGCGGGTGCGGGTCACCGCCGAGCTGGCCGTCCGCGACGACCCCCGCCCGGTACGCGGAGCGCCGGGCCGGTCGGCCACCCTGCTGGTGGCGACGGAGCTGGTCCACCTCACCGGTCCGGACGGCGGCCGGCTGCGCGCACCGGTACGCGTGCTGGTGCTCGCCACCGATCCGGGCTGGCGGGGGCTGCTGCCGGGGCAACGGCTCACCGCCGAGGGGCGGCTGACCGCGCCCCGCGGCGGCGACCTGACCGCGGCCGTGCTCACCACGGTGGGCCCGCCGGTGCCGCTCGGTCCGCCACCGTGGCTCCAGCGGGCCGCCGGTACGCTCCGCGCCGGCCTGCAACGGGCCTGCGCCCCGCTCCCCGACGAGCAGGGCGGCCTGCTCCCCGGCCTGGTGGTCGGGGACACCAGCCGGCTGCCCGCCGCGGTGGAGGAGGACTTCCGGGCCACCGGGATGACCCACCTCAACGCGGTCTCCGGCTCCAACGTGGCGATCGTGGTCGGCGCGGTGTTGCTGCTCGCCCGCTGGGCCCGGGCCGGTCCGCGGGCGGCCGCCGTGCTCTGCGGGCTGGCGCTGGTCGGCTTCGTCGTCCTGGTCCGCCCGTCGCCGAGCGTGGTCCGGGCCGCGACCATGGGCGCGATCGCGCTGGCCGCGCTGGCCGCCGGGCGGCCCCGGGCCGCGCTGCCGGCGCTGAGCGCCGCGGTGGCCGTCCTGGTCCTCGTCGACCCGGACCTCGCCGGGGACGCCGGCTTCGCCCTCTCCGTCCTGGCCACCGGCGGGCTGCTGCTGCTCGCCCCCGGGTGGCGGGACGCGCTGCGGCGGCGGGGCGTGCCACCCGGGCTGGCCGAGGCGCTCGCGGTCCCGGCGGCGGCGCAACTGACCTGCGGACCGGTCGTGGCCGGCATCTCCGGGACGGTCAGCCTGGTCGCCGTGCCGGCCAACCTGCTGGTGGTGCCGGCGATCGCGCCCGCCACGGTGCTCGGCGTGGCGGCGGCCGCGGTCTCGCCGCTCTGGCCGGCCGGCGCGGAGTTCGCCGCCTGGCTGGCGAGCTGGCCGGCCTGGTGGCTGGTGACCGTGGCCCGGGTCGGGGCCCGGCTGCCGCTGGGCACTCTGCCCTGGCCGGGTGGGGTGCCCGGCGCGCTGCTGCTGGCCGGGCTGACCCTGGGGCTGCTCCTCGCCGCCCGCCGGCCGGTGGTCCGCCGGCTGCTGGCGGTCTGCACCGTCGCGGTGATCCTCGGCACCCTGCCGATCCGGCTGATCGCCAGCGGCTGGCCACCCGCCGGCTGGGTGGTGGTCGGCTGCGCGGTCGGCCAGGGCGACGCCCTGGTGCTTCCGGTGGCGGCCGGGCGGGCCGTGGTCGTCGACGCCGGCCCGGAGCCGTCCGCGGTGGACGGGTGCCTGCGCCGGCTCGGCGTACGGGAGGTCCCGCTGCTGGTGGTGAGCCACTTCCACGCCGACCACGTGGGCGGGGTGGCGGGGGTGTTCCGGGGCCGGCGGGTCGCCGCCGTGCTGGTTCCGCAGTGGTCGGAGCCGGCCTTCGGGTTGTCTCAGGTACGCGTCGCCGCGCGGGCCGGCTCGGCCGCTCTGCGTACCGCGCCGGTGGGTTGGACCTGGCGGGCCGGGGGAGTGGAGCTGGTCGTGGTCGGGCCGCCGTACCCGGTCCGGGGCAGCAGGTCCGACCCGAACAACAACTCGCTCGTGCTGGCCGCCACAGTGGGCGGGGTGCGGATCCTGCTTCCTGGGGACGCCGAGACCGAGGAGCAGCGGGCGCTGCTGGAGGCCGCGCCGCCCGGCGCGTTCCGCGCCGACGTGCTGAAGGTCGCCCACCACGGCTCGGCCTACCAGGCGCCGGAGTTCCTCGACGCGGTCCGTCCCGCCGTCGCGTTGGTGTCGGTGGGTGCCGGCAACGACTACGGGCACCCGAACCCGGGCCTGCTGGGCCGGCTGACCCGGGGCGGTGCGCGGGTGCTGCGCACCGACACCGACGGAGATGCGGCGGTGGTGCTGGACGGGCGGGGACTCGCGGTAGCGGTAGTGGGGCGCGACACCCGTCTGGGGCGGCAGCCGTGACGCCTCGATCTGGCGCTGAGTTTCCCCGTCGCGTAGTGGCATCTGTCAGTGCACGGCGGGGGATTCCTGGTGTGCCTTGACCACTCCGATTGCCCACTCGAGCAACTCGCACCCGTTGCCCCGGCACTGCGCGCAGCGCCCGGTGGCCCGGTGCGGGTTGGGCGGCTCGGAGCTACAGGAACGCCTACAGGTGTCCCGCGCTCGGGTCGTGCAGATCGTTTCCCGCCCGGACTTCCCGGAGCCGTTCGATCGGCTGGCCGGGGGAGCGGTGTGGTTGGTGGAGGACGTGGAAGCGTGGATCACGGAACACCGGCCGCACCAGGCGCGTGGCGCTGACCCGGACGAGTGCTGAAACGGCCCGGACCCTGCGGAGGGTCCCGGGCCGTTCGTCCAGGTGGGCTCAGGCTGCCTGAGTGGCCTTGTCCTTGCTCGCGTGCCGCTCCAGCCCGGCAAGCGCCGTAGCCGCGCGCTCCCGGCTCCGCCTGGCCGCCTCCACGGCGTTGCCGACGATCATGGATCCGGCGGAGAACAGGCGGCCGGAGTCGGCCTGCTCCACGGTCTGCCGTACCCGATCGATCTCTGCCAGGTTCTCCACCGCAGCCTCCAGCTCCGCCACCACGAGGTCCAGGCGCGCCAGCCCGGCGGTGGCCTGGTCGTGGAGGTACGTCAGCCACTCCTCCCGGCGCTCCGCGATCCCGGCGGCCACCTCGCGGCGCACCTTGTCCACCGCGTCTCTCGTCCCGTCCGCCGCGGCCTGCGCGGCTTCCGCCGCTTCCTGTCGCTCGCGGACCATCTTGGCCACTTCCGCGGCGTCCAGCGCCTTGCCGGACAGCGCGGCCACCGTCGCGAGCCGCCGGACCTCCATGGGTCCCTGTGCCGCTGCGGCCTGCGCCTTGCGCGCCTCGCTGCCGAGCCGGGTGGCCTCCGTCGCGAGCGTGCCGAGCCTGGCCAGGTCCGCCCGGGTGGCCGGGTGGATGTGCCGGTCCGGGATCAGACCAACCCCGGGCACGGACAGCGGCTCAGCCTGCCACGCCGGAGCATTGTTATCCGGCGCGGCGGGCTGGAGGGTGCCCGGCGCGGGCGGGAACGGCTCGGTGAGCGCGTACAGGTCGCCCCAGCGGCCAGCCTTCACCAGCTTGCGCGCCTGCCGCTCTCCGGCCGCGTCCGCGCGCGGGCACTGGTGCGCGTTGCGCCGCTCCGGCGCCACGCCGTTCTCCGGCACGGTGCCGTGTCCGTACACGGCGATTCCACCCTGCTGGCCGAGCGGGTGGACTCGCGCCGGGCTGGCGGTCACCCCGGTCATGGCGGAGACGCTGAAGGACTCCGGCGCGCAGGTGCACCCGTCCGGCATGTTCCCGGATTCCGTGGCGTAGACCATCATCGCGGCCAAGAGTTGATCCGCGCCTCCGGCGTGGCTCGCCTGCGTGTCCACGATCCACACGGCCAGGGTCGGGGCATACCGCACGCGCTTGTCGGTCGGGTAGATCATCGGGATGCCTCCGTGAGTCGGGTCCAGGCGGCCTCCGCCGCGTCCGTCGCGCAGTAGCCCCGGCGCTGTGTCTTCGCTTGCCACGTGCCCGGCTCGGGTGCCGGCTCGCCCATCTGCTCCAGGCGCTCGCGTGCCTGCCCTGCCGCCTTGTCCGCCGCCGCGCGCCCTAGGTCGGACACCCGCGACGGGAGCAGGGGCCGGCGATGGGTGCGGCACCGGCCGAGCGCGCCGGGGCCGTTCAGGTCCGGCCGTGCCAGGGGGCTCACCGGGTGCCGGCCTGCTCTAGCTGGCCCACCACGGCGGAGGGTGTGCGCAGGCCGAAGTGTTGCACCCGGTCGCGCTCCAGCGTGGACGGCAGGGAGAGCGTCCGGATCGTGTCCTGAACTGACAGCCCGGGGGAGTCCAGCGGGGTGTTACACCGCCGCATCCAGTCCAGGATCCGCGCTTCCGACTGCCGGCGGAGCGTGTCCGCTTCCTGTACCGGGATGCGTTGGAGCACGGCCCGGACCCGTCGCGCAGCGGTCCGGGGACTGATGTCCAGGCGTTCCGCGATGGCGTCGATCGAGTGTCCGGGGTTGCTCATCTCCAGCGCGATCAACTCCTGTTGCCAGCGCTGGCCGGCAGGCAGCCTGCTCATACTGCCATGATACGCGCGTAAATGCCCGAAAATTCTTACCCGCCTTGCTTGGGCGGTGACAGCGCCACCGAGGAACCCGCTCTGATCGCCCGCGGCGGCGGCCGGCAACTAACCGCCACCACCCAGGACGCCCCCGCGACGTACGCCGCCGACGGTGACGCCAGCAGCGCCACGACCGCGGCGATCGCCCGCGCGTCCCCCGGTCGCCCGACCGGTACCCCGGCCGCTCCTCGGTGAACGGGTCGACGTCCTCCTGCCCGGTCATCGCGTGGCAATCTCGCCCGGGGCGACCGCGTTGACCGTGATCCCGTCCGCGGCCAGCTCCTGCGCCATCACCTTGGTTAGCGGCCCGAGCCCGAGTACGCCGACGAGCCGACCCGGGGCGCGTGATCGTGGAGTGCGACCGCGCAGGCCTTGCCGATGCCGGAGTCGGCGCCGGTGATGATCGCGATTCGCGGTAGTCCTCGTGATGCGCTGGCATGTCCGCGCAGTAACCCTCCCGCGCGAATGCAATCACTTGTCCAACGGCATCCATCGAGGGGGGTTGCCTGCGTCGACGCACTCTGACATTCTCCTGCATGGACGCTGCCAGTGACGGTCGCCAATCCGAGGTGCCGCGCTGCGGTGACGCTTTCCGGAGGGATCCCTCGTGAAGCGCAGACGTCGCCATCTGCTCGCAGGATTAGCGGTCGCCGCCCTCGTGGCGACGACGGGTGCCGCCGGCATCCACTACAGCGGAGCCGAGGTGCCGACCGCCGCCGCGGCCGTCGGCGACGGCGAGATGCCGGGCGCACTCGGCGCCCGCCTGGAGCGACTGCGGCAGGCAGTGCCGGGCAACGACGGCATGTCGCCGGACGGTCCTGGCGGTGCCGCCCAGCAGGAGTTCCTGGAGCGTGCCTTTCCGGCGAACACGATCAGCATCGCCCAGGTGGACCGGGCGAAGGCCGCCCACAAGTCCGCCCAGGCTCGCGCCGTGCCGACCGGCAGGGTCATGAAGGGCACGTGGACGAACGTCGGGCCGAGTGAGGCGCTCTACCCGTTCACCGAGTTCCGCAACGCGTACAACTACGTGCCGAACGAGTACGTGGCGGGCGGCCGCACCACCTCGATTGCCATCAGCGACAACTGCCAACCCGGCTCCTGCCGCGCCTACATCACCCCGGCGGGTGGCGGCGTCTGGGCGACCCCCGACGTGCTGGCCGCCCAGCCGCAGTGGACCTACCAGGGCGGGCCCCTGGGCATCAACGCGGCCGGCTCGGTGACCATCGACAAGAACGACCCCACCGGCAGGACGGTCTACATCGGCACCGGTGAGGCGAACACCTGTGGCTCCGGCTGCGTGGCGGGCGTCGGCCTGTACAAGTCGACCGACGGCGGCGCGACCTGGCAGGGGCCGCTCGGCAAGGACCTGCTCGGCGGCAAGGGCATCGGCGAGATCACCATCAAGCCGGGTGACCCCAAGACGCTCTACGTCGCCACCACCACCGCGCTGCGCGGCATGTCCAGCTCCTGCTGCACCGGCGTGACCCGTCCGGTGCCGGACGCAGCGAAGTGGGGCCTGTACAAGACCACCGACAGCGGCAAGAGCTGGAAGTTCATCCACAACGGCTCGGCCGACGCGACGCAGTGCACCGGCAGCGCGGCGGAGTTCACCAACACCGCGGCCTGCTCGCCGCGCGGTGTCCGCCAGGTCAAGCTCGACCCGAAGAACTCGAACATCGTCTATGCCTCCTCGTACGCCCGGGGCGTCTGGCGCTCGGCGGACGCCGGCGCCACCTGGACGCAGATCAAGCCGTCGCTGAACCCCGCGGTGATCCAGACCCGGCCCGCGATCGACGTCACCGCCCTGCCCAACGGCAAGACCCGGATGTACGTCTACGAGGGCAACATCGGCAACCCGTACTCGCGGCTGTTCCGCAGCGACGACGTGGCCAGCGGCACGCCCACCTTCACCGATCTGACCAGCTCGAACCCGGCCGACCCCGGATTCGCCACCTACGACCAGTGCGGCGGTCAGTGCTGGTACGACGTCTTCGTGCACACCCCCGAGGGGCACCCGGACATCGTCTACACCGGCGGCTCGTACGCCTATGGCGAGACGATCGCCAACAAGCGGGCCGTGGTCCTCTCCACCGACGCCGGCGTCAGCGGCACGGACATGACCTTCGACGGCACCAACGAGTTGCACCCGAACGGGCTGCACCCCGACCAGCACGACCTGGTCACCAACCCCAACAACCCGTACCAGTTCTTCGAGTCCAACGACGGCGGCGTGATGCGATCCAGCGGCGAGTTCGTCGACCGCTCGGAGTGGTGCAACGACCCGCAGCGTGGGCTCAACAACAGCACCGGGCAGCGGGACCGGTGCAAGCAGATGCTTTCGAAGATCCCCTCCAAGCTGGAGAGCATCAACAAGGGCATGAACACGCTGCAGTTCATCAGCCTGTCGGTCAGCCCGCACGACCACACGCTGCTGCAGGGCGGCACCCAGGACAACGGCACCTGGGAGAACAAGGGCCAGCGCACGCGCTGGGTCAACACGATGATCGGTGACGGCGGGGCCTCCGGCTTCGACGTCGGCAAGCCGGAGTTCCGGTTCCACTCCTTCTTCGACGTCACGCCGGAGGTGAACTTCGACAACGGGGACATCGGCGGCTGGATCTGGACCGGCGACCCGATCTTCGGCCACGCCGGCAGCCTCTTCTACGCCCCGATCATCAGCGACCCCAAGGTCAGCGGCACGATGTTCGCCGGCACCGGCCGCTCCGTCTACCGCACCAAGACCTTCGGTCTGGGCAACCGGAGCATCGAGGACGCGAAGCGGCTCTGCAGCAGCTGGATCAACACCAGCGGGACCCAGTGCGGCGACTGGGAGCAGCTGGGGGCCACCCCGCTGACCGACGCCGCCTGGGGCGACCGGGCCGGCGGCGCGGTCTCGGTGATCCAGCGGGTCGATTCCGACTCGTCCACCGCGTATGCGGCCACCAGCACAGGCCGGGTGTTCGTCACCCGCAACGCCGACGCCGAGCCGGCCTCGGCGGTGACCTGGACCCGGATCGACACCGCGACCACGCCGAACCGCTTCGTCACCAGCATCCACATCGACCCGGCCGACCCGGCCCGGGCGTGGATCTCCTACAGCGGGTTCAACTCGAACACCCCGGCCACCGTGGGGCACGCGTTCGAGGTGAAGGTGGCCGGCGCGACGGCGACCTGGACGGACCGGTCGTACGACTTCGGCGACCAGCCGATCACCGACCTGGTCCGCGACGACGTCACCGGTGACCTCTACGCGTCCACCGACTTCGGCGTCCTGCGGCTGGCCAACGGCACGACGACCTGGACCAAGGCGGCCGGCGGCATGCCGAGCGTCGAGGTGGCCGGGCTCACCATCGTGCCGGGCAAGCGGATCCTCTATGCCGCCTCGCACGGCCTCAGCGCCTGGCAGCTGAACCTGAAGTAGGTAGAACATCATCGGCACCAACCAGGTGAGGGGCCGCGCGAGCGGCCCCTCACCGCTGCCCGAGGCGGCCGGACGCATCTGGCGCGCCCTCGGCGCGGCCTTCGTCATCCTCGTCTTCGTCCCGCCGCTGCTGCTGCTGGTCTCCGGCTCGCTCACTGAGCCCGGCCTGCCGCCCTCACCGACCCCGCAACTCGTTCCCGATCCGGTGTCCACCACCGGCTACCAGCAGGCCGTCGAACTCGGCGGGCTGCTGCGGGCATCGCTGAACTCGGTGCTGGTCGCGGTCGTCGCGGTGCCGCTGAGCGTGCTCGTTGCCTCCCTGGCCGGCTTCGCGCTGGCCCGGCTCGCCCCGCGCACCACCGCCACCGTCGTCGCGGCCTCCCTGGTCGCGCTGATGGTGCCGGCCATCGCCCTGCTGGTGCCCCGCTTCGCGATCTTCCGGATCCTCGGGCTGACCGATACCCTGGTGCCGTTGATCGCCCCGGCGTTGCTGGGCACCTCGCCGCTCTACGTCCTGGTCTACTACCTGGCCTTCCGGGCGCTGCCGGGGGACCTCTACGACGCCTGTCTGGTGGAGGACCTCTCACCGATGCGCACCTGGTGGCGGGTGGCCCTCCCGCTGGTCCGCCCGGTGACCGCCGCCCTCACCGCGCTCACCTTCGTGCTCACCTGGTCGAACTTCCTCGACCCGCTGATCTACCTCTACGACCGCGACCTGTTCACCCTGCCGCTGGCACTGCGCTCACTGTCGGTGCTGGACCCGACGAACTTCCCGGTGTTCCTGGCCGGGGCGGTGCTCGCCACGGCGCCGGCGCTTCTGGTCTTCGTGCTGGCCCAGCGGCGCTTCCTCCACGATGACGATCCGACGGGACGGAACCCATGAGACCCAAGGCGCTGCTCGCCCTGCTGCTCTCCACCGTGCTGCTCGCCGCCGGCTGCGGCTCGGGCTCCGGGCCCTCGGCCAACGGGCCGGTGCGCCTGCTCGTCTTCGGCGCACCGGAGGAGCTGGCCGCGTACCGCACCCTCATCGAGGCGTACGAGGAGGCCCGGCCCGGCGCCGAGGTGCAGCTCGTGGAGGCCAGCGACCGCAAGGACCTGCTGGCCCGGCTGGCCACCTCGGTGGCCGGCGGCGCGCCGCCGGACCTGTTCCTGATGAACTACCGCTTCTACGGCCAGTTCGCCGCCAAGGACGTGGTCGAGCCGCTGGACGACCGGATCGCCGGTTCCGACGCGATCGACCCGGCCGACTACTACCCGGTCGCGATGAACGCCTTCAAGTGGGGCGGCAGGCAGCTCTGCCTGCCGCAGAACGTCTCCAGCCTGGCCGTCTACTACAACCGCACGCTCTTCCAGAAGCACGGCGTCCCGGAGCCGAAGGCCGGCTGGACCTGGAACGACCTGGTCGGCACCGCCACCGCGATGACCCGCGACTCCCGGGGCCTGGTCATCAAGGGCACCGAGAGCGAGGGCGCCGCCCTGCGGCCGGCCGTGCACGGCCTCGGCATCGAACCGTCGATCATCCGGCTCGCCCCGTTCGTCTGGTCAGGCGGCGGTGAGATCGTGGACAACCCCGCCAAGCCGACCCGGCTGACGCTGGACACGCCGGCCGTCCGGGAGGCGCTGAAGAACATGGTCGACCTGCGCCAGGCGTACGGGGTGGTGCCCACCGACGAGGAGGTGGAGGCCGAGGACGACGAGTCCCGCTTCGCCAACGGCCGCCTCGCCATGCTGATGAGCTCCCGCCGCTCCACCACCACGTTCCGCTCCATCACCGACTTCGAGTGGGACGTCGCCCCGCTGCCGATCTACAAGAAGCAGGTCGGAGTGCTGCACTCCGACGCGTACTGCATGACCCGGGGCGCCAAGAACAAGGACGCCGCCTGGCGGTTCCTGGAGTTCGCCATCGCCGAGGAGGGGCAGAAGATCATCGCGGCCACCGGCCGGACCGTGCCATCGCACGTCGGGGTGTCGCAGTCCCCGGCGTTCCTCGGCCCGGCCCAGCCGCCTCGCAGCGCGAAGGTGTTCCTCGACGCCATCCCGACCGTGCGGGCGCTGCCGACCGTCTCCACCTGGCCGGAGATCGAGGACGCCACGGCCGGCATCCTGGAGAACGCCATGTACCGGGGCGACCGGCTCGACGACGTGATCCGCGACCTCGACCAGCAGACCCGGCCACTCTTCGCCCGCGGCGAGCACGGGTGAGCGGTCCGGGCCTGACCCTGGCGGGGGTCTCGGCCGCGTACCGCGGCTCGACGGTGCTGCACGAGATCGACCTGACCGTCGCCCGCGGCGAACTGCTGGTGGTGCTCGGCCCGTCCGGGGCCGGCAAGTCGACGGTGCTGCGGGTGGTGGCCGGGCTGGAACCGGTCACCACCGGCCGCATCCTCATCGCCGGCCGGGACGTCACCGCCGACCGGCCGGGCCTGCGCAACGTGTCGATGGTGTTCCAGTCGTACGCGCTCTTCCCGCACCTGACCGTCGCCGAGAACATCGCCTTCGGCCTGGAGGTGCGGGACACCCCCCGGGCGGTCGCCCGGGAGCAGGCCCGCGCGGCCGCCGAAACCGTCGGCTGCGCCGGCCTGCTCGGCCGGCGGCCCGGGCAGCTCTCCGGCGGCGAGCGGCAGCGGGTCGCGCTGGCCCGGGCGCTGGTCCGCGAACCGGACGTGTTCCTGCTCGACGAGCCGCTGTCCAACCTGGACCTGGCCCTACGTACGGAGATGCGGGCCGAACTGCGGGCGCTGCACGACCGGCTGGGGGCCACCATGTTGCACGTCACCCATGACCAGACCGAGGCGCTGGTGCTCGCCGACCGGATCGCGGTGCTGCGCGACGGTCGCATTGAGCAGGTCGGCACCCCCAACGAAATCTGGCGTACCCCGGCCAGCACCTTCGTGGCCCGCTTCGTCGGCTCCCCGGCGATGAACCTGCTCCCCGCGGCCGGGCCGGTGCAGCCCGCGGGGGAAGCCCCGCCGGGGGCGGGGGAGAAGGGCCTGGAGATCGGGTTCCGGCCGGAGGCGGTGACCCTGGGCGCGACCGACGGGGCGGACGCCACCGTCGACCGGGTCGAGGTGGTCGGCGAGGACGCGTACGCGTACCTCACCCTCGCCGGGGGCCAACCGGTCGTCGCCCGGGTGCCGGCGGCCCGCCGGCCGGAAAGGGGCGAGGCGGTACGCGTCGGCGTGCGCTGGGCCGACACCCACGTCTTCGACGCCGGCTCGGGTCGCCGGTACGCCCCGTCATGAGACCGGACACCCGCTCGCGTCGGCAGTTGGCGCTGATGCTGGCGCCGTACCTCGTCGGGCTGGTCGGGCTGGTCCTGCTGCCTGCGGTGATCACCCTGGCGCTCGCCTTCACCGAGTACGACCTGCTGCGCCCGCCGACCTGGGTCGGGCTGGACAACCTCACCGCGCTCGTCGACGACCCGATCTTCCGGGTGGCGTTGACCAACTCGCTGGTCTTCGCGCTGGTGGCCGTACCCCTGCGGGTGCTCTTCGCCCTCGGCCTGGCGCTGCTGCTGCACCGCCGCGCCGCCGGGGTGGGCACCGCCCGCACCGCGGCGGTGCTGCCGACCGCGGTGCCGGAGATCGCCTACGGGCTCCTCTGGCTCTGGCTGCTCAACCCGCTCTACGGCCCGATCAACCAACTGCTGCGCACCGGCGGCGAGAACGGGCTGACCGCGCTGGGCCGTACCCCACCGCAGTGGCTCACCGACCCCACCGACGCCCGGGCGGCGATCATTCTGATGAGTCTGTTCACCATGGGGGAGACCTTCGTGGTGCTGCTCGCCGCCCGCCGGGCGCTGCCGCGGGACGTCTACGAGATGGCCGCCATCGAGGACGCCACCGGGTGGGACGTGTTCCGCCGGATCACCCTGCCGCTGATGGCGCCGGTGCTCGGGTTGCTGGCGGTGCGCGACGCCATCCAGAGCCTGCACTTCTCGTTCGTGCCGGCGTTCGTGGTGACCGACGGCGGTCCACCCCCGTACGCCACCACCTACCTGTCGCTCTTCGTCTACCGCAACGCCTTCGAGTACCTGCGCTACGGCTACGCCGCCGCCGCGACCCTGCTGATGATCCTGCTGACCGTGGCGGCGGTGCTGGTGCAGTGGCGGCTGATCCGCCGCTACCGTGCCCTCTACCGGCTGTGAGAGGAACCGGTCGGGCGGCCGGCGCGTCCGAGGTGACGGAGGCCGGTCGGAAGAAAGTTCGGAGATCGAGCCGTATTGCCGCGTTCAGACCAACAATCGACGTAAATGTCTTGATTTGCGCTGCGTGCGGGGTGCGCCGTCACAGCAGCGGATGACCAGGCACGATCCCGCCGCGACCCGTGCCAAGATGGGCGGCGTGACCGCCGCCAGCCTCGCTCCTATCCTGCTCGTCCTCGGCGACGAGGAGCTGCTCGCCACGCGCGCGGTGACCGAAGCCGTGGCAAGAGTCCGCAGCGTCGACCCCGAGGTGGACGTCCGCGAGTACCAGGCCGGGTTGCTCACCGTCGGCGAGATCGCCGAGATGCTCAGCCCGTCGCTCTTCGGCGGACGCCGGGTGCTGGTGCTCCAGTCCGCGCAGGACGCCCGCAAGGACCTGGTCACCGCCCTGCTGGCGTACGCGAAGAACCCCGACCCGGACGTCCAGTTGGTGGTGCTGCACCTCGGCGGGGCCAAGGGCAAGGCGTTCGCCGACGGGCTGAAGGCGGCCGGCGCCACCGTGGTGCCGGCGGCGAAGCTCAAGGGGCACCGCGAGCGGGTGGCCTTCGTCCGGGACGAGATCCGGCGGGGCGGCGGGAAGTGCACCGAGGACGCGGCCGAGGCGCTGATCGCTGCCGTCGGCGCCGACCTGCGCGAGCTGGCCGCCGCCTGCTCCCAGCTGATCGCCGACACCGACGGCCGGATCGGCGCGGACACCGTGGCCCGGTACTACAAGGGCCGGGTCGAGGTGAGCGGCTTCACGGTCGCCGACGCGACCATGATCGGTGACGTCCCGGCGGCGCTGGAGGCGCTGCGTTGGGCGCTGCACGCCGGGGTCGACCCGGTGCCGATCGCGGACGCCCTCGCCGACGGGGTGCGGACGGTGGCCCGGGTCGCCGCCGCCGGGCGGGGTGACCCGTACCAGCTGGCCAGCACGCTGGGCATGCCCGCCTGGAAGATCAAGAACGCCCAGCAGCGGGCCCGGGGCTGGACCCCGGAGGGCCTGGTCGAGGCGATGCGGGCCGCCGCCGAGTGCAACGCCGCGGTCAAGGGCGGCGCCGACGACCGGGCGTACGCGCTGGAGAAGGCGGTCTTCTCAGTCGCGGCCGCGCGTCGGGGCGGCGCCCGGTGATCGGTCCCACCCGCACGCCGTGGACGATGGTGTCCAGCGACGACGAGCGGTATCGGCCGCTCTACGCACGGGCGCTCGGGCTGCGGTTCGTGAACCCAGGTGGGGTGCTCTGCTTCCTCTTCTTCGAGGGCGCCGTCGCGCTCGCCGCGCTGCTCGCCCTGGCCGAGCTGGTGAGCTGGTGGGCCGTGCTGATCCTGCCGGTCGCGGTGGCCCTGATGGTGAAGCTCAACGACATGGTGGCCGAGATGGTGGTCCGCTCGGCGGCGCTCGTGCCCGAGCAGGAGCGGGACCGGTTCCGGCGGCAGATGGAACCGGTGGTCGGTCGGGCCCGGGTGCCCCGGACCGTACCGGGGGTGGTGGTCACCGCCGCATCGGCGTCCGTGCCGTCGTGGGAGCGGCCGCAGGAGGCGCCGGAGTGGCCGTCGGGGGCGCCGCGCCCGCCCGCCGGACCAGGCCGGCACCCTACCGACGGTTCCTGACCGGTTCTGGCGGCTGCCCTGACCGGTTCTGGCCGCCGTCGTGGCACGACACCGCCACACCGCTCAAAGCGAGTGGATCGAGAGCCCGACGGCCCGCGACCGGGGATCGGTCGTCCGGGGGCCCCGCTCACTCGGAACACGGACGGCCCCGACCGGCAACCCCGGAAACGCGGACAGCCGGAAGCCCCGGGCATCGCCCGGGGCTTCCGGTCAGGTCTGAGGTCGCTCGGGTCAGGCCGAGAGCGAGCCGACGCGCTTGGTGATCGCCGACTTCCGGTTCGCCGCCTGGTTGGCGTGGATGACGCCCTTGCTGGCAGCCTTGTCCAGCTTACGGGTGGCGTCACGCATGAGGACGGTGGCCTTCTCGGCGTCACCGGCCTCTGCAGCCTCGTGGAACTTGCGGATGGCGGTCTTCAGCGACGACTTGACCGACTTGTTACGCAGCCGGCGCTTCTCGTTCTGCCGGTTGCGCTTGATCTGGGACTTGATGTTCGCCACGCGACAGCCTCGTCTTGGTAGCTCGGTATGGTCTGCTTCCGCGCGCGACGAGCAGGCGTCATCGCTGCGCGAAGAGCCAGGTTACCAGGTTGGCCGGTACGAGCCAAAACGGCTCAGCGCCAGCCCCGCCGGGCGGCCAGCCAGGCGAGCGCCCGCTCCCCGCTGAACCGCTGGTGCGCGTGCAGATGCGGCGACACCGGCGGAAAGCCGTCCCTCGGCGAGCCGGGGTCGTCGGCGGCCGCGCCGCGGGCCCCGTGCGCGGCCGAGGTGAGGAAGTAGCCGGCCAGCGCGGCCAGGGTCACGTCCAGGGCGTCCGGCGGCGCCCCGACCGCGACGGGGTGGCCGGCGAAGCGCGCGTCCGCCGCCGGGCCGCCGTCGTACCCGGTGATCAGCAGGCCGGCCAGGTCGAACCAGGCCGGTCCCCGGCAGAGCCAGTTCCAGTCGCAGAACCAGGCCCGGCCGTCGGCGTCGAGCAGCACGTTGTCCACCCGCAGGTCGCCGTGGATCAGCCCGGTACCGGCGGCGGCGTACGACGGCAGCCGGGACTCCAGCGCGACCAGCTCGGGCAGCCGGTCCCGCGCGGCGGCGGGCAGCGGTGGCGCCGGCTCCCGGCCGGCGGCCACCTCGCCCCACCAGAGGATGTCGTCCCGGGCCAGGTCGGCCAGCCGGGGCGGCCCGAGGGCGACCAGCCCGGCGGGCGGCTCCGCCAGCGCGGCGGCCACCTCGGCGTACCCGGCGAGGACGGCGTCCAGCTCGGTCGGGTCCCAGGGCAGCCGCGGGGTGCGCCCGTCGATGGCGTCGAGGCAGAGCGCGTACCAGCCCGACTCGGCCAGCGCCCAGCGCGGGCGGGGGACCGGCAGGCCGGGCGGGAGCCGGGCGAGGACCGCTGCCTCCCGGGCGTACCAGTCGGCGAGGTGGCGCTGCCGGGCCAGGTCGGCGGCCTTGACGAACGTCCGCCCGCCGTCCGCGGTCACCAGCACGGCGGCGAACCCGCCGGTGAAGCCGGCCCGGGCGGTACGCGCCGCGACCACCGGCGCGCCGAGCCGGGCGGCCACCGCATCGCGCAGGCCCGCCGGCAGCTGCGACCAGTCCGGCCGGACGGCGGTGGCGTGGTACGGCGGCGGCGTCGGGGGCACGCCACCATGCTGCCCGGTCCACCCCCCTCGGTCACCCCGCGGCCCCTGCGTGCAGATCGACGAGTTCTGGGCGCCGGCCGGGAGCTGAGCTGCTCACCCCGTCCGGTGGTCGAGCGGTGGGACCTGGAGGATCCGGCCGAGCTGGTCCGCCGCTACCCGCGACTCGCCGCGATGTCCCCGCTGCCCGGTCGCGGGCGGGAGCGGGTCTGGGAGACTGCCAGGCCATGAGGACCGACGACTTCTGGCAGCTGATCGACCGCGCCCGCGCTGGCGCCGGGGGAGAGGCGGACGGGGTCGCCGCCCGCGCGGTCGCTCTGCTGGCCGAGCGGGACCCGGCGGACATCGTCGGGTACGCGCGCCATCAGCAGCGGGTGCTCGCCGCCTCGTACCAGGTCGACCTGTGGGGCGCGGCCTACCTGATCAACGGTGGCGCCTCCGACGACGACTTCGAGTACTTCCGCGGTTGGCTGATGACCCAGGGCCGGTCGGTCTTCGCGAAGGCGGTCGGTGACCCGGACTCGCTGGCCGAGCTGCCCCGGGTGCGGGCCGCCTCGCTCAGCGGCGAGGAGTTCCGGTGCGCGGACATGCTCGCGGTGCCGTGGGAGGCGTACCGGAAGGCGACCGCCGCCGAGCTGCCGGCGGAGCGCGACCCGGTCGCGGCGCCCGACCTCAACGACTTCTGGGACTTCGACGACGAGGAGGAGGCCCGTCGCCGGCTGCCCCGGCTCGCCGCGCTCTTCGTCGAGCCCCCCGAGGAGTGAGTTGCCCGCGGACGTGAGCCGCCGGAGTGGGCCCCGCCGCGGGAGTGGACCGGGTGGCTGACCCCGGTACCCCAGGAGTGATCGGACCGGGTCGCGGGCGACGTGGGAGAATAGAGGGGGCCGGCGTCGCGCCGGCCCGCTCACGTCAGCCGACCAGAACGGACCGCTGTGCCACCGACGCTCGATCCCGGCGCGAACGCTCCTGGTGCCACCGACCCGGCGCGCATCAGGAACTTCGGCATCATCGCCCACATCGACCACGGGAAGTCGACGCTGGCCGACCGGATGCTGCAGCTCACCGGCGTGGTCGACCCTCGGCAGATGCGTGCCCAGTACCTCGACCGGATGGACATCGAGCGCGAGCGCGGCATCACCATCAAGAGCCAGGCCGTCCGGATGCCGTGGACCATCCGCGAGGGCGACCGGGCCGGCGAGCACGCCGTGCTCAACATGATCGACACCCCCGGCCACGTGGACTTCACCTACGAGGTGTCCCGGTCGCTGGCCGCCTGCGAGGGGGCCGTGCTGCTGGTCGACGCCGCGCAGGGCATCGAGGCGCAGACCCTGGCCAACCTCTACCTGGCGCTCGAGAACGACCTGCACGTCATCCCGGTGCTCAACAAGATCGACCTGCCGGCCGCCCAGCCGGAGAAGTACGCCGAGGAGCTGGCCCACCTGATCGGCGGAGACCCGGCGGACTGCATCCGGGTCTCCGGCAAGACCGGTGTGGGCGTGCCGTACCTGCTCGACGAGATCGTCCGGCAGTTCAAGCCGCCGGTCGGCGACGCCGAGGCGCCCGCCCGGGCGATGATCTTCGACTCGGTGTACGACGTCTACCGGGGCGTGGTCACCTACGTCCGGGTGATCGACGGCCTGATCAGTGCCCGGGACCGGATCAAGATGATGTCCACCGGTGCGGTGCACGAGCTGCTGGAGATCGGGGTGATCTCGCCGGAGATGGTGAAGGCCGACGCGCTCGGCGTCGGCGAGGTGGGCTACCTGATCACCGGCGTGAAGGACGTCCGGCAGTCGCGGGTGGGTGACACCGTCACCATCAACAGCCGTCCGGCGACCCAGGCGCTCGGCGGCTACAAGGATCCGAAGCCGATGGTCTATTCGGGCCTCTACCCGATCGACGGGTCCGACTACCCCAACCTCCGTGAGGCGCTGGACAAGCTCAAGCTGAACGACGCCGCGCTCGACTACGAGCCGGAGACCTCGGGCGCGCTCGGCTTCGGCTTCCGCTGTGGCTTCCTCGGCCTGCTGCACCTGGAGATCATCCGGGAACGGCTGGAGCGGGAATACAACCTCGACCTGATCTCCACGGCGCCGAACGTGGTCTACCGGGCCATCACGGATGACGGTGAGGAGATCGTCGTGACCAACCCGAGCGAGTACCCGACGGGCAAGATCGCCGAGGTGTACGAGCCGGTCGTCCGCGCCACGGTGCTGACCCCGAACGACTACGTCGGCGCGATCATGGAGCTCTGCCAGGGTCGCCGGGGCAGCCTGCTCGGCATGGACTACCTCTCCGCCGACCGGGTGGAGCTGCGCTACACGCTGCCGCTCGCGGAGATCATCTTCGACTTCTTCGACCAGTTGAAGAGCCGGACCAAGGGCTACGCCTCGCTGGACTACGAGCCCTCCGACGAGCAGGCGTCGGAACTGGTCAAGGTGGACATCCTCCTGCACGGCGAGCCGGTGGACGCGTTCAGCGCGATCGTGCACAAGGACAAGGCGTACAACTACGGGGTCACCATCGCCGCCAAGCTGCGCAACCTGATCCCGCGCCAGCAGTTCGAGGTGCCGATCCAGGCCGCCATCGGCAGCCGGGTGATCGCCCGGGAGACCATCCGCGCCATCCGCAAGGACGTGCTCGCCAAGTGCTATGGCGGTGACATCAGCCGTAAGCGCAAGCTGCTGGAGAAGCAGAAGGAGGGCAAGAAGCGGATGAAGATGGTGGGCCGGGTGGAGGTGCCGCAGGAGGCCTTCATCGCCGCGCTCTCCTCCGACTCCGGCGACGGCAAGGCCCCCGGCAAGAAGTAGCCCGACGGCAGGACGCCCGGGCGGCCGGCACCCCACCTCCGAGGTGGGGTGCCGGCCGTTCCTGTTGCTGCCGCTCGGGTCGCGGCGGTGAATTTCCGGCTGGCCCGGCTCGTTCGCGCCGCCGGGAAGCCAGTGCTGAGCTGCGCGGATGCCGCCGCCCGGTAACCGACGCGGCGTCGGGGGATCGACGTGGAGCGACAGCTGTCCCGCTGAGTCGGTTTGGTTTTTCGGCGGTTCGGGCATCTAGCGGTCACGACAGGAAACACACACCGTGTGACCGAATCTTGAGGAGGAGGGCGACCGTGGAGCTCACCGTTTGGGGCATCATCACCGCCATCGTTGTTGGTCTCATCGTCGGCGCTCTGGGCCGCCTGGTCGTGCCGGGCCGCCAGAACATGCCGATCTGGCTGCACATGCTGATCGGTATCGGCGCCGCGCTGCTGGGCACCGTCCTCGCCCGCGCCATGGGCATCGCGACCGAGACCGCCGGCATCGACTGGACGGAACTCCTCGTCCAGGTCGTGCTGGCCGCCATCGCCGTGGCCCTGGTGGCCGGTGTCGGCCGTCGCCGCAGCGTCACCCACCGGTAATTCCGCAGCACCGCACGCTCAGCGGGCGCCCGTACCCCTCGGGGTCGGGCGCCCGCTCGCGTCTGCGGCCGGCCGGCGTCCACTCGCGGGTATGGGGGCGGCCCGGCCGCCCGCTTCGGGGAGCGCGGCCGGCCGCCGGGACGTCCGTGGCCCGACGCGTCCCACCGCACCGCTCCCGCGGAGTGTCTCGGCGGACAAACTGCAGGCCGCGGGCCATTCCGGCCCGGTCGGCCCGAAAGTCGGTTTGGGATTTCCCGGGTTCGGGAATCTATCAATCACACCAAGAAACACTCATCAAATGACATACCTACTTAAAGGAGGGCGACCGTGGAGCTCACCGTTTGGGGCATCATCACCGCCATCGTTGTTGGTCTCATCGTCGGCGCTCTGGGCCGCCTGGTCGTGCCGGGCCGCCAGAACATGCCGATCTGGCTGCACATGCTGATCGGTATCGGCGCCGCGCTGCTGGGCACCGTCCTCGCCCGCGCCATGGGCATCGCGACCGAGACCGCCGGCATCGACTGGACGGAACTCCTCGTCCAGGTCGTGCTGGCCGCCATCGCCGTGGCCCTGGTGGCCGGTGTCGGCCGTCGCCGCAGCGTCACCCACCGGTAATTCCGCAGCACCGCAGCTCAGCGGGCGCCCGACCCCCAGGGGGCGGGCGCCCGCTCGCGTACGTGCGCCGGCCCCTCCCGGACGAGCGTCGCACCCCGACCGGGCGCGGCCACCGGCCGCCGCCGGGCCCTGCCTCACCGGTCGCCACCTGCGGTACGGTCGCCTCGCCCTCAGCCACCCCTGTCGTAAAGGAATTTTTCCTACTAGGGTGCGGCAGAGAAGGTTAGTGCCAGACGGCGCGAGGGAGAAGTGGCGTGAACAGGTGGAAGCGGCTGGCTCCGGTCACCGCCGTCGTGGCCTCGGCCGCGATGGTGCTCGCCGGTTGCGGTGGCTCCGGCGACGATGAGGCCGCCGACAACAGCAAGCTGACGGTCTGGATGATGGGCGAGGGGGGCGACGCGCAGACGAAGTTCCTCGACGGCGTCGAGACCGAGTTCCGGCAGAAGCATCCGGACACCGACGTGGTGGTGCAGTACATCCCCTGGCTGGAGGCGCCGAAGAAGTTCCAGGCGGCGCTGGCCGGCGGTGAGGGCCCGGACGTCACCGAGCTGGGCAACACCGAGACGCAGGGCTGGGCGGCCCAGGAGGCGCTCGCCGACGTCAGCGGCAAGTTCGCCGGCTGGTCCGAGGGCAAGGACGTGCTGCCCGACCTGGTCAAGAACGCGCAGCTGGACGGCAAGCAGTACGGCGTCCCGTGGTACGCCGGCGTCCGGGCCATCTACTACCGCACCGACTGGTTCGCCGAGGCCGGCGTGCAGCCGCCGACGAACTGGGAGGAGCTGGTCTCCGTCGCCAAGGCGGTGCAGGCCAAGAAGCCGGGCACCTACGGCATCGCGCTGCCGGGCAACTCCGAGCTGCCCTTCTACTCCTTCCTCTGGGGCGCCGGCGGCGAGATCGCCACCGAGCAGAGCGGCACCTGGAAGTCCGGCTACACCAGCCCGGAGACGCAGAAGGCGGTCAAGTTCTGGACCGACCTGGTCACCGTGCACAAGGTCGCCCCGCCGGCCGCCGCCGGCTGGAACGAGGTCGACGCGCGTACCCAGTTCGCCACCGGCAAGGCGGCGATGGCGTTCGCCGGCAGCTGGCAGGGCGGCGCGATGAAGAAGGACAACCCGGAGATCGAGAAGGTGTGGGGCACGTTCCCCATCCCCGGCCCGGACGGCAAGCCCGCTCCCGCCTTCGCCGGCGGCTCGGACATCGCGCTGTGGAAGGACAGCAAGAAGCAGGACCTTGCCTGGGACTACCTGACGGTGCTGCTCAACAAGAAGAACGCGCAGACCTTCGCCAGCAGCCTGAACTTCTTCCCGGTCTACTCCGACCTGGTCTCCGGCGGCGACTACGCCAACGACAAGGTGATGGCCGCGTTCGCCACCACCATGAAGAACACCAAGGTCACCCCGCTGACCCCGAAGTGGGTGGAGGTCAGCCGGACCAAGACGGTGACCCAGGCGATGAACAGCTCGGTCATGAAGGGTCAGAAGACGGTGGAGAAGGCCACCGCCGACGCGGCCGCTGAGATGGAAAGCATCCTCAACGCCAAGTGACCACGCTGACCAAGCCCACCGGGACGGCCGCCGCGCGGGAGACCCCCGCGCGGCGGCGGCCTCGCCTGGACCGCCTGCCGTACCTGCTCCTGCTGCCCTGCCTGGCGGTCATCGGGGTGCTGCTGCTCTGGCCGTTGGGCCAGGTGGTGGCGATGTCCTTCTACAAGCTGGACAGCGTCCGGCAGCTGCGCGGCGACCGCGAATGGCCGTGGGTGGGGCTGGCCAACTACACCCAGATCCTGGGCGACCCGTTCTTCCGTACGGTGCTGCGCAACACCGTGCTCTTCGCCGCGGCCAACGTGGTGCTGACGATGATCCTCGGCACCCTGGTCGGGCTGCTGCTCAACCGGCTCGGGAAGCGGATGGCCACCTTCGTCGCCAGCTGCGTGATGCTCGCCTGGGCCACCCCGGCGCTGACCGGCACCATCGTCTGGAAATGGATCTTCGACGACACTTCCGGCCTGGTCACCTGGCTGTTCAACGCGCTGCCGGACGGGCCCTCCACCGCGCTCTTCGGGCGTAGCGACTGGACCGGGTACGGCTGGTTCAACTCGCCGCTGCTCTTCTTCGCGATCCTCACCCTGGTGGTGGTCTGGCACTCGTTCCCGTTCATCGCGGTGAGCGTGCTCGCCGGGCTGAAGAGCGTACCGAGCGAGCTGCACGAAGCGGCCCGGGTCGACGGGGCCGGGCCGTGGAGGGTCTTCTGGAAGATCACCTTCCCGCTGCTGCGGCCGGTCTTCGGGATCCTGATCGTGCTCTCCACCATCTGGGACTTCAAGGTCTTCACCCAGCAGTTCGTGCTGGCCGGCGGCACCCAGGACCGGCCGACGTTCATGCTCTCCATCTACTCGTACGCCGAGGCCTTCTCGCCGCCGCCCAAGTACGGCGTGGGCTCCGCGATCGCGGTCATCCTCACGCTGATCCTGCTGGTGGTGACCGGTCTCTACGTCCGCATGGTGCTCAAGCAGGAGGACGAGTCGTGAAGAAGATCGCCCTCAACGGCGCGGGCCTGCTGGTGGCCCTCTTCGCGGCGTTCCCCGTCTACTGGATGGTCGCCACGTCGCTCAAGCCGAACCGGGAGATCTTCTCGGCCACGCCCCGGCCGGTGCCGGCCGAGCCGACCCTGGAGCACTACCGGGAGATCCTCACCGGCAACCTGATCCCGGGCGTGACGTTCGCCGACTTCTTCCTCAACAGCGCCCTCGTCGCGGTGAGCACGGTGCTGCTGAGCGGCCTGATCGCGCTGCTCGCCGCGACCGCGGTGGCCCGGTTCCGGTTCCGGCTCCGGACCAGCTTCCTGATCATGCTGCTGGTGGTGCAGATGATCCCGCTGGAGGCGCTGGTGATCCCGCTGTTCCTGATGATCCAGCGGCTCGGCCTCTACAACACCCTGCCCAGCCTGATCCTGACGTACCTCGGTTTCTCGCTGCCGTTCGCGGTCTGGATGCTGCGCGGCTTCGTCGCGGCGGTGCCCAAGGAGCTGGAGGAGGCCGCGGCGATCGACGGGGCCAGCCGCGCGCAGACCTTCCGGCGGATCCTCTTCCCGCTGGTCGCGCCGGGCCTGGTGGCGACCAGCATCTTCTCCTTCATCACCGCCTGGAACGAGCTGATCTTCGCGTTGACCTTCGTCAACGACCAGGACCGGTACACCCTGCCGGTGGCGATGACCTTCTTCTTCGGGCGGGACGACACCGCCTGGGGTTCGGTGATGGCCGCCTCGACGCTGTTCACCATCCCGGTGATCATCTTCTTCCTGCTGGTGCAGCGGCGGATGGTCTCCGGCCTGGTGGCCGGCGCGGTCAAGGGCTGAGCCCTGACGGGAGCCCTCCGGGCTCCGGCGGAGCGCCGTTCCGGTCAGGACGCCGGGGCTCCCGTCAGGGCAGCACGCTGGCGCCGGCCCGCGCGACGATCTGCTGCAACGCCGCGACGTGCCCGTCGAACGCGGCGCGCCCGGGCCAGCTGAGCTTGACCGAGGTACGTGGTCGCTTGCCCACGAAGCTCTTGCGCACCTCGACGTAGCCGGCCTGCTCCAGCGTGGTCAACTGCTTCGACAGCGCCGAGTCGGAGAGCCCGAGCTGTTCGCGCAGGTAGCGGAACTCGGCCCACTCGGTGGCGGCGAGCAGGCTCACCAGGGAGAGCCGGGTGGGCGCGTGGATCAGCTCGTCGAAGCGGGGGGCGCTCACCGGCCGCCGATCGGCCGGGCGGTCATCACGCCGCGAAGGTACCGCATCAGCAGCTGGCCGGTGGCCGTCATCGCCCCGGCCGTGGTCGCCGCGCCGATCGTCGCGGGCCAGTCCAGCCCCGCCGAGTCCGCCGCGAAGCCGGTGATCAGGCCGAGCGCCACCAGGCAGAGCGTGTAGCCGGCGATGGCCGCCGCGCCGCGTACGCCGAGGAGGGTGTTGCGGACCTGGGCCCGGTGCCGCAGCGCGACCCGGGCCACGACGGCGGCCAGGCCCGACGCGTACGCGATCGAGCCGACCGCGACCAGCCACGGCCGCCCGCTCTCCACGGCGGCGGTGAAGGCCGCCACCAGCCCGCCGACGGCGGGCCAGTACCAGTCCGGAACCAGTGTCGCGGCGACCGCCTGGTCACGACGGGAGTGGATCTCGGCCAGCGCCTCCGCCGCAGCGGCGGGGGAGAGGGTCGGCTCGGACATCGGGTCTCCTTGAGGGCGAGACGAATACTTGCCTACCAGGAAAGTAAACGCGTTACTTTCCTGGTAGGCAAGTACTTTCCGGGGCTACGGAGGTCGGGTTCGCGACTAGGCTCTCGGCCATGACGGGCAGGGTGGCGGCGGTGAACCTCGGCGTGGTGACTGAGGCGGAGTGGGCGGGCGACGCGAGCGGCCGCAGCGGCATCGACAAGCGACCCGTGGACGGGCCGGTGCTACTGCGCGTCGACGGCGTCGACGGCGACTTCATCGGCGAACGTGCCCACCACGGCGGCCCCGACCAGGCGGTCTACGCCTACGCCGAGGAGGACGCCAAGTGGTGGGCGGGCGAGCTGGGCCGCGGCATCCGTAGCGGTGGGTTCGGCGAGAACCTCACCACCTGGGCGGTCGACGTCACCGGCGCGGTGATCGGCGAGCAGTGGGCGGTCGGCTCCGCCCTGCTCCAGGTGACCAAGCCACGCACCCCGTGCGCCACCTTCGCCGGCTTCTGGGACATGCCGGATCTGATCAAGCGGTTCACCGCCCGGGCGACTCCGGGGGCGTACCTGCGGGTGCTGCGCGAGGGCGAGGTCGGCGCGGGCGACCCGGTCGAGGTGGTGGACCGGCCCGCGCACGGCGTCACCATCGGGGAGGTGTTCCGGGCGATGAACCTCGAGCCGGAGCTGCTGCCCCGGCTGCTCGACGCCGCCGAACTGCCGGAGCCGATCCTGGAGAAGGTCCGCCGCCGGGTCGCCGGCAGCCGCCCCTGACCCGGCCGGCCGGGTCACCCCTCGGCGAAGACCTCCGCCAGCACCTGCGCGTCGGCCGGACGGCCGTCGGAGACCTTGTCCCAGGTGCCGTCTTCGGCGGTCCACTCCAGGCCGGCGAAGCGGACCCGCTTCACCCCGTGGTCGGTGGCGTGCGAGACCAGCCAGTGCGCGTACCGCCAGCCGTCGCGATCGTCGGCCGCCGACACGGTCAGCCCGGTCAGCTCGGCCGCTGCGGCGGAGCCGGGCAGCCCCCAGTCCAGGGTCAGGCCGCGGGTCAGCGCCGTCGCGGCCGCCGCGCCACGCATCGCCGGCGTCCGGCCGACCGTGCAGGCCACCGCGCCGGTCGCATCGCCGAGCAGGGCCCTGGTCAACACCTGCGACTCGTCGGCCCACTTCTGGTACGCGGTCGGGAAGGCCGACCGCTGGACCGCCTGGGCGGCGTCGGTGACCTCCATCCCCTCCCAGCCACGCACCTCCTTCAGCGCGGCGTAGAACCGGTTCGCCGCGTACCGCTCGCCGCGGATCTGCTCCGGGGTGCCCCAGCCCTGGCTGGGTCGCTGCTGGAACAGGCCGATCGAGTCCCGGTCACCGTCGGGGAGGTTGCGCAGGCCGGACTCCTGGTACGCGGTGGCCAGCGCCACCACCACCGCCCGCTCCGGCATCTGCCGCTGGATGCCGATCGCCGCGATGGTCGCCGCGTTGGCCATCTGGTCGGCGTCGAGGACGACCGTGCCGTCCGCCTGGACGGTGCAGGTACGGCTGGCCACCGGGAGCCGGAGCTGACCACCGAACTGGCGGACCACGACCCAGACCCCGAGAAGAGCGACCACCGCGACCACGACGCCGGCTGCCACGAATGCCCGAGTTCGCACCCGCACCTCCTGTTCGACAGTCCGACAAGCGTACGTCCCGTGTGACGTGAGCCGGGTCGGCCGACCGGTTCACGTTCCCGGCGAACCGGGAGGGAAACAGCGCGAAAGCACCCTTCCGGGTGCGGTGCTAGCTCGCGCCCGCTGCCGGACCACCGTCCGCAGCGGGCACCCATCGTGCCGATCTCTTCTCCCGGAAGGCCAGCACACCCTCGCGGCCCTCGTCGGAGAGGAAGTAGCCGGTGGAGAGGGCGGCCAGCCCGGCGATCTCGCCCCGCAGGTCGGTGGCGGCCGGGCGGCGCAGCAGCTCCTTCGCCCCGGCCAGCGCCCGCGGCGCGCCCCGCACCAGCGACGCGCAGTAGCGCTCCACCGCCGCGTCCAGCCCGTCCGCCGGCACCGCCGCGGTGACCAGGCCGATCTCGGCGGCCCGCCGGCCGTCGAAGGTGTCCCCGGTCAGGTAGAGCTCGGCGGCGGCCCGGGGGTGCAGCCGGGGCAGCACGGTGGCCGAGATGACCGCCGGGATCACCCCGATCCGCACCTCGGTGAAGGCGAACGTCGCCTCCTCGGCGCAGACCGCCAGGTCGGCGGCGGCGATCAGGCCCAGCCCGCCGGCCCGGGCCGGTCCGGCCACCTTCGCCAGCACCGGCTTCGGGCACTCCCAGACCGCCCCGAGCACGTCGCCGAGCATCCCGGCCGGCACGCTGCCGCTCGCGTACGCGGCGGCCGTCTCCTTGAGGTCCGCGCCGGAGCAGAAGACCGGCCCGGTGTGGTCCAGCACGATCACCCGTACGGCGTCGTCGGCGACCGCCGCGGCGAGCCCGGCCAGCAGCTCGGTCATCAGGGCGGTGGAGAGCGCGTTGCGGTTGTGCGGGCTGTCCAGGGTGAGGGTGGTCACCCCACGGGCCGTGGAGACCCGCACGAGGCGGTCGGGAGAGGTCATGCCGGGCACACTAGTGGCCATGCCCGGCGTCCTTCCAGAAGGCGAGCCCGTCCCCGTCGACGGGTCGCTGCCCGCCGCCGCCCTGACCTCGGTCGGGGCGCGCGGTTTCGGGGTGTACGTGCACGTCCCGTTCTGCGCCAGCCGCTGCGGCTACTGCGACTTCAACACCTACACCGCGGCGGAGCTCGGCGGCGGCGCCGACCGGGAGTCGTACGCCGACACCGTGCTGGCCGAGCTGTCGCTCGCCGCCCGGGTGCTCGGCGACACCCCGCCGCCGCGGGTGGACACCGTCTTCGTCGGCGGCGGTACGCCGACCCTGCTCCCCGCCGACGACCTGGCCCGGATCCTGGACGGCATCGACCGCACCTGGGGGCTGGCCGCCGAGGTCGAGGTGACCACCGAGGCCAATCCCGAGTCGGTCACCCCGGAGTCGCTGCGGGCGCTGCGGGCGGCCGGCTACACCCGGATCTCGCTGGGCATGCAGTCCGCGGCGCCCGGGGTGCTGGCGGTCCTGGACCGGAAGCACAGCGCCGGCCGGGCCACCGCCGCGGCCCTGGAGGCGCGCGAGGCCGGGTTCGACCACGTCAACCTGGACCTGATCTACGGCTCGCCGGGGGAGAGCGCGGCGGACTTCGCCGCCTCGCTGGACCAGGTGGTCGCCGCCGGGGTGGACCACGTCAGCGCGTACGCCCTGATCGTCGAGGACGGCACCCGGCTGGCGGCCCGGATGCGCCGCGGCGAGCTGCCGTACCCGAGTGACGACGTGGCGGCGGACCGCTACCTGGCCGCGGAGGCCGCCCTCGACGCGGCCGGTTTCTCCTGGTACGAGGTGTCGAACTGGGCCCGCACCGAGGCGGCCCGGTGCCGGCACAACCTGCTCTACTGGACCGGCGCGGACTGGTGGGGCCTCGGCCCGGGGGCGCACAGCCACGTCGGCGGGGTGCGCTGGTGGAACGTCAAGCACCCCTCGGCGTATGCGAAGCGGCTGGCCGCGGGGGAGTCGCCGGGCCTGGCCCGGGAGCTGCTCACCGCCGGCGAGGCGCACATGGAGGACGTGATGCTGCGGCTGCGGCTCGCGTCCGGCCTGCCGCTGGACGCCCTGGACGCCGCCGGCCGGGCGGGCGCTGAGCTGGCGCTCGCCGACGGCCTGCTGGCGCCGGCGGAGTTCGCCGCCGGGCGGGCGGTGCTCACCCTGCGCGGCCGGCTGCTCGCCGACGCGGTGGTGCGCGACCTGCTGCCGTGAGCGGAGCCGCCGGCCGGCCCGGAGGCCGGCCGGGGACTCACTTGATCATGCTGATGCTCATCGGGTAGCGGTAGAGCTCGCCCTCGTTGGCCTTGACGCCGGCGAGGATGCCGAAGACCACGCCGAGGATGACGGCCGCGGCGACGGCGGCGAACCCGATCAGGATGCAGCTCAGGATCCAGCCGACCAGGCCGACGATCGACCAGAGCAGCTGGAAGTTGAGCGCCGCGACGGCGTGCTGGCGCACGGTCGGCGACTGGTTGCCCCGGGCGAGCATGGCGACCAGCGGCGGGAGCCAGCCGAGCACGCCGCCGCTGACGAACATGGCCGCGGCGCCGCCGAAGTGCGCGACGAGCGCCCAGGTCTTGTCCTCGTTGCTGGCCCAGCCGCCGCTCGGGGTGCCGTACGCGCCGCCGGTCGGATAGCCGGCGCCCGGCGGTGGGTAGCCGCCCGACGAGGAGTAGCCGCCCGACGGCGGCTGGTCACCGGGAGGCGGCGGATAGCCGCCCGCCCCCGGTGCCCCGGACAGTGGTGCGGTGGGCGGCTCGTGCGACGAGCCGTAGGGTGCGGTCGGGTCCGGCTGGGCGCCGGGTCCCCCCGCGCCGGGAGGGCGAGGTGGTTCAGTCATGGACGTCACGGTAGGGGCTGCCGGCAAGGGGACACCAGAG
Source organism: Micromonospora sp. DT47 (assembly GCF_049844475.1). NCBI lineage: Bacteria > Bacillati > Actinomycetota > Actinomycetes > Micromonosporales > Micromonosporaceae > Micromonospora > Micromonospora sp. DT47. The sequence continues at coordinate 36,022 of NZ_JBNCLC010000022.1, read as the reverse complement.
CGACATCGCCCCGGATGTCCGGCTGTTCGGCCCTACCGGCGCACCGGCGGTCCGTCGCTGATCATCGCGCCGGCGGGGACGCCGACGTAGACTGGCACTCGCTACAGTCGAGTGCCAGAGCGCTCGCCCCGGCGCGCACCCGCCCCGGGGCCGCCGTGCGTCAGGAGGTGGGGAGATGGGTCTCGACGACCGCAAGCTGGCCGTGCTGCGGGCGATCGTCGAGGACTACGTCGCCACCCAGGAGCCGGTCGGCAGCAAGGCCCTGGTCGAGCGGCACCAGCTCGGGGTCTCCCCGGCGACGGTCCGCAACGACATGGCCGTGCTGGAGGAGGAGGGCTACATCCGGCAGCCGCACACCAGTGCCGGCCGGGTGCCCACCGACCGTGGCTACCGCCTCTTCGTCGACCGGCTCTCCCGGGTCAAGCCCCTGAGCCCGGCCGAGCGCCGGGCGATCGAGCGCTTCCTGCTCGGCGCGGTCGACCTGGACGACGTGGTGCACCGCACCGTCCGGCTGCTGGCCCAGCTGACCCGGCAGGTCGCCGTGGTGCAGTACCCGAGCCTGGCCCGCTCCTCGGTGCGCCACCTGGAGCTGGTGCCGATCTCCACCACCCGGCTGATGCTGGTCATGATCGCCGACACCGGCCGGGTCGAGCAGCGGCTGGTCGAGCTGCCCGCGCCGATCCCCGCCGACCACGTCACCGACCTGCGCCGGCTGGTCAACGAGAAGCTGGTCGGCAGCCAACTGTCGGAGACCCCGCCGCTGGTCCAGGCACTGGTCGAGGAGTCGGCGCCGCACCTGCGCGGGGCGATGACCACACTCTCCACGGTGCTGCTGGAGACCCTGGTCGAGCGGCACGAGGAGCGGATCGCGCTGGCCGGCACCGCCAACCTGACCCGGGGCGGGCTGCTCGACTTCCAGGGCTCGCTGCGGCCCATCCTCGAGGCCCTCGAGGAGGAGGTCGTGCTGCTCAAGCTCATCGGCGAGGCCGAGCCGAGCACCACCCGGGTGCTGATCGGCGACGAGAACGAGATCGACAACCTCCGGGCCGCCTCGGTGGTCAGCACCGGGTACGGCCCGGGCGCGACGATCGTCGGCGGTCTGGGGGTGCTCGGCCCCACCCGGATGGACTACCCCGGCACCATCGCCACGGTGAGGGCCGTGGCACGCTACGTGGGCGAGCTGCTGGCCCAGAACTGACCCAAGGCAGGGGCCGGCGGCCGGCTCCGGCCGACGACCGGCGCAACGCGAGACGAACATGAGGACACCGAACGCAGTGGCCAGGGACTACTACGGCATTCTCGGCGTGAGCCGGGAGGCCTCCGACGACGAGATCAAGCGCGCCTACCGCAAGCTGGCGCGGCAGTTCCACCCGGACGTCAATCCGGACCCGGAGGCACAGGAGAAGTTCAAGGACATCAACGCCGCGTACGAGGTCCTCTCGGACGACCGGAAACGGCAGATCGTCGACCTGGGCGGGGACCCGCTCGCCCCGGGCGGCGGGGGCGCGGGCGGTCCGGGCGGCCCCGGCGGGGCGGGCCCGTTCGTCGGCTTCCAGGACATCATGGACGCCTTCTTCGGCGGCGCGGCCGGTGGCGCGCGCGGTCCGCGGCCGCGGACCAGGCCGGGCGCGGACGCGATCCTCCGGCTGGAGCTGGACCTGCACGAGACCGCGTTCGGCGTGGAGGCGCCGATCACCGTCGACACCGCGGTGCTCTGCACCACCTGCTCCGGCGCCGGCACCGCGGCCGGCACCCACCTGGCCACCTGCGAGGCGTGCGGCGGCCGGGGCGAGGTGCAGTCGGTGCAGCGCACCTTCCTCGGCCAGGTGGTCTCCGCCCGGCCCTGCACGGTCTGCCAGGGCTACGGCACCACCATCCCGCACCCCTGCCCGACCTGCGCCGGTGACGGCCGGGTCCGGACCCGCCGCTCGCTGACCGTCAAGATCCCCGCCGGGGTCGAGGACGGCATGCGGATCCGGCTGGCCCAGCAGGGCGAGGTCGGCCCGGGCGGCGGCACCGCCGGCGACCTCTACGTGGAAATCCACGAGCGGCCGCACGACGTCTACTCCCGCAAGGGCGACGACCTGCACTGCCGGGTCACCGTGCCGATGACCGCCGCCGCGCTCGGCACCCGGCTGACCATCAAGACGCTGGACAGCGAGGAGACGGTCGACGTCAAGGCCGGCACCCAGCCGGGCAGCACGCTGCGGCTGCGCGCCCGGGGCGTGCCGCACCTGCGCGGCACCGGCCGGGGCGACCTCTACGTCCACCTCGACGTGCGTACCCCGACCAAGCTCGACGCCGACCAGGAGAAGATGCTGCGCGACTTCGCCAAGACCCGGGGCGAGGAGGTCGCCGAGCTGACCAAGCAGGGCGGCTTCTTCTCCCGGATGCGCGACGCGTTCAACGGGCACGCCTGAGGTGTCCGCGCCGCTGTTCCTGGTCGAGGCGCTGCCCACCGGTGACTCGCTGACCCTGGACGGTCCGGAGGGGCACCACGCGGCGACCGTGCAGCGGCTGCGGGTCGGCGAGGAACTGCTGCTCGCCGACGGGCGGGGCGGCACGGCCGCCGCCGTGGTCACCGCCGTCGGCCGGGGCACCCTCGACCTCGACGTCACCTCCCGGGGGTACGTCGACGCGCCCGTCCCCCGGATCGTCGTGGTGCAGGGCATCGCCAAGGGGGACCGGGGCGAGCTGGCGGTGCAGGCGATGACCGAGGTCGGGGTCGACGAGATCGTGCCCTGGGCGGCGTCCCGGTCGGTGACGCAGTGGCGCGGTGACCGGGGCGTACGGGCCCGGGACAAGTGGGTCGCGACCGCCCGGGAGGCGGCCAAGCAGGCCCGCCGGGCCTGGCTGCCGGTGGTGGCCGGGGCCCCGGACGAGCCCACCGCCACCGTGGCCCGCCGGATCGCCGGGTCCGGTGCCGCGTTCGTGCTGCACGAGGAGGCGCAGGAGCGGCTGACCACCGCCGAGCTGCCGGAGACCGGTGAGGTCGTGCTGGTGGTCGGGCCGGAGGGGGGCATCGCCCCGGTGGAGCTGACCGCGTTCGTCGAGGCGGGGGCCCGGCCGGTGCGGCTCGGCTCCTCGGTGCTGCGTACCTCGACGGCCGGCGTCGCCGCGCTCAGCGTGCTCGCCACCCGCCTCGGCCGCTGGTGACCGTCCGGCCCGAGGTCCAGCAGGGTGGGGCCCGGTGGCCGGGTCAGGAGCGCAGGTACGAGGCTCCGTTGAGGTCGACGATCGTGCCGGAGGCCCACTCCGCCTCGGGGGAGGCGAGCCAGTGCACCGCCGCGGCGATCTCCTCGGGGCGGGCGACCCGGTGGAACGGGCTCTGCGCCCGGACCGCGTCGCCGCGCGGGGACTTCAGGTGCTCGTTGGTCATGTCGGTCTCGACGAAGCCGGGGGCGACGGTCGCCACCGCGATGCCGTACGGCGCGAGCGCCACCGCGAGGGACTGCGCCATCGCGTTCATCCCCGCCTTGCTCGCCCCGTACGCCGGGTTGGCCGGCTCGCCCCGGAACGCGCCCCGGGAAGAGACGTTGACGATCCGCCCGCCCCGGTCACGCATGTGCTGGGCGGCGCACCACGACGCGTTCGCCGCGCCGAACAGGTTGGTGTCCAGCACCTCGCGCCAGCGCTGCCGCCACTGGTCGTAGCTGCTCTCGAAGACCGGGTGCGGCGGGTCCGCCGGGCCGAACACCCCGGCGTTGTTCACCAGCACGTCCAGCCCCCCGAGCGGGGCGGCGGCCTCGTCCACCATGGCCCGTACCGCGTCCGGGTCGGCGAGGTCGGCGCGGACCACCACGTGGCCGTCGCCGGGCAGCTCGGCGCGGAGCCGCTCGGCCAGCTCCGCCGAGTCGCGGTGGTGGATCGCCACCCGGTCCCCGCCGGCGGCGAACGCCCGGGCCACCGCCCGCCCGATGCCCCGCGAGGCCCCCGTCACCAGTACCGCCCGTGAAGTCACGGGCCACATCATGCCCCAGCGGGTCGGCGAGCCTTACCATGCCCCGATGGGATCCGACTGCCTGTTCTGCCGCATCGTCGCCGGGGAGATCCCGGCCACCATCGTCCGGGAGACCGCCACCACCCTCGCCTTCCGCGACACCGGCCCGAAGGCGCCGGTGCACGTGCTCGTCATCCCGAAGGAGCACTACGCCGACGTGGCCACGCTCGGCCAGGGTGACCCGGCGCTCGCCGGCGAGGTGCTGGCCACGGCGGCCGCGGTGGCCGAGGACGAGGGGCTGCTCGGCGACGGCTTCCGGCTGATGTTCAACACCGGCGCGTACGGCGGCCAGGAGGTCTTCCACGCCCACGCGCACCTGCTCGGCGGCGCGCCGCTCGGCCCGATGCTGGCCCGGGACCTGGCGTGACGGGAGCGCCCGACCGGTTGGCGCGGATGGTCCGCCGGGTCCAGGCCCAGGGCCGGGTGCCGGCCCTCGCGGCGGCCCTGCACCGGGCCGACCGCCCGCTCTGGACCTGCGAGGTCGGCGGCATCGGCAACGACACCACCCTCGGCCCGGGGACCCGGTTCCGGATCGGCTCGGTCACCAAGACGTTCACCTCCGTACTGGTCATGCAGTGCCGCGACGACGGGCTGCTCGACCTGGACGACCCGCTCGGCCGGCACCTGGACCTGCCCGCGCACGGCGAGCTGACCGTGCGCCGGCTGCTCTCGCACACCGCCGGCCTGCAACGCGAGCCGTACGGGGACGTCTGGGACACCCTGCGCGCCCCGGCGGTCGACCAGCTGGTCGCGGACCTGACCCGGGTCGAGAAGGTGCTGCCGACCGGCCGGCGCTACCACTACTCCAACCTCGGCATGGCCCTGCTCGGCCGGCTGGTCGGCGCGCTGCGCGGCGGCACCTGGGCGGAGGTGCTCGCCGCGCGGGTCCTCGACCCGCTGGGGCTGGCCGCCACCTCGGTCACGCCCGGGCCGGACGCCGCGACCGGGTTCCTGGTGGACGCGTACTCCGACGAGGCGCACCCGGAGCCGCCGACCGACTTCGGCGCGGTGGGCCCGGCCGCCCAGCTCTGGAGCACCGCGACCGACATGGCCCGGTGGGCGGCGTTCCTGGCCGACCCGGCGGCGCTGGACCCGGCGGGGGCGGTGCTCGCCCCGACCACGCTGGACGAGATGCGCTGGCCGCTGACCACCACCGACGAGACGCTCTGGGCGGCCGGCTTCGGGCTCGGCCTGATCCTGCTGCCGTACCCGGACCGGGTGGTGCACGTCGGGCACGACGGCGCGATGCCGGGCTTCCTGGCCGCCGTCTACGGCCGGCGCGGCGGCGACGGCACGGCCGGCGCGATGGGCTGCGCGGTGCTCGGCTCGTCGGGGACGGCGGCGGAGATCTTCGACCTGCCGCACCGGCTGCTGGCCGCGGCGGCCGAGCACGACCCGGCGGAGATCGCGCCGTGGCACCCCGGCGAGCCCGCGCCCGGGCCGCTGCGCGGAATGCTCGGCCGCTGGTGGGGCGAGGGCTTCGAGTACGTCTTCTCCTGGCACGACGGGACGCTGCGGGCCCGCGGCGCCGACGACCCGGCGGGGAAGCCGCCGGCGGTCTTCGTGCCGCTGCCGGACTCCCCGGACGTGTTCCGCACGGTCGCCGGGCGGGAGGTCGGCGAGCTGCTCCGGCTGACCCGGGACGCGGACGGGACGGTGCTCCGGATGCACTGGGCGACCTACCGCTTCACCCGGCACCAGGAGACCTTCGACCGGTACGACTTCCGCGCCTGACCTCGTCCGTCGCCGCCGCCCGGTCGGGTCGGGCCGTCCGAGCAACGTCGCGGTGAGCGACATGACTGGTGGTCATGAACATGACTGGTGGTCATGAATATGACGGCCAGTCATGTCGCTCGTTCGGTGGTCTGCCTCCCGCCCGGATGCGGCGGACCGCAGGGCCCGTCCGACCGTGGAGAAGATCGCCCCTTGTCCGCTATGCCTGATTCCCATAGCAGCTCTGCGATTTGTGACCGGTTGATCCGGGGCGGGGCGGTGCGTCCCGACTGGCGGGGCGTCACGGAACCCGGCGCGGCGGCGGCCCGGGCCGGACGTCCCCGGGGCGGCCCGGCCGGCGGAAATGGGCGCGGTGCCGCCGGTGTTGAACGGATACGATGGGCGTATCGTCCGCACGCCGCGCCACCAGGGCCCGGCGCCGAGATCGGAAGCAGGTGGCACAGGGCCCGACGGGCCCGATCTATGACCGGCACCCCACCTCCCGGCCCGCCCCGGGTGCAGACCAGGATCACGGTCCCCGACTCCAAGATCATGGTCAACCTGCTCGGCGCGGGCGACGAGATCCTGCGTCTCGTCGAACGCTCGGTCAACAGCGACGTGCACGTGCGCGGCAACGAGATCACCATCACCGGCGCGCCCGCGGACAACGCCATCGCCGAGCGCCTCTTCAGCGAGCTGCTCGAACTGATCGAGAAAGGCGAGACCCTGACCACTGACGCCGTCCGGCGTACCGTCGGCATGCTCGAGCAGGGCAGCGCCGAGCGGCCCGCCGAGGTCCTGACGCTCAACATCCTCTCCCGGCGCGGGCGCACCATCCGCCCCAAGACGCTCGGGCAGAAGCGCTACGTCGACGCGATCGACGCTCACACCATCGTCTTCGGCATCGGCCCCGCCGGCACCGGCAAGACCTACCTGGCCATGGCGAAGGCCGTCCAGGCGCTGCAGGCCAAGCAGGTCAACCGGATCATCCTCACCCGGCCGGCGGTCGAGGCGGGGGAGCGGCTGGGCTTCCTGCCCGGCACCCTCAACGAGAAGATCGACCCCTACCTGCGCCCGCTCTACGACGCGCTGCACGACATGCTCGACCCGGAGTCCATCCCCAAGCTGATGGCGGCCGGCACGATCGAGGTGGCGCCGCTGGCGTACATGCGGGGCCGTACCCTCAACGACGCGTTCATCATCCTGGACGAGGCGCAGAACACCACGCCCGAGCAGATGAAGATGTTCCTCACCCGGCTCGGCTTCGGCTCCAAGATCGTGGTGACCGGTGACGTCACCCAGGTGGACCTCCCCGGCGGGACGACCAGCGGCCTGCGGGTGGTCCGGGACATCCTGGAGAACGTCGAGGACGTGCACTTCGCCCAGCTGTCGAGCTCGGACGTGGTCCGGCACACGCTGGTGGGGGAGATCGTCGACGCGTACGCCCGCTGGGACGCCGAGCGGGAGAACCAGCAGGCGCAGAGCGTGCACGCCGTGCCCGGGCGGACCGCCCAGGGCGGCCGGGCCGGCCGGCGCCGCTAGACCAGAGGAAGACAGTTGTCCATCGAGATCGCCAACGAGTCCGGTGTCGAGGTCGACACCGACGCCGTGCTCGCCGTGGCCCGCCACGCCCTCGACGAGATGGGGGTCAACCCCCTCGCCGAGCTCTCCGTGCTGCTGGTCGACGTCGACTACATGACCGAGCTCAACCATCGCTGGATGGGCGGGGACGGGCCGACCGACGTGCTCGCCTTCCCCATGGACGAGGGCAGCGTCGACCACGGACCGGGGGAGAGCGCCCCGGCCGGTGGCGAGCCCGCCCTGCTCGGCGACATCGTGCTCTGCCCGGAGGTGGCGGCCAAGCAGGCCGCCGCCACCGAACACTCCGCCGCCGACGAGCTGCACCTGCTCACCGTGCACGGCGTGCTGCACCTGCTCGGCTACGACCACGCCGAGCCGGAGGAGGAGCGGGAGATGTTCGCGCTCCAGGCCCGGCTGCTGGCCAGCTGGCGGTCGACCCGGTCCCTGTGATTACCACCCAGGCGGCGAGCGCCGCCGGTCTGCCCGATCTCCAGCTGATCTTCTTCGCGGCGGGGCTGGTGGTGCTCGCCGGTTTCATCGCGATGACCGAGGCGGCGCTGGCCGCCGTCTCCCCGGCCCGGGCCGCCGAACTGGCCCGGGACGGGGCGCGCGGCGCGCGTACCCTCCAGGTCGTCGCCGGTGACGTCGTCCGCCACCTCAACCTGCTGCTCCTGCTCCGGCTGCTGGCCGAGCTGACCGCCACCACCCTGGTGGCCCTGGTCGCGGTGGACACCTTCGGCGCCGGCTGGCGCGCCGCGCTGGTCACCGCCGGCGCGATGACCGTGGTCAGCTTCGTCGTGGTCGGCGTGGCGCCGCGCACCATCGGCCGGCAGCACGCGTACGCGGTGGGCCGGGCGGTCGCGCCGCTGGTCCGCTGGCTGGGCCGGGCGCTCAACCCGCTCGCCTCGCTGCTGATCCTGATCGGCAACGCGGTCACCCCGGGGCGCGGCTTCCGGGAGGGGCCGTTCGCCAGCCAGGTGGAGCTGCGCGAGCTGGTCGACCTGGCCGAGCAGCGCGGTGTGGTGGAGCACGGCGAGCGGCAGATGATCCACTCGGTCTTCGCGCTCGGTGACACCATCGCCCGTGAGGTGATGGTGCCGCGTACCGAGATGGTGTGGATAGAGGAGGGCAAGACGCTCTCCCAGGCGCTGGTGCTCTTCCTGCGGTCCGGCTTCTCCCGGATCCCGGTGATCGGGGAGAGCGTCGACGACGTGCTCGGCGTGCTCTACCTCAAGGACCTGATCCGGCGTACCCAGAGCGGCGACCCGAAGGCCGACGAGCTGCCGGTCGCCGAGCTGATGCGCCCGGCCACCTTCGTGCCCGAGTCCAAGCCGGTCGACGACCTGCTGTCGGAGATGCAGGCCGCCCGCAACCACCTGGTCATCGTCGTCGACGAGTACGGCGGCACCGGCGGCCTGGTCACCATCGAGGACATCCTCGAGGAGATCGTCGGTGAGATCACCGACGAGTACGATGTCGAACGCCCGCCGGTCGAACACCTGGAGGACGGATCGGTGCGGGTCGCCGCCCGGCTCCCGGTGGAGAACCTGGGCGAGCTGTTCGACACTGAACTCCCCACCGACGAGGTGGAGACGGTCGGCGGCCTGCTGGCCCAGTCCCTGGGCCGGGTGCCGATCCCCGGCGCCCGCGCCGAGGTGGCCGGGCTGCGGCTGATCGCCGAGGGCACCACCGGCCGGCGCAACCGCATCGACACCGTGCTGGTGAGCCGGGCGGAGCCGACCGATTCGCCGGACGGCCGGGGGCGCGGCGAGCACGCCGAGTCCCGTGACAACCAGACCAGAACCGAGGAGAGGCAACCCGCCGATGCCTGAGACACCCGCCGTACCGGCCGCCCGGCCCACCCCGTCCGACCCGGCCGAGCTGAGGGCCGAGGACGGCAAGCTGGTCGTCCTGGCTCGCGGTGCCCGGGGTCGGGTGGGGGCCGTCGAGGGCGCGGCGGTCCGCGACCAGGACGGCCGGACGTACGCCGCGGCGAGCGTCTCGCTGCCCTCGCTGACCATCACCGCGCTGCAGCTCGCGGTCGCCTCCGCCGTGGCGGCGGGGGCGAGCCGGCTGGAGGCGGCCGTGGTCGTGACCGAGGCCTCGACGCTGGACGGCGCGGGGCACGCGGCGGTGCGCGACCTCTCCGTCGACGCGCCGATCCACGTCGCCGCCCCGGACGGCACGATCCTCGGCACGGTGGTCGAGTGACCGCCACCGGGGAGCGGCCGTACCGGGCGGGCTTCGCCTGTTTCGTCGGCCGGCCCAACGCCGGCAAGTCGACGCTGACCAACGCGATCGTCGGGAAGAAGATCGCGATCACCTCGAGCAAGCCGCAGACCACCCGGCACGTCATCCGGGCCGTGCTGCACCGCCCGGAGTCCCAGCTCGTCCTGGTCGACACCCCGGGCCTGCACCGCCCCCGTACGCTGCTCGGCGAGCGCCTCAACGACCTGGTCCGGTCGACCTGGTCCGAGGTCGACGTGATCGGCCTCTGCATCCCGGCGGACGAGCAGGTGGGTCGGGGTGACCGGTTCATCAGCGGCGAGCTGGCCGAGCTGAAGGGCACCGTGATCGCGGTGGTGACCAAGACCGACCTGGTCGACAAGAGGCGGCTGGCCGAGCAGTTGCTCGCGGTCAGCGAGCTGGGCGAGTTCGCCGACGTGGTGCCGGTCAGCGCGGTCTCCGGCCACCAGGTCGACACCCTGGTCGACGTGATGACCGGCTACCTGCCGCCGTCGCCGCAGCTCTACCCGGACGACATGCTCACCGACGACCCGGAGCAGGTGCTGGTCGCCGAGCTGATCCGGGAGGCGGCCCTGGAGGGGGTCCGCGACGAGCTGCCGCACTCCATCGCCGTGGTGGTGGAGGAGATGATCCCCGAGGGCAAGGTCATGAAGATCTACGCCGACCTCTACGTCGAGCGGCCCAGCCAGAAGGCGATCGTGCTCGGTCACCGGGCCAGCCGGCTCAAGGAGGTCGGCACCACCGCCCGCCGGGAGATCGAGGAACTGCTCGGCACCCGGGTCTACCTCGACCTGCACGTACGGGTGGCGAAGGACTGGCAGCGGGATCCGAAGCAGCTGCGCAAGCTCGGCTTCTGACCGGTCGTACCGGTCACAATCGGCGGCCGTCGCTGTTCGCCATCGGTCGGGCGTATGGTGTTTTTCACTTTTGGCCAGGGTTGCTGACCGTTTGGCGGAGCCGGGTCGGAGGGTAGGGGACGTTTGCTCCCCTGCCCCCTGACATAGATGCAGGCTGATGCGGAACCGATACCTTGACCTGCTGCGTTTCCTGGCGATCATCCGGGTCGTGGTCTACCACGTCACCGGCTGGGCCTCGCTGACCCTCGTCTTCCCGGCGATGGCAGTGATGTTCGCGCTGGCCGGGTCGCTGATGGCGGCCTCCCTCGACCGCTCCGGGACGCCGGCGGTGCTGCGTCGGCTGCGCCGGCTGCTGCCCTCACTCTGGGTGCTGGCGTTGGTCTTCGTGCCGGCCATGCTGCTGACCGGGCTGGCGCTGACCCCGAAGGTGCTGCTCTGGCTGTTCCCGGTCGCCGACCCGCCAGCCAACGGGTGGGGCGCGCTGACGTTGAGCGTGATCTGGTACCTGCGCGACTACCTCTGGTTCGTGCTCGCCTCACCGATCGCGCTCTGGCTGTTCCGCCGGGCCCCGCTGCCCACCCTCGCCGCGCCGTACGCGCTGCTGGTCGCGATCGAGGTCGGGCTGCTGCCCGACGCGGCGGCGCCGCTGCGCGAGTTCGGCCTCTACTTCGGCGCCTGGCTGCTCGGCTTCGCCCACCACGACGGCCTGCTGCGCCGGCTCAGCAACCGGGTGCTGTTCCCGGCCGCTGCCGTCCTGGCCAGCGCCGGGGCGGCCTGGATCCTCACTCACCGTGGGCCGCGCGGCTTCGACCTCAACGACATCCACCTGGGCAACGCGCTCTGGTCCTCGGCGTTCATCCTGGTCATGCTCGGCCGGGCCCCCACCTCGGCGGCCTGGATCGACCGCAGTCCGCTGTTCAGCCGGCTGGTCACCGTGCTGAACCGCCGGGCGCTGACCGTCTACCTCTGGCACATGCCGTTCGTGGTGCTGCTCACCCCGCTGGTCGACGTGGTCGGGTGGTCCCACCGGGATCCGCTCGGCCTGGCGATCCGGGTGGTCCTGGTCTTCGCCCTGGTCGGGGTGGTCACGCTGGTCGTCGGCTGGGTGGAGGACGTGGCCGCGCGGCGCCGGCCCGAGCTGGTCCCCGGTCGCCGTCCGGCGGCTCGCCGTCCGGCCCGTGCCGCCGCGCCGACCAGCCCCGCGCCCGCCGGGCCCGCCGCCCGGGTGACGGTCCCGGCGCAGCCGCTCGGCCGAGGCCAGCATGGTCGAGATCAACGCTGGCTGACCGTCACGTTCCCGCTGGCGGTGGCGACGTCGAGCACCAGGGAAGCGCCCGGGTCGTCGGTGACGCCCAGCTGCGCGTCGCCCGAGCCGGTGCTGGACCGGACCCGGTAGCGCCCGGTGGGTACGACCAGCTCCACGTCGCCGCTGGAGGCGTGCGCCCGCACCGACGCGGGCCGGTCCAGCTCGACCGTGACGTTGCCGGAGCTGGCCTCGGCGGCCACCTGGCCACCGAGCCGGAGCGCGGTGATGTTGCCGGAGGAGGCGCGCAGGTCGACCGGGGTGGTGACGCTCTCCACCTCGATGTTCCCCGAGCCGGTCTCGGCGCGGACCGGGCCGGTCGCGCCGGTGACCCGGATGTCGCCCGAGCCGAGCGTGAAGTCCACCGGGCCGGTCCGGGCCAGCTCGACGTCGCCGGAGCGGGTCTCGCCCTGCACCCGGACTCCCTCGGAGGCGGTCACCTCGTACGACACCGAGCAGCGGGGGCCGCACTCGGTCTCCAGCACCAGCTCGTCGCCCTTGATCGCGTACGTGGTGTCGGGCTGGTCGCCCTGGTAGCGCAGCACCCGCTTGATCCGTACCCCGGTGGCCGGGCCGGTCGCCCGGACCGTCACGTCCCCCGCGCCGGGCCGTACGGTGATCCGGCTGATCCTGGCCGACTCGGTGGTGTCGAAGTCCAGCCGCCGGGAGGAGAGGGTGTCGCACCCGGCGGTGAGGATGAGGGTGGCGGCCGCGCCCAGGGCGACGGCGGTGCGGGGGAGAGCCATGGTCAGCAACCTATGGCCGGGCCGGACCGCCGCACATCCGGGACGCGACGCCGCCGCACCCCGAACCGACCCTGATTTCCGACCCCGAGGGAGAATGGCCCGATGGCCGGGTACCGCCGACAGCTCTACCGCGACGACGCGGTGGTCCTGCGCGTGCAGAAACTCGGCGAGTCCGACCGGATCATCACCCTGCTGACCCGCCGGCACGGCCGGCTGCGCGCGGTGGCCCGCGGCGTGCGGCGCACCACCAGCAAGTTCGGCGCCCGGCTGGAGCCGTTCGGGCACGTCGACCTCCAGCTCGCCGGCGACCCGAAGGGCAACCAGGGCAGCTCGCTGCACACCGTCAGCCAGGTCGAGGGGATCGACCTCTACGGCAAGCGGTTCTTCGGGGACTATCCGCGCTACACGGCGGCCAGCGCGATCGCCGAGACCGCCGAGCGGCTCACCCCGGTCGAGCGGGAGCCCTCGCTGCGGCTGTTCCAGCTCACCCTCGGCGCGCTGCGGGCGCTGGCCGAGGGGAGCCACGCCACCACCCTGGTGCTCGACGCGTACCTGCTGCGCGGGATGGCGCTCGCCGGCTGGGCACCGGCGCTGATCGCCTGCGCGGTCTGCGGCACGCCGGGGCGGCACCGGGCCTTCTCCGTACCGGCCGGGGGCGCGGTCTGCCCGGACTGCCGGCCGCCCGGCGCGGCCCACCCCGCGCCGGCCACCGTCGACCTGATGTTCGCGCTGACCAGCGGCGACTGGCGGGTCGCCGACGCCACCGAGACCGGGGTACGCCGGGAGTGCAGCGGCCTGGTCGCGGCGCACCTGCAGTGGCACCTGGAGCGCGCGCTACGCTCGCTGCCGCTGGTCGACCGGGGTGCCCCGGTCGCCGGCACGGCCCCGGCACCGGGCGGTGGCGCGGCCGGCCCGGTCCCGCCGCCGCGTGGCGCGGGCACCGGCGTGGACGGCGTGAACAGGGGGGATGACCGAGTGATCCGATCGATGAGGGCCGGCCGGCGTGAGCCGGTGCCGCCGACGCCGCACCCGTCGGGCGCGCGGCCGCCGGCGCTGCCGGCAGAGGCGCTGCCGAAGCACGTCGCCGTGGTGATGGACGGCAACGGCCGGTGGGCCAAGGAGCGCGGCCTGCCCCGCACCAAGGGTCACGAGCAGGGGGAGTACAGCCTCTTCGACACCATCGAGGGCGCGATCGAGCTGGGCATCCCCTACCTGTCGGCGTACGCGTTCTCCACCGAGAACTGGCGGCGCTCCCCGGACGAGGTCCGGTTCCTGATGGGCTTCAACCGGGACGTCATCCGCCGCCGCCGCGACCAGCTGGTCGACCTCGGTGTCCGGGTGGTCTGGTCGGGGCGGCCGGGCCGGCTGTGGAAGAGCGTCATCTCCGAGCTGCAGACCGCCGAGGAGATGTCCCGCGGCAACTCGACGCTGACCCTGCAGTTCTGCGTCAACTACGGCGGGCAGGCGGAGATCGCCGACGCGGCCGCCGCGATCGCCCGGGACGTGGCCGCCGGCCGGCTGGACCCGGCCAAGGTCACCGAGAAGACCGTGGCGAAGTACCTCTACCACCCGGAGATTCCCGAGGTGGACCTCTTCCTGCGCCCCTCCGGCGAGGAGCGGATCTCCAACTTCCTGCTCTGGCAGACCGCGTACGCCGAGCTGGTCTTCCTCGACACGCTCTGGCCGGACTTCGACCGCCGGCACCTCTGGTACGCCTGCGAGCTGTACGCGCAGCGGGACCGCCGGTTCGGCGGCGCACTGCCCAACCCGGTCGCCCCGCGGACGTAGGTCACGCTTACCGACCCCGCGGGTGGGGTACCACTCCTTCAGCAGATACGACGCGGAGGTGAACCCACATGATTCAGAAGCGGATTGCCCAGTGGGCGGTCATGGCGGTCGCCGTGCCGCTGGCAGCGGCCGGTGCGCGCCGGATCAGCCACACGCTGGAGGCCCGTCGTGGCCCGACCGGCGTGAGCCGACTGCTCGCCAAGGGCGCCGACATGCTGCGCCCGCAGAAGGCCAAGCGTCGCCGGTTCTGGTGACGCCTCGACGCCGCCGCCGCCGCCGTGCGGCGGCGTCGTCGTGTCCGGCGCCGCCCGGTGCGTCGACCATGGAGTCGTGGTGCCCCGCAGCGGCCGCGGGAGGTGTGGAACGCCCACCACGACCCATGATCGACAGGCCAACCCGGCCGGTGGGCGGGGTGCGGGTGGGTACGATCGGGGCGGGCGCGGCGTGGGACGCGTCCGGCCTGCGGGGGGTGGGGATGGCGGATCTCCGGTACAAGATGATCATGGCGTTGAACGCGGCCGATCTGGGCAGCCCGATCTGCGAGCAGGTCGCGGAGATCTGCACGGAGATCGCCGAGCAGCACTGCGCGGAGCTCGGGCACGCCCCGAGCGTGCGGTCCGGCGAGATCGCCGAGCTGGCCTCCGGTGAACCGGCGCTGACCTGGGTGCCCACCGAGACCGGGCAGCGTGCCTGGTGACCGCCGTCGCGCCGGCGCCGGCGGTGGACGTCCGCCGAGCCGCCGACCGGTTCGCCACCCGACTGTCCTGGCTCGACTCGAAGCACTCCTTCTCGTTCTCCCGGCACTACGACCCGGCCAACACCCACCACGGGCTGCTGCTGGTCAACAACGACGACGTGGTGCACCCGGGCACCGGTTTCGAGACCCATCCGCACGAGGACATGGAGATCGTGACCTGGGTGCTGCGCGGCTCCCTGGTGCACCAGGACTCCACCGGCCATTCCGGCGTCATCTATCCGGGCCTGGCCCAGCGGATGAGCGCCGGCACCGGCATCCTGCACTCGGAGAAGAACGACTCCTGGCGGCTGGAGGGTCGGGAGCCGCACTCCGACCCGGTCCACTTCGTGCAGATGTGGGTGCTGCCCGACACCGACGGCGTCGACCCGGGCTACGAGCAGCTGGAGATCGGCGACGAGCTGCTCCGCGGCGGCCTGGTCCCGGTCGCCTCCGGGATGGACCGGTACGACGGCGCGTCGGCGATCCGGATCCGAAACCGGTACGCGACCCTGCACGCCGCCCGGCTCAGCCCGGGCGACGAGGTGCTCCTCCCGGACGCGCCCTTCCTGCACCTGTACGTGCCGGCCGGCGCGGTGACGCTGGAGGGCACCGGACGGCTCGGCGAGGGTGACGCCGTCCGGATCACGATGTCCGGCGGCCAGCGGGTGGCCGCCAGCGAGCCGGCGGAGATCCTGGTCTGGGAGATGCATGCCACTCTCGCCTGAGGGGCTGTCAACTGTTGCCGGTTGAGTAGGCGTCGGTACGGGTTGGTGGCCTTGAAGGAGTCGGTTGCGGTGTGGTGGGGGACGTGGCCATGGTGGCTGCGGTGATTGTCGTACCGGGTGGCTACCGTGCCGGACATGGCGCACCGGGACCGATTGAGTGTGGTGCAGGCGTACCGGTTCGCGTTGGACCTGACTCCGACGCAGCGGCGGGCGGTGCTGGCTCATGCCGGTGCGGCGCGGGTAGCGCACAATTGGGCGCTGGCCCAGGTGAAGGCGGTCATTGATCAGCGGGCCGCCGAACGCTCTTACGGCATTGACGAGGCGGACCTGACCCCGGCGCAGTGCTGGTCGCTAGCCGCGCTGCGTAGGGCGTGGAATCAGGCGAAGTCCGATGTGGCGCCATGGTGGGCCGAGTGCTCCAAGGAGGCGTTCAACACGGGCCTTGACGCGCTGGCCCGGGGGTTGAAGAACTGGTCCGACTCGCGTAACGGCAAGCGCGCCGGGCGCCCGGTGGGGTTCCCCCGGTTCAAGTCTCGGCGCCGCTCGACCCCGTCGGTGCGGTTCACCACCGGGGCCATCCGCGTCGATGCGGACCGCATGCATGTGGTGCTGCCCCGGCTGGGCCGGCTCAAGTTGCACGAGTCGGCCCGCAAGCTGGCCCGCCGCCTGGAGGCGGGCACGGCCCGGATCCTGTCGGCGACAGTGCGCCGTGGCGGCGGCCGGTGGTACGTGTCATTCACCTGCGCGGTGGAGCGCGCCCAGCGGATGCCGGCCAGTGCGGAGGCGAGGGTCGGCGTCGACCTGGGTGTGAGGCATTTGGCGGTGCTGTCCACCGGTGAGCTGGTGCCCAACCCGCGCCACCTGGACGCCGCCGCCCGCCGATTGCGCGCTCTGGCCCGGCGCGCCTCTCGCCGGGTCGGCCCGGACCGGCGCACCGGCCGACGCCCATCGAAACGGTGGGAGACGGCCCGCGGGCAGTTGGCCCGCGCGCACGCTCGGGTGGCGAACCTGCGCCGTGACGGCCTGCACAAGCTGACCAGCCGGCTCGCCCGCGCCTACGGCACTATCGTGGTCGAAGACCTCAACGTCGCCGGGATGCTCGCCAACCGGCGCCTGGCCCGGCACATCGCCGACGCCGGGTTCGCCGAGCTGCGCCGGCAACTCGGGTACAAGACACAGTGGTACGGCGGTCGGCTCGTGGTCGCCGACCGGTGGTTTCCGTCCTCGAAGACGTGCTCGGGCTGCGGCGCGGTGAAAACCAAACTCGCCCTGTCCGAGCGCACCTACACCTGCACCTGCGGCCTGGTCCTGGACCGGGACGTCAACGCCGCACGGAACCTGGCCGCGCTGGCGGTCACCGTCGCCGGGAGTGGCTCGGAGACACGAAACGGACGTGGAGCCGACCGTAAGACCCCGCTTGCGGGGCGGGTGGCTGTGAAGCGTCAACCCGGCACCGCCACGGCGGGCAAGACCGGGATCGTCCCACCGCAAGGTAGGACATCCAATCATGTGCTCACGTACGCATCATGAAAGGAAGCGGTCAAGCCTCCAGTTCGGAGCGGTCACCCGCCCAGCGGGTGTGGAATGAGCCCTCCCGGTCCACCCGGTGGTAGGTGTGCGCGCCGAAGTTGTCCCGCAGCCCCTGGATCAGCGCCGCCGGCAGCCGTTCCGCGCGCAGCGCGTCGAAGTACGCCAGCGACGACGAGAACGCCGGGGTGGGCACGCCGGCCCGGGCCGCATCGGCCACCACCCGCCGCCAGCTCGGCACCCCGTCGCTGACCGCCTCGGCGAAGTACGGCGCCACCAGCAGCGTCGGCAGCTCCGGCTGCGCGTCGTACGCCTCGCGGATGCGGTCCAGGAAGCGGGCCCGGATGATGCAGCCGCCCCGCCAGATGGTCGCGGTGCCGCCCAGGTCGATGTCCCAGTCGTACTCCCGGCTGCCGGCGCGGATGTGGTCGAAGCCCTGCGCGTACGCGACGATCTTGCTGGACAGCAGCGCGCGCCGGACGTCCTCGACGAAGGTCTCCCGGTCCTCGACCTGCCACTTCTCGCCGGCGTCGCCGAAGGCCCGGCGGGCGGCCTCGCGCTGGTCGGCGTGGCCGGAGAGCGACCGGGCGAAGGTCGCCTCGGCGATGCCGGTGATCGGGATGCCCAGGTCCAGCGCGCTCTGCACGGTCCAGCGGCCGGTGCCCTTCTGTTCGGCCTGGTCGAGGACGACGTCGACGAAGGGGCGGGCGGTGGCCGCGTCGGGGTGCGCCAGCACATCGGCGGTGATCTCGATCAGGAAGGACTCCAGCTCGCCGGTGTTCCACTCCCGGAAGATCTCCGCGATCTCCGCCGGCTCGGCCGACAACCCCGCCCGCAGCAGGTCGTACGCCTCGGCGATGAGCTGCATGTCGGCGTACTCGATGCCGTTATGCACCATCTTGACGAAGTGCCCGGCGCCGTCCGGGCCGATGTGCCGGCAGCACGGGGTGCCGTCCACCTGCGCGGCGATCTTCTCGAATATCGGCCCGAGCTTGGCGTACGACTCCGGCGAGCCGCCCGGCATGATGCTCGGCCCGCGCAGCGCGCCCTCCTCGCCGCCGGAGACGCCGGTGCCGACGAAGTGGAGCCCGTGCCCGCGCAGCGCCTCCTCCCGCCGCCGGGTGTCGGCGAAGTGCGCGTTGCCGCAGTCGACGACGATGTCGCCCTCCTCGAGCAGCGGGATCAGCTCGTCGATGACCGCGTCGGTCGGTGCACCGGCCTTCACCATCACGATGACCGCGCGGGGCCGCTCCAGCGAGGCGACGAAGTCGGTGAGGGACTCGGACGGCACGAAGGCGCCCTCGTCGCCGTGCTCGGCGACCAGGCTGCGGGTGCGCTCCGCCGAACGGTTGTGCACCGCCACCGTGAAGCCGTTGCGGGCGAGGTTGCGGGCCAGGTTGCGACCCATCACCGCCAGACCGGTCACGCCGATCTGCGCCGTCGCCTGCTGTGCCATCCGTACCGCCACCTCTCGTCGGACTGCCCGTCCTGCGACCGTATCGCGGTCCACGGCGGTCCGGGCCGGCTCATCGACGTCGGGTGAGCGCACCGTCAGCGCGGCGTGGCGGCGTGGCGGTCGCGGCCCGGCAGCCGGCCGCACCACAGCCACGCCCCCACCCCAGCGCGCCGCCGACCACCGGATCCCCCTCACGACGCACCACCCACACCGCAAGCCACTCCTCCAAGATCACCAATACCTACCAACGCCTACTCAACCGGGAACAGCTGACAGCACTCCACGGTGGTGAACATGGCGTCGGTCCGGTTCGGCAGCCCGGCCTCGCGGACCACCCGGACGGCCTCGGCGACCAGGTCACCGACGGACTCACCCACGCCGAGCGGGGTGATCGAGAACGCGATCAGCACGTCGCCGATCGTGCCAGTAATTCGCCTGCGGGTCGCCCGGGCCGTCGGTTAGCCTGTCGGCATGCGCAACTGACGCCCTCTTTCGGAAGCTGGCCCGCCGCCGTCGCCGCGGGCCGCTGCTCCGGGCGTCCGCATTCCACCCGCCGCCGTCGTCACGGCGTCTTCCGTGGTCGGGCTCCCCGGGGCAGCCCCGTTCCCCGTTCCCCGCTCGCCGCGCCATCGGCGCCCGCAGTCAGGAGGCAGCGTATGCCCGCCAAACGCAATCCGAAGAAATCCCGCAAGCCGTCCGCCGGGCCGTCCCTGGTGGACGTGACCCTGCCCGACGTCGACATCCCCGCGGTGGCGCCGGCCGCGCCGCTCGCCCTGCCGGCGTCGACGCAGGCGGAGACCCCGCCACCGCCGAAGGCCGGCCCGCCGCCCGGTCGGGACGCCCGGTTCGCCGGGCGCAACCAGCGCGCTGGCCAGGCCCGCCGGTACGCCTTCCGCCGCAGCTGACCGGGCCGGGTGCAGTTGTTGTCGTTCCAGCGACAACAACTGCACCCAACGGAGGGGGCGGCCCCGCCTGGCCGTGTTCCGCCGGCCAGCCTGTCCGCCGCTGCTGGTCGGCGGTCAGCCGAGCAGGGGACGGAAGGTGCCGAGCACGATGCTGGCCGCGAGCGCGCCGCCGGCCAGCACCGCCGCCCCGGCGATCAGCAGCCCGTCCGCCGTGGTGAAGTGCTGCCGGCGGGCGACCGTACGCGGGGTGCCGGCGTCGAAGCCGCGGGCGTCCATCGCCACCGCCAGTCGGGTGCCCCGGCGGATCGCCCCGACCAGCAGCGCGAACGCGGTCGAGACGAAGAGCCGCAGCTTGGCCGCCGGGTTGCCGCCCGAATCCACGCCCCGGGCCCGGCGGGCCATGCTGATCATCTGCCACTCCTGGCCGAGCAGCGGCACCAGCCGGAACGCGGCCAGCGCGCCGATGGCGAACCGGGCCGGGGCCTTCGCGTTCTGGATCAGCGCGTCGGCCAGGTCGGTCGGGTCGGTGGTGGCGAAGACGATCACACCGGGCAGCGCCACGGCGAGCATCCGCAGCACCAGACCGAGCGCGGTCAGCAGCACCCCGGAGGTGACCACCACCGGCCCGGCCTCGGCCAGCACCCGGCCCGAGCGGTCGGCGGCGAAGAGCACCAGCGTGATCAGGATGCCGGCCGCGCTGGCCAGCAGCGGCCAGGCCCGTCGGGCCAGCACCCGGTAGCGGATCCCGAACAGCGGCAGCGCGGCCAGTTCGATGGCGATGGCGATCGCCGGTGCGACCGGATCCACAGTGGCGATCAGCGCGAACGAGAAGACCAGCGCCGCGGCGAGCTTCGCCACCGGGTTGCGCCGGGCCAGCGGCGCGCCGGGCGCGGCGACCGGCTCGACGCTGATCACGGGCGGTCCAGGGCCGCAGGGTCCGCCGGGCGCTCCAGGGCCGCCGGGTCGGCCGGGCGTTCCAGGGTGACCTTGCGGTCGGCGAGGGCGGCGACGAAGTCCGGGTCGTGGGTGACCGTGACGACGCCGTGGCCGGCGTCGCGCAGCTCGGCGAAGAGGTCCACCAGCTCCAGCCAGGTCCGCCGGTCCTGGCCGAAGGTGGGCTCGTCGCAGATCAGCAGGCGGGGCGCGGTGGCCAGGGCGGTCGCCACGCTCAGCCGCCGCGCCTCGCCGCCGGAGAGGGTGTAGGGGTTGGCCGCCGCCAGCTTCGTCAGCCGCAGCCGCTCCAGCAGTCCGTCCACGGTGGACGCGATGGTCGCCTCGGGTCGACCGGTCCGGCGCGGGCCGAGCGCCAGCTCGTCGAAGACCGTGCCGGTGACGAACTGGTGCTCCGGATCCTGGAAGACCGAGCCGATCCGCCGGGCCAGTGCGGGTGCCCGCCAGCGGTGCGGGGGAGTACGGGCGTCGGCCCCGGCTAGCTCCGCCGTCGCGGTGACCGTGCCGGCGCCCGGCCGGAGCAGCCCGCCGAGCAGCAGCGCGAGGGTGGACTTGCCGGCGCCGTTCGGCCCGAGCACGGCGAGCGCCTCGCCGGCGCGTACCCGGAGATCGGTGACGGCCAGCCGGGGTGGCAGGCCGAGCCGGTCGGCGGTGAGCAGCAGCTCCCCGGCGGGCGCGGTGGCCCGCCGGGGCGGCGCGATACGGCCGGGCACCCAGACGCCCTCGGCGGCGAGCGCGTCGCCGTACGCGGCGAAGACCGCGCCGGGCGGTCCGTCAGCCCGGACCCCGCCGCCCGGCTCCAGCACCACCACCCGGTCGACCAGCGGCAGCGCGTCGGCGACCCGGTGCTCGACCAGGATCAGGGTGGTGTCGGCGTCCAGGGCGGCGGCCACCGCCTGCCGGACCAGCGCGGCGCCGGCCGGGTCGAGGTTCGCCGTCGGCTCGTCGAGCAGCAGCAGCCCCGGGCGCAGGGCGAGCGCCCCGGCCAGGGCGAGGCGCTGCTGCTCGCCGCCGGAGAGCGCCGCCGTCGGCCGGTCCCGGTGGTACGGGAAGCCGACCCGGCGCAGCGCCTCGTCCACCCGCGGCCAGATCTCGCCGGCCGGCACCCCGCGGTTCTCCAGCCCGAACGCGACGTCGTCGCCGCACCGGGCCATCACCAGCTGGGTCTCCGGGTCCTGGAAGACGATGCCGACCCGTTCCCGGCCCTTGCGCGGGTCGAGACCGTCGATCTCGACGGTCCCCTCCTGCTCGCCGGAGTCGTCGGGCAGCAGCCCGGCCAGCGCCGCCAGCAGGGTGCTCTTGCCCGCCCCGGAGGGCCCGAGCAGCAGCACCCGCTCCCCGGCCTCGACGCGCAGGTCGACACCACGTACCGCCCAGGCCTTCCGCCCGGCGTGCCGCCACCCGAACCCGCGCATCTCGACCGCGCTCACCCGTGCCCCCTCCCTGCCCAGCCTGCCCGGTCGATCATGAGGTCGACGGTGGTTCCCGCGATCGACCTCGCCGGCAACCCCATGACCGACGTGGATTACCGGTGGCCGGTCAGACGGCGGCGCGTTCGCGGCCGGCGGGGAAGCGGTCGAGGACGCCGGTGCCGGCCAGCGCGCGGGTGAGCGCGACGCTGCCCAGACCCGCCACCACCAGCGAGCTGGCCGCCGTGATCAGGATGTACGGGAGGCGGAAGCTGCCCCACGCGGTGCCCGGGTACCAGACGAAGACGTCATAGATCGCGGCGGCGAGTCCGGCGAGCGTGCCCGCCAGCAGCGCGACGGGCAGCCGGTAGTTGCGGTACGCGAACAGCGCGAAGGCCAGCTCGGCGGCGGCCGCCTCCAGCGGGCCCTGCACGACCAGCGTCCAGCCCCAGCTGCTGCCGAGCGCCACCGACACCAGCGCGGCGAAGGTGAGGGTGAAGAACGCGGCGCCGGGCTTGCGGATGATCAGCGCGCCCAGCACCGCCGGCACGAGCCACACGCCGTAGAGAACCGCCCGGCCGGGCAGCGGGATCGCGTCCGCCGGCCCGTTCCACAGCAGGCCCCAGGCCCAGAAGATGACGCCGAAGGCCACCCCGAGCACCGAGGCGATGACGATGTCGATGGTGCGCCACCGGCTGGTGGTGTTGTCCCGCATGATTGCTCCCAGTTCAGGTGAAGGAACCAGGAGAAGACGCACGCCGCGCCCGGTACACCGGACGGCGGCGCGGCTGGAGGTCGACCGAACTCCCTGCGCTGGCATTACCCAGATCAGGTTCGAGGGTCTGCGGGCGGTGCCCGCACTCTCAGCGCTGTGCGCTCCCCTGTCGGATGTGAAGTTGTCTCGGCAGACGCTAGCACTGACCTGGGGCCACGGCCCAGCCGCTCGGCGGCCGACCCGGCGGCGCACGGTGACCCGGCGGCGGGCTGGGTAGGCTGCCGATCATGCGGGTCGAAGCGCGAGGGCTGACGTTCGAGGTACGCACCGGCGGCCCGGAGGGCGGCGACCCCGTCCTCCTGCTGCACGGCTTCCCCCAGCACGGCGGGGAGTGGGACGAGGTGGTGCCGGCACTGCACGCCGCCGGCCTGCGCACGTACGCGCTGGACCAGCGCGGCTACTCGCCGGGCGCCCGGCCGGCCGCCGTCGAGGACTACCGGATGGCCGAGTGCGTCGCCGACGCGGTCGCCGTGCTCGACGCGCTCGGGGTCGACGCCGCGCACGTCGTCGGGCACGACTGGGGTTCGCTGGTCGCCTGGCACCTGGCCGCCCGGCACCGGGAGCGGGTCCGGACGCTGACCGCCGTCTCGGTGCCGCACCCGGGCGCCATGGCGCACGCACTTTCCACCGATCCGCAGCAGAAGGCGCGCTCGTCGTACATCCTGCTGTTCCGCAAGCCGGGCAAGGCGGAGAAGGTGCTGCTGGCGCTCAACGCCGCCGCGCTGCGCAGGATGCTCGGCGGCGTCGGGGACGCCGAGCGGGTCGCCAGGTACGCCGAGCCGATGCGCGAGCCGGGCGCGCTGACCGCCGCGTTGAACTGGTACCGGGCAATGTCCCGCACCGACCTGGCCGCCACCGGGCCGGTCGATGTGCCGACCACGTACGTCTGGAGCGACAAGGACGTGGCCATCGGCCGGACGGCCGCCGAGGCGTGCGCGGCGCAGGTGACCGGCGATTACCGCTTCGTGGAGCTGTCCGGGGTGACCCACTGGATCCCCGACGAGGCGCCGGCTCCGCTGGCCGAGGCGATCCTGGACCGGGTCCGCGGCCTGGCCTGAGCCGGCCGCGGACCGCCCGGCACCGGTCCGCGGTGCGGCCCGGCCGGGAGCGGCCCGGCGCTCCCGGCGGGGGTGCGGCACCGGGCGGTGACGATCAGCAGACCGACGACGGACGGAGGAAGCATGACGGTGAGCGCCGAGGACTACCTGGCCGTGGTGACCGCGGCGATCGACCGGGTGGCGGCCGGCCAGCGCGAGGCGGTGGGTCGGGCGGCCGACCTGCTCGCCGAGGCGCTGCGGGCCGACGGGGTGATCCACGCCTTCGGCACCGGCCACTCCGAGGCGCTGGCCATGGAGATCGCCGGCCGGGCCGGTGGGCTGGTGCCGACCAACCGGATCGCGCTGCGCGACCTGGTACTGCTCGGCGGGGCGCCGGCGAGCGTGCTCGGGCCGCACCTGGAACGCGACCCCGCGGTGGCGCACCGGCTCTACGAGTTGGCGCCGGTCAGCCCGCCGGACATCTTCGTGCTCGCCTCCAACTCCGGTGTCAACGGCGCGATGGTGGAGTTCGCCTCGGTGGTGAAGGAGCGCGGGCACCGGCTCATCGCGATCACCTCGGCCGAGCACTCGGGCCGGATGACCTCGCGCCACCCGTCCGGGCGCAAGCTCGCCGACTTCGCCGACGTGGTGCTGGACAACGGCGCCCCGTACGGCGACGCGACCCTGCCGCTGCCGGGTGGCGGCGCGGTCGGCGCGGTCTCCTCGATCACCGCGGCCCTGCTGGCCCAGCAGATCGTGGCCGAGACGGTGGCCCGGCTGATCGCGGCGGGGGAGCGGCCCCCGGTCTACCTGTCGGCCAACATCGCCGGCGGCGACGAGCACAACGCCGCGCTGGAGGCCCGGTACGCCGGCCGGATCCGTCGAGGATCATGATCCGGTTTCGCGCGCGTCCTAATCGGGCAATGGCGTTGCTGCCGGCGGGCTGAGCCCCGCCGGCAGTACCGTCTCATCCGGAGGTAGCGCATTGTCCAAGGAATCCGAGAAGCAGCGCTGGCAGCGCAACTTCGCCGACCTGTTGCAGGAGCTGCGGGTCGCGCAGACCGGAGTGCAGATCCTCTTCGCCTTCCTGCTGACCCTGCCGTTCAGCAACGGGTTCACCCGGACCACGGACTTCCAGAAGGACGTCTACATCGTCGCGCTGCTGTCGGCGGCCGCCGCCACCGCGATGATCATCTCGCCGGTCGCCTTCCACCGGGCGCTGTTCCGCCAGGGCCGCAAGCCGGAGCTGGTCCGCTTCGCGCACCGGATGGCCACTGGCGGCCTCGCCTTCATGCTGGTCTCCATGGTCAGCGCGGTGCTGCTGATCACCGACTTCGTGCTGAGCCGGCCGATCGCCTTCGCGCTCAGCGCGGTCACGGCGCTCTGGTTCCTGACCTTCTGGATGATCCTGCCGTTCGCCCGGCGCAGCTGGGGCGACATCGACGACGACGACGATGACGATGACGATGACGAGCCGCAGGTGCTGAGCGGTGACTGACCCGTCCTGACCGGCGGAAAATCGGACGTGCGACAACGCTACCCCTGGGTAACAACCGGGGGTAGCGTTTTCCTTGTCGCGCACGTCGACGCAGCCGGACCGAGGTTCGAGGGGGCAGCCGTGACCACGACGCAGAACAGCACCCAGGACGGCGCCGGGCCGCTGCCGGCCGAGGCGGGTCAGGTCTCCGAGAAGGAAGCCCGTCAGGTCGCCGAGGCTGCCCGGGAAGCGGCCTGGGACCGGCCCAGCTTCGGCAAGGAGCTCTTCCTCGGCCGGTTCCGGCTGGATCTGATCAACCCATGGCCGCGGTCCGACCCGGCGGACGTCGAGCGGGCCGAGACGTTCCTCGCCGAGTTGGGGGCGTACCTGCGCTCCGAGGTGGACGGCGCAGCGATCGAGCGGGACGCGTCCATCCCGGACGAGGTGTTCCACGGGCTGGCCCGGCTGGGCGCCTTCGGCATGAAGATCGACCGGAAGTACGGCGGCCTCGGGCTGAGCAACCTGCACTACTGCCGGGCGCTGATGCTGGTCGGCTCGGTCAGCCCGGCGATCGGCGCGCTGCTCTCCGCCCACCAGTCCATCGGCGTGCCGCAGCCGCTGAAGATGTTCGGCACCGACGAGCAGAAGCAGCGCTTCCTGCCCCGGCTGGCCGCCGGCGAGGTCTCCGCGTTCCTGCTCACCGAGCCGGACGTTGGCTCCGACCCGGCCCGGCTGGCCACCACCGCGGAGCCGACCGCCGACGGCGCCGGCTACCGGCTCAACGGGGTCAAGCTCTGGGCCACCAACGGCACCGTCGCCACGCTGCTGGTGGTGATGGCCCGGGTGCCGGCCGCCGACGGCCGGCGCGGCGGCATCACCGCGTTCGTGGTGGACGGCGACAGCGAGGGCATCACGGTCGAGCGGCGCAACGCCTTCGTCGGCCTGCGCGGCCTGGAGAACAGCCTCACCCGCTTCCACGACGTCTTCGTGCCGAAGGAGAACGTGATCGGCGGCGAGGGCAAGGGCCTGAAGATCGCGCTGACCACGTTGAACACCGGCCGGCTGTCGCTGCCGGCGATGTGCGTCGGCGCCGGCAAGTGGTCGCTGAACGTGGCCCGGGAGTGGGCCGCCGACCGGGTGCAGTGGGGCCGGCCGGTGGGCGAGCACGAGGCGGTCGCCCAGAAGCTGGCCTTCATCGCCGCCACCACGTACGGCATGGAGACCATGCTCGACCTCTGCTGCCTGCTCGCCGATGACGACCGTAACGACATCCGGATCGAGGCGGCCCTGGTCAAGCTCTACGCCAGCGAGATGGCCTGGAAGATCGCCGACGAGTTGATCCAGATCCGGGGCGGGCGCGGCTACGAGACGGCAGACTCGCTGGCCGCCCGGGGCGAGCGCCCCGCCGCGGTCGAGCAGATCATGCGGGACCTGCGGATCAACCGGATCTTCGAGGGATCCACCGAGATCATGCACCTGCTCATCGCCCGGGAGGCGGTGGACGCGCACCTCTCGGTGGCCGGCGACATCATCGACCCGGACGCCGGGCTCGGCCGCAAGGCGAAGGCGGGGGCCCGGGCCGGTGCCTTCTACGCGAAATGGCTGCCGACCCTGGCGGTCGGCAAGGGGCAGCGCCCCGGGGCGTACGCCGAGTTCGGCCCGCTCGCCGGCCACCTGCGGCAGGTGGAGCGCTCCTCGCGCAAGCTGGCCCGGTCGACCTTCTACGCGATGTCCCGCTGGCAGGGGAAGATGGAGCGCAAGCAGGCGTTCCTCGGCCGGGTGGTGGACATCGGCGCGGAGCTGTTCGCGATGTCCGCGGTCTGCCTCCGGGCGTACGCGGAGAAGGACACCCGCCCGGAGAACATCGAGCTGGCCGACCTGTTCTGCCGGCAGGCGCGGATCCGAGTGGAGCAGCTCTTCACCGCCCTGTGGGACAACACCGACTCGGTCGACGTGGCCGCCGCGAAGCGGATCCTCGCCGGCCGGTACGCCGGCCTGGAGGAGGGTGTGCTGACGCCGCCGGCCGACGCGCCGTGGGTCGCGCGCTGGTCGCCCGGCCCGTCCACCACGCCGGACGTCCGCCGCCGCATCCCGCCGCGGGGCTGACGTCCGCCGCCCGCCACGACGTGCGGCATGTCGCGGTCTCCGGCAGCCCGGACACCGCGCCATGCCGCATCCGGCGTACGCCCCGCGCGCGCGGCGCGCCGGCTGACCGGCCGCCGTGCGCGGTCAGCGGGCGATCGCCCAGGCCAGCACCCCGGCCAGGATCAGCCCGTTGAGGGCCGCGAGCACCAGGTACGCCGCCGGCGGGATCTTGCGCCCCCGGCGGACGAAGCTCACGAGGGCGGCGGCGTAGCCGAGCAGCAGCACCGCGATGACGATCAGGAACCAGAGCACCGGCACAGCCTAGCGGCCGCCCCGCAGGCCGAGGCGGCGCAGCTCCAGCGCGGCGAGCGCGTCGACGGTGGCGTCGTCGCCGCGGCGCCACGCCTCGGCCACGTCCGGATCGATCTTCGTCAGCTTGCGCAGCGGCTGACCGGCCAGCGCCCGCAGGGCCAGCAGGTCCCGCCCGGCCGGGGCGACGGCCAGTGCCTTCGCCGACGCGGCCCGGCGCATCCAGCGCAGGCGCAGCGGCAGCCAGCCGACGAGCACCAGGCCGAGCGGGAAGACCAGCACGGCGATGCTGAGCGCCAGGGCGAGCTGGCCGACCAGTTCCTGCTGGTCCCGGCCCGCCTCGGCCATCGCGCGGGCGGCGTCGGCGGCCTTGTTGAACGGGGTGGTCAGCTCGTCGCCGACCAGCGGCACGCGGCCGATCTTGCCGCCGGCGTCGGCCAGGTTGTCGGCGAGGCCCCCGCCGGCCCCCTCCAGCTTCTGTCCGGGTACGGCGAGCTTCTGCACCAGGTCGTGCAGCCAGAGGGCGAAGCGGATCGCCGCGTACACCCAGACGGCGACCAGCAGGTCGGTGAGGAGCTGACGGAGGGCGACCGGAAAACGGTCAGCGTAGATCTTCACGCCGGACAGCGTGCCACGGTGGCGGCCGCCCGGCACCCCCACGCGTCACCGCCCGCCCGGCACCGCCGCGCGTCACCGCCCGCCCGGCACGGCCGCGCGGGCCGTCAGCCGGCGCACTCCGGGCAGCTGCCGAAGATCTCCAGGGTGTGGCTGACGTCGGAGAAGCCGTGCTGCGCCGCCACCCGCTCGGCCCAGGTCTCCACGGTCGGCCCGGCCACCTCGACGGTGCGCCCGCAGGACCGGCAGACCAGGTGGTGGTGGTGGCCCTCGCTGCACCGGCGGTAGAGGTGCTCGCCGCCGGGCGGGCGCATCACGTCGATGTCGCCGGCGTCGGCGAGGCCCTGCAGCGTCCGGTAGACGGTGGTCAGCCCGACCCGTTCACCCCGGGCGCGCAGCATGGCGTGCAGGTCCTGCGCGCTGTGGAAACCCTCGACCTCGGCGAGCAGCGCGCTCACCGCGGACCGCTGCCGGGTGTTGCGCAGCGCGGCGCTGCTCTCGGTCATGCCGCCGCCTCCCTCGGATCGGCGACGCCGTGGGGCTCCAGCGCGCTGTGCCCGACGATCCGCTCGCTCATGATCCCTCCCCGGCGTGGCTGACCGCGTCCGCCACGATGTGCGCGACATGCTCGTCGACCAGCGCGTACGCGATCTCACGGCCGCGCCGGGAGCCACGCACCACCCCGGCACCGCGCAGCACCCGCAGGTGCTGGGAGACCAGCGGTTGCGCGGCGCCGAGCTTCTCGACCAGCTCGTGCACGCACCTCTCACCCTGCGCCAGCTCGCTCACGATCGCCAGCCGGATCGGAGCCGAGAGGGCGCGCAGCAGGTCACCCGCCCCCTCGAAGGCGTCATAGCCATTCCTGCCGGTCACCCTGCAACGGTAACCAATACCACCGACACGCCGTGTCCCCGCGTCACCGGAGCACGACCTCGTGTGGTTCGTGGTCGGTCGTGGTGGTCGGGGTGGCGCGGCGGCGCAGCACCCGCCAGGCGGCCGCGCCGACCGCGACGACCAGGAACGAGGCGATCGCCAGCAGCACCACCGAGGCGCCCGGGGCGGTGTCCGCGCTGGCCGCCACCCAGACCCCGGCCCCCGCGGCGAAGAGGCCGAGCGCCATGGCCGCCGTCATGGTGCTGCGGAACCCTCGGGTGACCTGCTGCGCGGTGGCCACCGGCACCACCATCAGGGCGCTGATCAGCAGTACGCCGACGGCCCGCATGGCGATGGTCACGGTCACCGCGGTGGTGACCGCCAGCAGCAGGTTCAACGCCCGGACCGGCAACCCGGAGACCCGGGCGTACTCCTCGTCGTGGCAGACCGCGAAGAGTGCCGGGCGCAGCGCCAGCATGATCACCCCGATGGTCGCGCCGAGCACCGCGATGGTGGTCAGGTCGGCGGCCGAGGTGGTGGTCAGCGACCCGAAGAGGTACGCGTTGAGGTTGGCGCTGCTGGCGTCGGAGAGGCCGACCAGCATCACGCCGCCGGCGATGCCGCCGTAGAAGAGCAGCGCCAGCGCTAGGTCGCCGGAGGTACGGCCGCGGGCCCGGACCAGCTCGATGGTGATCGCGCCGAGGGTCGCCGCGACCACCGCCACCAGCACCGGGGAGCGGTTGAGCAGCAGGCCGGCGCCGACGCCGGTCAGCGCCACGTGCCCGATGCCGTCGCCGATCAGCGCCAGCCGCCGCTGCACCAGGTAGATCCCGAGCGCCGGGGCGGCCAGCCCGATCACCAGGGCGCCGAGCAGCGCCCGCCACATGAAGTCGTACTGGAAGAGGTCCATGCTCAGCTGCTCCACAGCCCGGCGGGCTCCTCGGGACCGTGCGGGTGCACGTGGTCGTGGTCGGGCTCGGCGTGGTGGCCGGCCGGTTCCGGCACGGCGCCGTCGTGGCAGACGCCGCCCTGGTGCACGACGACCGCCCGGCTGATCAGCGGGCGCAGCGGGCCCAGCTCGTGGGCGACCAGCAGCACCGTCCCGCCGCCGCCGACGAAGTCGTGCAGCGCCCCGGCGAACGCCTCCTGGCTGGCCGCGTCGACCCCGGCGGTCGGCTCGTCGAGCACCAGCAGCTCCGGCTCGCCAGCCAGTGCCCGGGCGATGAGGGTGCGCTGCTGCTGGCCGCCGGAGAGGGTGGCCACCGGGTCGCCGGCCCGGTCGGCGAGCCCGACCGCGCGCAGCGCCGCGTCGACCGCGGCCCGGTCGGCGCGACCGGACGGGCGCAGCACGCCCCGGCGGGCCAGCCGCCCGGAGGCGACCACCTCGCGCACGGTGGCAGGTACGCCGCCGCTGGCGCCGAGCCGCTGCGGGACGTACCCGATCCGCCGCCACAGCCGGAACCGGCGCAGCGGGGTGCCGAACAGCTCCACCGAGCCGGCGGTCAGCGGGACCAGCCCGAGCACGGCGCGGATCAGGGTGGACTTGCCGGAGCCGTTGGCGCCCAGGACGGCGACCACCTCGCCGGCGGTGACGGTCAGCGAGACGTCCCGCAGCACGGGCCGGCCGTCGTAGCCGGCCGCCGCGTGGTGGACGTGGATCACCGGCGTGGTCACGAGCACCCCAGCGCGGTCCGCAGGGTGGCCAGGTTGGCGCGCATCACCGAAAGGTAGTCCCCGCCCCGGTCGCCGGAGAGCCCTTCGATCGGGTCGAGCACCGCGGTCTTTGCGCCGACCTCGGCGGCGATGGTCTCGGCGACCTTCGGGCTGACCAGCGTCTCGAAGAAGATCGTGCTGGCCTGGTGCTCCCGGGCCTCCCGGGCGACCTCGGCCAGCCGCTGCGGAGAGGGCTCGGTGTCCGGGGTGAGACCGGTGATGCCGACCTGCTCCAGCCGGTAGCGCTCGGTGAGGTAGCCGAAGGCGGTGTGGCTGACCACGATCTCCCGGCGCTGGCAGGTCTTCAGCCCGGCGGCGTACTCGGTGTCGAGCTTCTCCAGCTCGCCGCGGAGCGCCGTGGCCCGGGAGGTGTAGTCGGCGGCCCGGTCCGGGTCGACCTCGCCGAGCCGCTCGGCGAGCTTGTCGGCGACGGTGGCCAGCCGGGTGGGGTCGAGCCAGAGGTGCGGGTCCTTGCCGCCGCTCTCCTCCTCGGCGTGACCGGCCTCACCCTCGTGCTGGTGTCCGCCGTGCGCGGCGTCCTGCAGCGGCTGCACCGTCGTCACGTCGAAGGCCCGCTTCGCGGCGTTCTGGTCGACGGCCTCGTCCACCGCCGGCTGGAAGCCCTTGAGGTAGACGACCAGCTCCGCCTCGCTGACCTGGCCCACCTGGCCCGGGTTGAGCTCCAGGTCGTGCGGCTCGGCGCCCGGCTTGGCCAGGTTGGTGACCGTGACCGCGTCCCCGCCGACCCGCTCGGCGACGAACTGCAGCGGATAGAAGGCGGCCACCACGTCCACCCGGTCCGGGTCGGCGCCGGCGCCGGTGGAGCAGGCGGTGGCGCCGCCGAGGGCGAGCAGGGCGGCGGCGGCGGCCAGGACGCGGGGCAGGGATCGGGCGGTCATGTCATCAACTGTCCGTGGCAACGACAATGATTGTCAAAAACGCATGATTGCATGTCAGAGCAGCTTGACCAGGGCCACCGTGATCAGCAGCGTCAGCATGACCAACCGGAGCACCCGGGTCCGCGGCGTCTGCACCGGCCAGGTGGTGGCGAGCAGGAAGACCAGCCCGGCGGCCAGCGCCAGCAGCAGCACCCCGCCGACCGGGCCGGGCGCGAAGAACGCCACCATCACCAGCACCAGCGTGGCGAGGAACATCGTCGTCGGGTTCACCCGGGCCAGCCGGGCCAGCAGGGGGCTCTGCGTACGCTGCATCCCACAGACTCTACGAGGAGGAACCCGGTGTTGGTGACCAACCGGTTCGTGGTCGACGTCGATGTCGCGGACGACTTCGCCGGCCGGGCGCACGCCGCCCTGGCCGCGCTCGCCGACCGCCCCGGCTACCTGCGCGGCGAACTCCTCCGCGCGCTGGACGACCCCCGGCACTGGTGCCTGGTCACCGAGTGGGAGTCGGTCGGCACGTACCGGCGGGCGCTGGGCGGCTTCGACGTCAAGATCGCCGCGGTGCCGCTGCTCGCCGAGTCGCTCGACGAGCCGTCCGCGTACGAGACGCTGGCCAGTGCCGCCCCGGAGGGTGCGGTCGTGGTGGCCAGTAGTGATCGGGCCTCGCGTCCACACCGCTGAGCCGGCGGGCACTACCCTGCTCCTATGACCGCTCCCGGCCCGGCAGCCCCACCGCCGTACCCCCCGCCGCCCGGCCGGGACGGCACCCCGCCGCCCGGGTCGTCGGGCGACCCGGGAGTGCCCGCCCCGCCGCCGGGGCCGGGTGTGGCCCCGCCGTTCGCCGCGCCGCCGACCGAGGGCGGCCGGAAACGTCTCTGGCTGGGGCTCGGCGTGGGCGCGCTCGCCCTGCTGATCTGCTGCGGCGGGGGCGGCGCGGCCGCCATCGGGCTGGTGGTCAGCAACGTTCAGGCCATCGAGGAGCAGGGGAAGTCGGTCACCGACGACTACTACCGCGCGCTGGTCGAGCGGGAGTTCGCCAAGGCGTACGACAAGCTCTGCGACGACGCGCAGCGGCGCGAGTCGCGGGCGGAGTTCGCCCGGCGGGTGGCCGAGGAGCCGGCGGTCGCCGCCTACCGGGTCGGCGAGGTCGATCCGACCGCGCTGACCGTGCCGGTCGACGTGACCTTCAGCGGCGGCAGCCGGGACGTCCAGCAGGTGACCCTCGCCGCCGACCAGCAGACCGGCGGCATGGAGGTCTGCGGGGTCACCTGAGCCGTCCCCGGTATTCTGCTGGGCTCGGGGGTGCCGCTGGTCGTACCGTTGTCCCGAACTGTTCGTTCCGTCCATATCACGTCCCCGCCGACCGCCAGCCGGCGTAGGAGGAAACATGCCAGCCGACCGTATCGACGCCGTCGTCAGCCTCGCCAAGCGCCGAGGCTTCGTCTTCCCCTCCAGTGAGATCTACGGGGGCACCCGGTCGGCGTGGGACTACGGTCCGCTCGGTGTGGAGCTCAAGGAGAACGTCCGCCGGCAGTGGTGGAAGACCATGGTCCAGCAGCGCGATGACGTCGTCGGCCTGGACTCCGCGGTCATCCTGGCCCGCAAGGTGTGGGAGGCCTCCGGCCACATCGCCGAGTTCGTCGACCCGCTGACCGAGTGCCAGTCCTGCCACAAGCGGTTCCGCGCGGACCACCTGGAGGAGGCGTACGCCGAGAAGCACGGCAAGCCGCTGACCTCGCTGCAGGAGCTGAACTGCCCGAACTGCGGCAACAAGGGCACCTTCACGGAGCCGAAGATGTTCAACGGCCTGATGAAGACCTATCTCGGCCCGGTGGAGAGCGACGAGGGCATGCACTACCTGCGCCCGGAGACCGCCCAGGGCATCTTCATCAACTACAAGAACGTGGAGACGGTCGCCCGCAAGAAGCCGCCGTTCGGCATCGCGCAGACCGGCAAGTCGTTCCGCAACGAGATCACGCCGGGCAACTTCATCTTCCGTACCCGGGAGTTCGAGCAGATGGAGATGGAGTTCTTCGTCGAGCCGGGCACGGACGAGCAGTGGCACGAGTACTGGCTCCAGGAGCGCTGGAACTGGTACCTCGACCTGGGTCTCTCCGTGGACAACCTGCGCATCTACGAGCACCCGAAGGAGAAGCTCTCCCACTACTCGAAGCGCACCGTCGACATCGAGTACCGGTTCCAGTTCGGCGGCGCCGAGTTCGCCGAGCTGGAGGGCATCGCCAACCGCACCGACTTCGACCTCTCCACGCACAGCAAGCACTCCGGCGTCGACCTGTCCTACTTCGACCAGACGAAGCAGGAGCGCTGGATGCCGTACGTCATCGAGCCGGCCGCCGGCCTCACCCGCGCGGTGCTGGCGTTCCTGCTCGAGGCGTACGACGAGGACGAGGCCCCGAACACCAAGGGCGGCGTGGACAAGCGCACCGTGATGCGCTTCGACCCGCGGCTGGCCCCGGTGAAGGTGGCGGTGCTGCCGCTGTCCCGCAACGAGGCGCTCTCGCCGAAGGCCAAGGGCCTCGCCGCCCAGCTGCGCAAGCGCTGGGTGGTCGAGTTCGACGACTCGCAGGCGATCGGCCGCCGCTACCGCCGGCAGGACGAGATCGGCACCCCGTTCTGCGTGACGGTCGACTTCGAGACCCTCGACGACGACGCGGTGACCGTGCGGAACCGGGACACCATGGCCCAGGAGCGGGTCGCGCTGGACCAGGTCGAGCGCTACCTGATCGAGCGCCTGCCCGGCTGCTGACCGGCCGTCCGACTCGCTGAACTGGTGGGGGCCGAACCAGATCCTCTCCAACCTGGTCGAGGGGGCTGATCCTGTCCAACCCCGGTACCTACTGACCCGTACGCCGGTCGCCGTCGCGGTGCGAGTTCGCTCACCATCGCGGCGGCGACCGGCCACCGGGCCCCGGCGGGCGGCGACCGGCGTGGGATTCTTGGGTACGTGACCAGTCCCGCCGCTTCCGTCGCGCTCCGCCCGCTCACCCTCGGGCCGCACCAGGTGTGGCCGCCGGTGGTGCTCGCCCCGATGGCCGGCATCACCAATGTCGGCTTCCGGCAGCTCTGCCGGGAACAGGGCGGTGGCATCTACGTCTGCGAGATGATCACCACGGTCGCGCTGGTCGAGCGGAACCCGAAGACGCTGCGCATGATCGCGTTCGGTGACGAGGAGAAGCCGCGCAGCCTCCAGCTCTACGGCACCGACCCGGAGATCACCGCCGCCGCGGTGCGGATCGTGGTCGAAAAGGACCTCGCCGACCACATCGACCTCAACTTCGGTTGCCCGGTACCCAAGGTCACCCGCAAGGGCGGCGGCTCCGCCCTGCCCTGGCGGCGCCGGCTCTTCGCCCGGCTGGTCAAGGCCGCGGTGGACGCCGCGTCACCCGCCGGGGTGCCGGTCACCGTCAAGATGCGCAAGGGCATCGACGACGACCACCTGACGTACGTCGAGGCCGGCCTCGCCGCCCAGGACGCCGGGGTGGCGGCGGTCGCCCTGCACGGGCGTACGGCCGCGCAGCGCTACTCCGGCACCGCCGACTGGGACGCGATCGCCACCCTGAAGCAGGCCCTGGACGTGCCGGTGCTCGGCAACGGCGACATCTGGGAGGCCGACGACGCCCTGCGGATGGTGGCCCACACCGGGGTGGACGGGGTGGTGATCGGCCGGGGCTGCCTGGGCCGGCCGTGGCTCTTCGCCGACCTGGAGGCGGCGTTCAACGGCCACGCCGAGCGACGGCTGCCCATCCTCGGCGAGGTCGCGACGACCATGCGCCGCCACGCCGAGCTGCTGGTCGACCAGTTCACCGTGGGCGCGCGGAACCCGGCGCGCGGCGAGCGGGACGGCTGCACCGACTTCCGCAAGCACGTCGCCTGGTACCTGAAGGGCTTCCCGGTCGGCAGCGAACTGCGCCGCGAGCTGGCGATGATCGAGAGCCTGGCGCAGCTCGACGACCTGCTCGGCAAGCTGGACCCGACCGAGCCGTTCCCGGTGGCCACGCTGGGCCAGCCCCGCGGCCGTACCAACTCGCCGGGGAAGGTCTTCCTCCCGGACGGCTGGCTGGCCAGCCGCGACGACGACACCGTCCCGGAGGGCGCCGAGCTGGCCGACTCCGGCGGCTGACCCGCGGGCCGCCCCTGACGGTGGCGCAGAGACGACGAAAGGGCCGGCCCCTGGGTGGGGGGTCGGCCCTTGTCGTTGTGGGGTCAGGAGGCGGTGGAGTAGCCGCGGGTGGCGATCCAGTCGGCGAGGTTGTCGATGCTCATCCGGTAGGTGG
>NZ_JBNCLC010000021.1:104573-109474 GCF_049844475.1 Micromonospora sp. DT47 | reverse complement strand
CTTGCCGTCCTTGCCGTGCTTGTCGTGCTTGCCGTGCTTGTCGTGCTCCTTGCCGTCCTTGCCGTGCTCCTTGCTGTCCTTGCTGTCCTTGCTGTCCTTGCTGTCCTTGTAGTCCTTGCTGTCCTTGTGGTCCTTGCCGTCCTTGTCGTGCTTGCCGTCCTTGTCGTGGCCGTCCTTGTCGTCCTTGCGGTCGCGCTCGGCGGCGGCGCCGTTCTTGACGGCGACGTCCTTCAGGGTCAGGTCACCACCATCGGCGACCCGGAAGATCCGGAAGCCGTCCCTGGAGTCCCGCTTGATCGTCGAGCCATTACCCTCGATCTTGATCTCTTCCTTGATCGTGGGCAGGCCCGCCTCGGACTTCTTGTCGAACTCGTCCAGCTCATAGGTGCAGTCGCGGGCCAGCTTCAGCGTGCCACCCTCATCCCGGTTGGCCAGTTCGAGGGCCTCGATCAGATCATCGTCGTCACAGTCCACCTCCCGAACATCGCGCTCGTCCTTGTCCTTGTCCCGGTCCTTGCCCTTGTCCTTGTCCCGGTCCTTGCCCTCGTCGTCCAGGTCTCTGCGGTCGTCGCTGACCTTCTGCTGGGCCGTGGCGGCCTGCGTGTCCGACACGCGGTCCGTCTTGTCGGACTTGTTGTCACGAGCGGCGAGGCCGCCCAGCGCCGCCAGCCCGACGACGCCGGTCAGCCCGGCCACGCCGGTGGCGACCCAGAGCGCCCGCCGCCTGCTCGTCGGTGGGGTCATCGGGGCCCCGCCGTCGGAAGTCGTTACGTCGTTGGACATCAGAGCCTTCCGCCCTTTCGTGCTATCAGACGGGTCGCACCGCCCAAGGTGGGGCGACCAGCTACAAATCGGTTTGCAGCCTCTGATCATCACGATATGAGAAGGATCCTCGCGACGCGGACTTATCCGAGAAACCCCCGCATTTACCCCAGATCGGGCGACAGGGTTATCCGGCGCGCAGGTGGTCCGGAAGGGTGCTGAGCGCGCAAACGCCGACGGACCCCGCTACCGGTGTCGAAACGACGGAAAACGTCGCAGACGCCGGCGGCGGGGCCCGCCGCTGTGGTCGTACGCCCGGGTCAGCCCGGCAGGCGCGGTCCGGCCTCGCGCTGCTCGGCCAGCCAGGTCTCCACCTCGTCGGAGCGGCGCGGCAGGCCGGCCGAGAGGTTCACCGAGCCGGTCGCGGTGACCAGGATGTCGTCCTCGATCCGGACGCCGATGCCGCGCAGCTCCTCCGGGACGAGCTCGTCCTCGGGCTGGAAGTAGAGGCCCGGCTCGACGGTCAGCACGTAACCCTCGCCGAGCGCGCCGTCGCGGTAGTTCTCCTTGCGGGCGTTCGCACAGTCGTGCACGTCGATGCCGAGCATGTGGCTGGTGCCGTGCAGGGTCCACCGCCGGTAGACCGTCGAGGCCGGGTCCATCGCCTCGTCCACGCTCACCGGCAGCAGCCCGAGGTCCTTCAGCGCCTCGGCGAGCACCCGCATCGCGGTCAGGTGCACGTCCCGGAACGCCACGCCGGGCTTGATGATGTCGATGCCGGCCTGCTGGGCGGCGTACACCGCGTCGTAGACCTGGCGCTGCAGCGGGGTGAACCGGCCGTCGACCGGCAGCACCCGGGTGACGTCGGCGGTGTAGAGGTTGCGGTTCTCCACGCCCATGTCCATCAGCAGCAGCTCGCCCGGCCGGGTGGCGCCGTGGTTGTGCACCCAGTGCAGGATCGTGGCGTGCTCGCCGCCGCCGACGATCGAGCCGTACCCGACGTCGTTGCCGTCGTGCCGGGCGCGCAGCGCGAAGATCCCCTCCAGCAGCCGCTCGGAGACCCCGCGGTCCGCCGGCAGTGCCCGGGCCACGTCCTCGAAGCCGCGGACGGTCGCGTCGACGGCCTCCTGGAGCTGGGCGATCTCCCACTCGTCCTTGACCAGCTTCAGCTCGGAGATCGCGATGGCCAGCTCCCGGTCGCGGGGCGGCTGGCCCTCGGCGCGGGCGCCGTCCCAGGGGCGCACGGCCGCGTCCACCCGGGCGTCGAAACCACGCAACACCCGGGTACGCCCCGGCGCCAGCCCCGCGAGGGCCGCGTCCAGCTCGGTCAGATCCTCGGTCGGCAGGCCCAGCTCGGTGGACTTCTCCGCGACGGTGTGCCGCCGGCCCACCCACAGCTCGCCGTGCCGGCTGCGGAAGAACTCGTCGGTCTCCCGGGACGACCGGGGCCGCATGAAGAGCGTGGCGTCGTGGCCGGAGCCGTTCGGCCGGAGCACGAGCACGCTGTCCGGGTCGTGGTCACCGGTCAGGTACGCGAAGTCGCTGCCCGGCCGGAACGGGTGGTCGGTGTCGTTGGCGCGTACCTTCTCGGTGCCGGTCGGGATGACCAGCGTCTCGCCCGGGAAGGCCGCGGAGAGCGCGGCCCGGCGCTTGGCGTGGTTGGGCACCTCCGGGCGGGGGCCGACCGGCAGGGTGGTGTCCCGCCAGCCCTCCCGCATGAAGGCCAGGAACGCCTCCGGGAAATCCGGGTCGTGCGATTCGGTGCCGTCCGCCGGCGTGCCGCCCGTCCGTTCCTCGGCCATGGTCCGCTCCCTCCGCGTCGTTGCTCGTCCGACGGTACCGCCTCGGCCGGACCGGCCGGGAGTGGCGGTCCGCCACTCGTGGTTGATCGACTGTTCCATGGGACATTGTCAATTCGTGTGTGATCGACCCCACAGAGAGGTGGGCCTGCGCCGTCGGTCCGCGCGTCGCCCCACCGTCGGCGTCGTCGCTGGTCCGTGCGCTGTCCCGTCCGCCGTGCGGGAGAGAGCCTGCGGTGCCGCGACGGCCGCTGCGCGCGCGTGGAAAGATGACCACCATGTGCGGACTCCTGGCCTTCTTCAGCGCGCGCGGTGACGCCGCCGCTCACCGCGACAACATCGCCGGGGCGTTGGAATGCCTGCACCACCGCGGCCCGGACGAGACCGGTGTCGAGGTGGTCGGGGACGCCTCCGGCCGGTACGCGGACGGGGTGTTCGCGCACAAGCGGCTGGCGATCATCGACGTGGCGTCCAGCCACGAGCCCCTGCCCTACGCGAACGGCCGCTACCTGCTCACCTTCAACGGTGAGATCTACAACTACATCGAGCTGCGGGACGAGCTGGCCCGCAACTTCGGCGCCCAGTTCGCCACCGCCGGCGACGGCGAGGTGATCGTCGCCGGCTACCACTACTGGGGCGAGCAGGTGCTCACCCGGCTGCGCGGCATGTTCGCCTTCGTCATCTGGGACCGGCAGGAGCGCCGCGCGTTCGGCGCCCGGGACTACTTCGGCATCAAGCCGCTGCACTACCTGGAAACCCAGGACGGCCTCTACCTCGCCTCGGAGAAGAAGGCGCTGCTGCCCTTCGCGCACTCCAACTACCAGGGCGACGCCGGGATCGACACGGCCAGCCTGAGCCACTACCTGACCCTGCAGTACGTGCCGGAGCCCGGCACCCTGCACAAGGGCGTCAGCCGGATCGGCTCGGGCGAGTACCTCACCTGGAGCCCGGGCGGCCGGATCGACGTCCGCCGGTGGTACCGGCCGGTGTTCCGCCCCGCCCCGGTCTCCGACGAGCAGCGGCTCTACCACGACATCCTTGAGACGCTGCGGGAGAGCGTCCGGATGCACATGCGCTCGGACGTGCCGGTCGGCTCGTTCCTGTCCAGCGGCATCGACTCCACCGCGGTGGTGGCCCTGGCCCGGGAGTTCAACCCGAACATCCTCACCTTCACCGTCGGGTACGACGTGCCCGGCTACTCCGAGATCGACGTCGCCCAGGACTCCGCCCGGCACCTCGACGTGACCACCATCCCGACCAAGATCGGGCCGCAGGACATGATCGACGCGCTGCCGAAGATCGTCTGGCACCTGGACGACCCGGTGGCCGACCCGGCCCTGGTGCCGCTCTACTTCGTCGCCAAGAAGGCCGCCGAGCACGTCACCGTGGTCCTCTCCGGCGAGGGCGCCGACGAGTTCTTCGGCGGCTACACCATCTACCGGGAGCCGCTCTCGCTCGGCACGGTGAACGGCCTGCCGGACGGGGTGCAGAAGGGGCTGCGGGCGGTCTCCAAGGCCATCCCGCAGGGCGTCAAGGGCAAGAGCTTCCTGGAGCGCGGGACCACCCCGATCGAGCAGCGCTACTACGGCAACGCCCGGATGTTCACCGAGGAGGAGAAGCAGCACCTGCTGCGCCGCTACGACCCCTCGGTGCGCTACACGGACGTGACCGCGCCGATCTACGCCGAGTGCACCGAGCTGGACGACGTCACCAAGATGCAGTACGTCGACCTCTACACCTGGCTGCGCGGCGACATCCTGGTCAAGGCGGACCGGATCTCGATGGCGCACTCGCTGGAGGTCCGGGTGCCGTTCCTGGACCGGGCGGTCTTCGACGTGGCGGCCACCATCCCGGTGGACCTGAAGCTCCCGCCCCGCTCCGACGCCACCAAGTACGCCATGCGCCAGGCGTTGCAGGGCGTCGTTCCGCCGGCCATCGTCAACCGGAAGAAGCTGGGCTTCCCGACCCCGACCCGGGTCTGGCTGCGCGGCGAGATGTACGAGTGGGCCCGGC
This sequence comes from Micromonospora sp. DT47, assembly GCF_049844475.1. Classification (NCBI taxonomy): domain Bacteria; kingdom Bacillati; phylum Actinomycetota; class Actinomycetes; order Micromonosporales; family Micromonosporaceae; genus Micromonospora; species Micromonospora sp. DT47. The sequence continues at coordinate 104,900 of NZ_JBNCLC010000021.1, read as the reverse complement.
ACGTGCTCGCCACCTCCGACGCGGGCGACCTGATCGACCTGTCGTACGCGCTGCGACTGCTTGACGAGCACAAGCGGGAGGAGGCGGACCACTCGCGCAAGGTGTGGACCGTGCTGATCTTCTGCATCTGGCACGCCATCTTCGTCGCCAAGACCCTCGACCCGGGCATCCAGCGCAACCAGTCCGCCCTGCTCACCAAGCCGGTGGTCGGCTCCATGGTCCGCTGACCGTCCGGCGGGCTCCCGCCGGCGGTCGAGGGGGGGGGGGGGCGGCCGGCCGCGGCGAGGCCCGCGGGGGGGGGGGGCTGGGGGTGCGGGCGGAGCACGG
>NZ_JBNCLC010000021.1:0-104563 GCF_049844475.1 Micromonospora sp. DT47 | reverse complement strand
AACACCACGCCGGGGTTCGGCCACCGGGCCCGCTCACCGCCGGGCGGCCCCCCGGCGGCGGCGTACCGCGTGGTTCGGGCCCGCCCGGCCGCCCACCTCTCGAGCTGTCCGGGATTGGTGTCAGCGAATAGCCGTTCCTCGATGTGTCAGTACCGCTCGACGAGGTGCTCCCGGCCGGCCGGCGGTTCGTACGGCTCCGGCCAGAACTCGGTGATGCGCACGATCGACCCGGCCTCGTCCAGCTGGAAGAAGGTGGTGGCCGGGGTCGGCTCGCCGTCGACGGTGAACGAGGTCCAGCTGGCCGCGGCCGCGCCGGAGCCGACGACGCGGACCACGGCGAGATGCCAGTCGCCCGGGTACTCCCGGTTGAACCGTAGGTAGTCGGCGCGGCCGTGGATCCGCTCCCGGGTCTGCGGCAGCTCGTAGACGACCTCCTCGGTGAGCAGTGCCCCGAACCGCTCCCAGTCCCGGGCCTCGCACGCGGCCCAGTACGCCAATACGGTGTCTTCAGCACTCAACATGCCGCGCAGTGTGCCAACCTGATGCGACAAGATCAGACCTCGAGGAGGGGCCGACTAGTGCGTGACTTCTTGCGTAGAGTTGTGTATAGCTAGCGGATATGGGCGGGCTGTACCGGATTGGCGAGTTCGCGGAGCGCATCGGGCGGTCCGCGAGTACCGTGCGTCGCTGGGAGTCCGAGGGGCGCCTGGTGGCCAAGCGCAGCCGGTCCGGGCAGCGGTACTTCGACGACAGCGACGTTTGGATGGTCCTGCGACCTGGCTTTGCTGAACATGCCGGGTGTCGTCACCGGGCCAAAGGAACGATCTCGCCTCGCAGGTCGCGGCCATGGAGCAGTTCTGCCTTGCTCGTGGATTGGCGGTCGATGAGTGGGTGTCCGAGATCGGTGGCGGTATGAACCTGCGTCGCGAGAAGCTTGTCGCGCTTATAGACGCGGTGGACCGCGGTGAGATCGGCACGATGGTGGTGGCGCACTGGGACCGGCTGGCCAGGTTCGGGTTCGACTTCCTGGAGCATGTCGCGAACCGCAACGGCTGCGAGATCGTCGTGGCGAACCAGGAGTCGCTGTCGCCGCGGCAGGAGCTTGTTGAGGACCTACTGGCGATTGTGCACGCGTTCTCGTGCCGCGTTGACGGTCTGCGCCGTTACGAGAAGGCCCTGAAGGACGAGTTGTCGGGCGGTGGCCGGTGAAGGTCACCCGGATCGCCTACTCGGCTCGCCTCAACCCGGGCAAGTACGCGGCTCTGCTAGAGCAGGCGCGGCGCCTTGGTCGGGTCAGGTCCGAGGTGTGGCAGCGGTTCGGCTGCGTCGCCGGGGCGGGGCTGCGGGACCGGCAGGTCCGCGATCAGTGGCTGGCCGACGGCGACGCACGGCGCTTCGGGGTGCCGGCGAACGCGTGGAAGGAAACCCTCCGCGATGCGATGGCCGACATCGCCGCGAACCGGGAGGCCGCGAAGGTCGCCGTCCGCCGCGCGGTCGCCCGACGCGCTGCCGATCCGGTTCCCCGGAAGCGGTTGTTCTCCTTGGTGAAGGCCGACCGGTGGGCCGAGGACCCCTACCTGTCCCGGCTGATGCGCAGGCACTGGCGGCGAGGCAAGAACCACACCCGTGATCAGATCATCATCCGCGCCGACAAAGTTCGCACCTACCGGCTGACTGACGGCGGGAATGTGTGGCTGGCCGTTCCCGGCCTTGAACCGCGTAAGCCGGTCCTGGTGCCGCTGTCCACGACAGTCGCTCCGTCGGGAACGCTGCGGCTGATCCTGCGCGGCGGCCGGGTCGAGGTCCACTACCAGGTCGACGCCGCGGACCTGCCGTCGTCGCAGCGGCCGTGCGGTGACCGGGAGATCGGTGTCGACAAGGGCTATACCGAAGCGCTGACCGATTCAGACGGTGACCGCCACGGCATCAACCTCGGCGCGCTGCTGACCGCCGAGTCGGACCGACTGAAGGAGCGCAACCGGCGTCGAGCGAAGCTCCGCTCGATCGCGAACAACGCCGCCCTGCGCGGCGACCACGCCAAAGCCGCCCGGATCAAGGCGAACAACCTCGGCACCCTCAAGCGGGACCGGCAAGCCGCCCGGCACCGTGCCCAGATCCGGACGGAAGTCTTCACCGCCGTCCACGCCGTGGTCGACAAGGCCAAGGTCGTCGTGGCCGAAGATCTCACCACAACGTTCGCCGGGCGCAGGAAGCTCGGTAAGAACATGAGCCGGCGCCTCGCCGCGTGGACGAAAGGTGTCACCGCCGAGGCGTTGCAGAATGTGTCGGAGCGCAGAGGTTCTGCGCTCGTGCTGGTCAACGCCGCCTACACGTCACAAGCCTGTCCTCGATGCGGTGGCCTCGGCCGCCGTGACCGGGATCGGCTTCACTGCACCCGGTGCGGGGTCGTGTGGCAGGCGGACCATGCCGCCGCGATCAACGTCCTGCGAAGACACGATGACCCCGACATCACCCTCCACACCACCCACAAACGGGTGAAGGAGATCTTGCAGGCGCGGACCGATCGCCACCGGATCAGACTGCCGATCCAGGACTCCAGCCGGGCTATCGACGGCGGAGAGCGAACCATCCGACCGCACTCACGCCTGCACAGGCGTGAGCAATGAAAAAGGAAGCAGACGTGGGATACGCGGTGGTGCTCGGCGAGGCCCTGGTCGACCTGCTCGACGCCGAGTGCGAGGGGCGGCCCGTCTTCCGGCAGGAGATCGGCGGTGGCCCGCTCAACGTGGCCGTCGGGCTGTCCCGGCTCGGTGGCGCGGCGCAGTTCGTCGGCTCGCTCGGCGACGACGTGCTGGCCGGCCGGATCCGGAGTTTTCTCGACGACGCCGGCGTCGGGTTGACCGGAGCGGTCACCGTGTCGGCGCCCACCAGCCTCGCGGTGACCACCCACGCCGGGCCCGAGCCGGACTTCCGGTTCTACGGCGACCCGCCCTCGTACGGCCTGCTCACCGCCGACGACCTGGACGTCGCGCTGGTCGAGGGCGCCGACGTGCTCTACTGCGGGTCCATTGTGCTGCTCTGCCCGCCGGTGCTCGCCGCCGCCCGCCGGGCCTGGTCGCTCACCACCCGGCTGCGGGTCTTCGACCCCAACGTGCGCCCCCGGCTGCTCGACGGTCCGGCCGCGCTGGCCGGGCTGCGCGAGGTGGTGGTCGAGTTCGCCGCCGGGGCGCACCTGGTGAAGCTCAGCGCCGCCGACGCCGGGCTGCTCTGGCCGGGCGAGCCGGTGGAGGGCGTCGCGGCGTACCTGCGGGAACTGGGCGCCGGGGCCGTCGTGGTCACCCTCGGCGCGGACGGCGCCGTGGTCGCCGCCGGCCCCGATCCGGTACGCGTGCCCGCGCCGAAGGTCCGGGCGGTCGACGCCACCGGCGCCGGCGACTCGGTGATGGCGGCGCTCATCGCGGATCTGCTGGTCGCTGGCGAGCCGGCCGAGCCGACCGGCTGGCACGAGCGGGTGGCGTTCGCGCTGCGGGTCGCCGGCCTGGTCTGCGAGTCGCCGGGCGGCGCGGTCTCCATGCCCACCCGCGCCGAGGTGCTCGAGCGCTTCGCCTCCTGAGTCCGGCGCCCGGCGGCCGGGTCAGGCGGTGCCGTCGAGTTCGGCGTAGCCGCGGCGGGCGGCGGCCAGCCCGGGGCGGGCGCCGAACGGGGAATCGGCGGCCACGCGTTCCGGCGGGGCGGCGGCGGTGTGCGCGGCGCGGATCAGCCAGGCCAGCTCGACCAGCTGGGCGTGCTGGGCCTGGACGAACTCCGCGTCCACCGGGGCGCCGTGCCCGGGCACGACCACCGTCGCGGGCGTGGTCAGCCGCAGCAGCTCGGCCAGCGCGTCCGGCCACCGCAGGGGGTACGAGTCCTCGAAGGCGGGCGGCCCGCCCTGCTCCACCAGGTCTCCGGCGACCAGAACGTCGGCGTCCGGCACGTGCACCACCAGGTCGGCGTCGGTGTGCCCGTGACCCGGGTGACGCAGCACCACCCGGCGGCCCCCGACGTCCAGCACGGTCTCGGTGTGCACGGTGTGGGTCGGGGCCAGCAGCACCGTCTCGGCCAGCTCGGCGGCGAGCTCCGGCCGCTCGTCGCGCATCTCCTCGTACGCCGCCCGGCGCAGCCGGTCCGGCTCGCGCAGCGCGGCGGCGGCCACCTCGTGCGCGTACACCGGGCGTGGCGGGTCGGCGGCGAGGGTGGCGTTGCCGAAGCAGTGGTCGAAGTGGTGGTGGGTGTTGACCACGATCCACGGGTACGGGGTGACCGCCCGGGCCGCCACCGCCAGCTCGGCGGCCTGCCCGGCGGTGGAGAGGGTGTCCACCAGCAGCGCCTCGCCGTCGCCGACCACCAGCGTCACGTTGACGTCGAGCAGCGGCTCGCGCAGCACGTGGACCCGGTCGGCGACCGCCACGAACCGGGCGTTCACGAGGCCCGCGCGGCGCGCTCCACGAAGCGCTGCCGGTCCACCAGCGCCCGCTCCACCCGGCCCTCGGCCACCGTCTCGCCGCCGTCGGTGACCGTCACCTCGAAGGCCAGCCGCCGCCCCTCGACCGCGGCGAGCCGGGCCTGCGCCACCACCGTGCGGCCGACCACCGTCGCCGCCCGGTGCTCCAGCTCGACCCGGGTCCCGACGGTGGTCGACCCGGGCGGCATCCGGGTGGCCGTGGCCGCGACGGTGGCCGCCTCGGCCAGGGCGAGCACCCGGGGCGTGCCGAGCACCGGCACGTCACCGGAGCCCATCGCCTGCGCGGTGTCGGCGTCGGTGACGGTCAGCTCGACCCGGGCGGTCAGCCCGGGCGGGAAGGGGTTCTCCGGCCGCTCCTGCATGGGCCCAGCCTAGATCCTCCGCCGGCGGCCGGGAGGGCGCCGGCGGTGATCCCACCGCCTCGCGCGCCCGCCGGGGAGCGTCCCGGCGGGCCGGTGACGCCCGGTGGGCCGGCGCCTGCGGGACAGCGGGCGGGTGGTCGGCGTCGTCCCTCATGTTTCGCGTCGTTAACCTTGACCGCGATGGCCCTCGTGACTCACCCCCAGCCCCCCGCCCCGACCGGACCCGCCGCCTCGCCGGACGGCGGGCGCCGGCGCGTGATCGCGATGGCCGTCTGGGGCGTCGCCTTCGTCGTCGCCTGGCTCGGCATCGGCCTGCCCACCGACCCGGCGTACGCGTTCCTGTGGATCTGGGCCGGCACCGTCGCCTGGAACTCGTCCCGGCCCTGGCGCAGCCACCTGCGCTTCGCCCGGGACTGGATCCCGGTGGTGCTGCTGCTCGCCGCGTACAACCTCTCCCGGGGCTTCGCCGACAACGGCGCGACCCCGCACGCCATGGAGCTGATCGTCGCCGACCGGACGATGTTCGGCTGGGCCACCGGTGGCGAGGTGCCGACCGTCTGGCTCCAGGAGCACCTCTACGAGCCGCAGGTGCACTGGTGGGACGTGCTGGTCAGCTGGGTCTACTTCTCCCACTTCGTGATGACGCTGGCCGCCGCCGCGGTGCTCTGGCTGCGTGACCGCGGGCGGTGGGCGGCGTACATGCGGCGCTGGGGTTTCCTCTGCGCCGCCGGACTGGTCACCTACTTCCTCTACCCGGCCGCCCCGCCGTGGTGGGCGGCGCAGAACGGCCTGCTCACCGAGGTCGCCCGGATCTCCACCCGGGGCTGGAAGGCGTTCGGCATGCACGGCGCCGGCAACCTGCTCAACGCCGGGCAGATCGCCTCGAACCCGGTCGCCGCGATGCCCTCGCTGCACACCGCCTTCGCCCTCTTCGTGGTGCTGTTCTTCCTGCGGTCCACCCGGCGCCGGTGGTGGCCGCTGCTGCTGGCGTACCCGCTGGCGATGACCTTCACGTTGGTCTACAGCGGCGAGCACTACGTGATCGACGTGCTGGTCGGCTGGGCGTACGTGGGGCTGACGTTCCTGGTGGTCGGGGTCGCCGAGCGTGGCTGGGCGGCGTACCGGGCGCACCGCCGGCCGGCGGAGGACGTGCCGGCCGAGGCCGTCCCGGCCGCGGAGCCCGCCGCGACGGTCCGTCGCTGAGTCGCGCCCGGGGCGGCGGCCGGCCGCCGCCCCGGCGTCAGCGCACGCCGCGCGCGGCGTGCGCCCGGGCGGTCAGCTCCGCCGCGAGGGCCCACGCCTCCGCCAGGTCGCGGTCCTGCGCCGCGGCGCCCGCGCCGCCCGCGGTGTCGGCGTGCACCGTCGCCAGCCGCAGCCGCCGCTGCGCCGGCCCCTGGACCACCCGTACGCTCTGGATCCGGGCGTACGGCACGATCGCCAGCTGTCGGGTGAGCAGCCCGGAGCGGACGGCGAAGACCCGCTCGCCGAGACCGGCGCCGAGCACCCGCACGCTCAGCGGCCCCAGCCAGCGGGCCCGGGCCGGCGGGGGTGTCAACGGCAACCCGGTCAGCCGCACCCCGGGCAGCACCTCGGCGACGATCTCCTCGCCGGTGCGCAGGTCGCCGACGGGGAGCAGCCGGTCCGGCCGGTTCCGGTCGTCCGGCTCGCCGCCGGAGTAGCCGGCCACCTCCAGCCGCAGCCGCAGCCAGCCCTTCATCCGCCAGAGCAGCGGCCAGGTCACCCCGACCGTCTGCACCCGGTCGAACGGCACGGTCTGCACTCGGGTCTCCAGCAGGCCATTGCGGATCCGCAGGCTGTCGTCCTCCCGGGCCAGCCGGAAGCTCCAGTCGTCGAGCACCCGGCGGACCGGTTGCAGGAGCACGCCGGCCATCGCGGTCAGCGTGCTGGCCAACGCGATGAACGACCAGGACCCCTCGGAGAGGAAGTGCACCACGACGAACGCCAGGCCGAACGGGAGCAGGAACGCCTGCGGGGTGAGCAGCTGGCTGACCAGCAGGTCGGAGTTGCGGACCGCGTGCAGCGGCTGGCCGGTGGGCTCCGCCACCGGCCCGGACGGCGCCGTCGGCCCGGTCGGCACGACCGCCGGGGCGATGGTCCGCCCCGGCGCCCGGCCGGCGACGGCGAGCAGCCGCTGCCGCAGCGCGGCCGCGTCGGTCACCCCCAGGTACGCCAGCGGCGCCTCGGTCTTGCCGCCGCCGACCACCTCCAACCGCAGCTCGGCCAAGCCGGTGAGCTGGGCGAGCAGTGGTCGGACCAGCTCCACGGCCTGCAGGCGTTCCAGCGGGATGGCCCGGGTGCGCCGCCAGAGCAGGCCCTCGTGCACCCGCAGTTCCCGCCCCACGATGTGATAGCCGGTGTTCCACCAGCTGATCACCGCCAGCACGGTGGCGCCCAGCGCCAGCACCACCACCATGGCGGCGAACCAGCCGAAGCCGACCCGGGACAGGGTGGACCAGGAGAGCCCGGCGATCACCACGACCAGAGACTTCGCGCCGTGCAGCACCGGGCTGAGCGGGTGCAGCCGTTGCCGGGGCTCGGCACCGGCCGGCCCGGGTGGTGGCGTACCGAAGGGATGGGACGGCCCGGCGTGGCCCGCCGCGTTCGGGTCGGCCGGTGCGGGTTCGCCGGGTTCCGGCCGCTCCGGCGCGGGAGCCGGCTCGGAGCGGGCCGGGTCGGCGCCACGCACGCCGTCGGTCACAGCCCCTCCGCGCGGTCTTCGCCCAGCGCGGTGAGCCGGTCGCGCAGCCGGGACGCCTCCGCCGGGCGCAGCCCGGGCACCCGGGCGTCGCTGGCCGCGGCGGCGGTGTGCAACTGCACCGTCGCGAGGTCGAAGGCCCGCTCCAGCGGCCCGGCGCTGACGTCGACGAACTGCATCCGGGAGTACGGCACGATGGAGAGCCGCCGGACCAGCAGCCCGTGCCGGACCAGCAGGTCGTTCTCGCGTTCGGCGTACCCCCAGGCCCGGACGGCCCGGACGATCGCCACCGCCCGCCAGCCGCCCAGCAGCACGACCACGCCGAGCGCGGCGCCGAAGAGCCAGTGGCCGCTGAACGCCCAGCCCAGCGCCAGCCCGATCAGCACGACGGCCAGCCCCATCGCCAGCCGGAGCAGCTCCACCCAGATCAGGTCGGGCGAGATCGGCTGCCATCGGACGGTGTCCGGCCAGGGTTCCAGCGCACTGACCGGGGCCGGTGGGGGCCCCGCGTGCGTGTCCTCGTTCACCGGGAATTTCCGCTGCGCGCGCTCACTGTTCGAGCGTATGCGATCCGGGCAGGGGAGCGACCTCCCGCAGGAAGCCGCGCGCGCCGAGGAAGTCGCCGAGGGACGTCCGGTGCTCCGGGCAGGCCAGCCAGGTCTTGCGCCGGTCCGGCTCGTGCAGGCGGGGATTGTTCCAGCGCAGCGCCCAGACGGCGGGAGCGCGGCACCCACGGGACGAACAGATGGGAGCCTCGTCGGCGGGGGTGGGGGCAGTCACCCGGGCCAGTCTAGGCCGGGGGTGCCGGAAGGTTGAGCGCCGGGCGGCCACGGGGGGAGCCGCCCGGCGACGGGGTGAATCGTACACGTGGCAGACCCCTTCGTGTCCACCCTCGTTCAGCGATTCGTCGAACAGGACGGCGTGGCCGAATTCGCCTTCTCCCCGCCTCGGCGCTCAGCCGGGCATGGGAGTCTTGATACGCATCACGCCGCGACGACCGATCATGCTGTGGAGGACCGGTGGCCCAGCCGACCACGCCCGACGCCCCGACCCCGAACGGGGCGGCCCTGGACACACCCGCGCCGGTGACCACCCCGGCCGAGGACGCCAGCCTGCTGGAGCGGGCGCTGTTCGAGATCAAACGGGTCATCGTCGGGCAGGACCGGATGGTGGAGCGGATGTTCGTCGCGCTCCTGGCCCGGGGGCACTGCCTGCTGGAGGGCGTCCCCGGGGTGGCCAAGACGCTCGCGGTGGAAACCCTGGCCAAGGTGGTCGGTGGCGACTTCGCCCGGGTGCAGTTCACCCCGGACCTGGTCCCCGCCGACATCATGGGCACCCGGATCTACCGGCAGTCCAGCGAGAAGTTCGACGTCGAGCTGGGCCCCGTCTTCGTCAACTTCCTGCTCGCCGACGAGATCAACCGCGCCCCGGCGAAGGTGCAGTCGGCGCTGCTGGAGGTGATGAGCGAGCGGCAGGTCTCGATCGGCGGCGAGACCCACCGGGTGCCGAACCCGTTCCTGGTGATGGCCACCCAGAACCCGATCGAGCAGGAGGGCGTCTACCCGCTGCCGGAGGCACAGCGCGACCGGTTCCTCATGAAGATCGTGGTCGGCTACCCCACCGACGCCGAGGAGCGCGAGATCGTCTACCGGATGGGCGTGACCGCGCCGGAGCCGGCGCGGGTCTTCACCACCGACGACCTGATCGCCCTGCAGCACAAGGCCGACCAGGTCTTCGTGCACAACGCGCTGGTCGACTACGCGGTCCGGCTGGTGCTGGCCACCCGCGCCCCGGCCGAGCACGGGATGCACGACGTCGCCCGGCTGATCCAGTACGGCGCCAGCCCGCGCGCCTCGCTCGGCCTGGTGCGGGCCACCCGGGCGCTGGCCCTGCTGCGCGGCCGGGACTACGCGCTGCCGCAGGACGTGCAGGACATCGCCCCGGACATCCTGCGGCACCGGCTGGTGCTCAGCTACGACGCGCTCGCCGACGACGTGCCCGCCGACCACGTGGTGCACCGGGTCATGTCGACCATCCCGCTGCCGTCGGTGGCGCCCCGCCAGCAGGCGAGCCCGCCGCCACCGGTCAGCGGCCCGCCCGCGGGCTGGCCCGGGCAGCGGCCGTGACCCCACCCGGACGTCCGGCCGACGCCGGCGGGGAACGTGCCGAGGCGGTGCTGACCCGGTTGCAGCTGCTGGTGACCCGGAAGCTCGACGGGCTGCTCCAGGGGGACTACGCCGGCCTGCTGCCCGGACCGGGCAGCGAGGCGGGGGAGTCCCGCGAGTACCGCCCCGGCGACGACGTACGGCGAATGGACTGGCCGGTGACCGCCCGGACGACCACGCCGCACGTGCGGCGGACGGTGGCCGACCGGGAGCTGGAGACCTGGCTCGCGGTCGACCTCTCCGCCAGCCTGGACTTCGGCACCGGGCGCTGGCTCAAGCGGGAGGTGGTGATCGCCGCCGCGGCCGCGCTCACCCACCTCACGGTGCGCGGCGGCAACCGGATCGGGGCGGTGATCGGCACCGGCCCCGAGGTCGCCGCGCCGGCCGGCCGGTGGCGCTCCGCCCCGCCGCCGGCCGGACCGGGGGTGCTGACCCGGGTGCCGGCCCGCTCCGGCCGCCGGGAGGCGCAGGGCCTGCTGCGGGCCCTCGCCGGCACCCCGGTCCGGCCCGGCCGCAGCGACCTCGGCGCGCTGGTCGACGCACTCAACCGGCCGCCGCGCCGCCGGGGCCTGGCGGTGGTGATCTCGGACTTCCTCGCGCCGCCGGAGCAGTGGGGTCGGCCGCTGCGTAAGCTGCGGGTCCGGCACGACGTGCTGGCGATCGAGGTGGTCGATCCGCGCGAGCTGGAGCTGCCGGACGTGGGGGTGCTGCCGGTGGTCGACCCGGAGACCGGGGAGCTGCACGAGGTGCAGACCGCCGATCCCCGGCTGCGCCAGCGGTACGCCGACGCGGCCGCCGCCCAGCGCGGGGCGATCGCCGCCGAGCTGCGCGCCGCCGGCGCGGGGCACCTGAGCCTGCGTACCGACCGAGACTGGCTGCTGGACATGGTGCGATTCGTGGCCGCCCAGCGGCACGCCCGCACCCGGGGGACGACGCGATGATCCGTTTTCTGCAACCGTGGTGGCTGCTGGCCCTGCTGCCGGTGCTCGCCCTCGCCGCCCTCTACGTGTGGCGGCAGCGAAACCGCCGGGCGTACGCGATGCGGTTCACCAACGTCGACCTGCTGCGCACCGTGGCGCCGAAGGGGCTGGGCTGGCGGCGGCACGCGGCGGCCACCGCGTTCCTGCTCGCCCTGGTGGCGCTCGCCACCGGAATGGCCCGGCCGGCGGTCGACACCAAGGAGCCGCTCGAACGCGCCACCGTCATGCTCGCCATCGACGTGTCACTGTCCATGCAGGCCGACGACGTGGCGCCGAACCGGTTGGAGGCCGCCCAGGAGGCGGCCAAGCAGTTCGTCGGCGAGCTGCCGGCCAGCTACAACCTGGGGCTGGTCTCCTTCGCGAAGGCGGCGAACGTGCTGGTGGCGCCGACCAAGGACCGCGACGCGGTGACCGCGGCGATCGACGGGCTGACGCTGGCCGAGGCGACCGCCACCGGCGAGGCCGTCTTCACCTGCCTGGAGGCGATCCGTTCGGTCCCGGCCGATGGCGCCGCCGGCATCCCGCCGGCCCGGATCGTGCTGCTCTCCGACGGCTACCGCACCTCGGGGCGGTCGGTGGAGGAGGCCGCGGCGGGGGCGCAGGCGGCCAACGTGCCGGTCTCCACCATCGCCTTCGGCACCGACTCCGGCCAGGTGGACATCGGCGGCCAGCTCCAGCGGGTGCCGGTGGACCGGCTGGCGCTGGCGCAGCTGGCCGAGACCACCGAGGGCTACTTCTACGAGGCCGCCTCGGTCTCCGAGCTCAAGCAGGTCTACCAGGACATGGGCAGCTCGATCGGGTTCCGGACCGAGCCGCGGGAGGTGACCCAGTGGTACGCCGGGGTGGCGCTGCTGTTCGCGCTCTGCGCCGGCGGGCTGAGCCTGCTCTGGACGTCCCGGATGCTCTGAGCGAGCGAGCGAGCGAGCGAGCGAGCGAGCGGGCCGGGCGGGCGGGTCGGGCCGGCGGTGGCCGGGCGGCCGGCGGTGGTCAGTGACCGCCGCCGGCCAGCACGAACAGGACGGCCACCCAGACGGCGGCGAGGGTGAAGCCCAGCGGGGCGACGTAACGGCTCATGGAAGGCTCCGGTGGCGGCAGGACGATCCGCATGCGGGGCGGACCGCAGGGGTTGATCAGGGCGCGCACACGAAGTCGTGACCGGGGTGCTCCACCGCGGCTCGTCCCGGCAGGGGACGGCAGGAACCGGCCACCCCGGCGGCGGGCCGGGGGTGTGACGGTGCGGGGAGCGGGAGCTGGGTCAGCTCGACCGACTGAGTCGTAGCTCAGCGGGGCTGACGGTCGGCCCGGCCACGACTGGGAGGATCGCTATCTCGCACAGCGATCACCTCCTGCGGTCGGCGGGGCCCGGAACGCGGGCCGCACACCGGCCCGCAGACGCGGATCATCGTACAACGGGGACGCGCGGGACGCGCACTGGGCCGAGTGGCCATGCCGCCCGGGCCGCAGGGCCAGCCGGAACCGTTCCCGACCCCGGCTGCGGAGCGCCCGCCGGGCACGGGAGACCGGGAGGTGGCCTGACCGGCGTTAGCGCTTACCTGCCGGTAACGCCTAGGCTCCGAGCCGACCGAGAGATCAGCTGAGCAGAGGGGGAGCCGTGGCCCGTACCGTGCTGGTGACCGGCGGCAACCGGGGGATCGGACTGGCCATCGCGCAGGCCTTCGCCAAGCAGGGCGACCGGGTGGCGGTGACCCACCGCAGCGGCGCGGCCCCGGAGGGCCTGTTCGGGGTGCGGTGCGACGTCACCGACTCCGCCTCCGTCGACGCCGCCTTCACGGCGATCGAGGCCGAGCTGGGCCCGGTCGAGGTGCTCGTCGCCAACGCCGGCATCACCGACGACACGCTGCTGATGCGGATGTCCGAGGAGCAGTTCACCGGGGTGCTCGACACCAACCTCACCGGCGCGTTCCGGTGCGCCAAGCGGGCCTCGTCGAAGATGCTCCGGGCGAAGTGGGGCCGGATGATCTTCATCTCCTCGGTGGTCGGCCTCTACGGCGGCGCCGGCCAGGTCAACTACGCGGCCAGCAAGGCCGGCCTGGTGGGCGTGGCCCGCTCGATCACCCGCGAGCTGGGCAGCCGCAACATCACCGCCAACGTGGTGGCGCCGGGCTTCATCGACACCGACATGACGGCCGCGCTGCCCGAGGAGCGCCGCACCGAGTACCGCAAGGCCATCCCGGCCGGCCGGTTCGCCGAACCGGACGAGGTCGCGGGCGTGGTCACCTGGCTGGCCTCCGACGGGGCCGGCTACATCTCCGGCGCCGTCATCCCGGTCGACGGCGGCCTGGGCATGGGTCACTGAGAAACTGACGGAGGAACCTGCACATGTCCGGACTGCTCGCCGGTAAGCGGCTGCTGGTCACCGGCGTCATCACCGACGCCTCGATCGCCTTCTCGGTGGCGAAGCTCGCCCAGGAGAACGGCGCCCAGGTCGTGCTCACCGGCTACGGCCGGCTCTCCCTGGTCGAGCGGATCGCCAAGCGGCTGCCCGAGCCGGCGCCGGTGATCGAGCTGGACGTCACGAACCCGGAGCACCTCGCCGGCCTCGCCGACAAGGTGCGCGAGCACGTCGACGGCCTCGACGGGGTGGTGCACTCGATCGGCTTCGCCCCGCAGAGCTGCCTCGGCGGCGGCTTCCTCGACGCCCCCTGGGAGGACGTCGCCACCGCGCTGCAGGTCTCCACGTACTCGTACAAGTCGCTGGCCATGGCGGCGCTGCCGCTGATGTCCGCGGGCGGCGCGGTGGTCGGCCTCACCTTCGACGCCACCAAGGCCTGGCCGGTCTACGACTGGATGGGCGTGGCCAAGGCCGGGCTGGAGTCCGCCTCCCGCTACCTGGCGCTGCACCTGGGCAAGCAGGGCATCCGCAGCAACCTGGTCGCCGCCGGGCCGCTGCGCACCATCGCCGCCAAGTCGATTCCCGGCTTCGACCAGTTCGAGGACGCCTGGACCGAGCGCGCCCCGCTCGGGTGGAGCCTGACCGACCAGGAGCCGGCCGCCCGCGCCTGCCTGGCCCTGCTCTCCGACTGGTTCCCGGCCACCACCGGCGAGATCGTCCACGTCGATGGCGGTTACCACGCGATCGGCGCCTGAGACAGGACCGAAATCTACTGGTCCAGGGGGCGTCGCGGGGCTGTCACGGCAGTCGGGGGAGAATGGGCCCATGGCGTACGACGCATTGGTGCTGGTCTCCTTCGGCGGCCCGGAGCGGCCGGAGGACGTCCTGCCCTTCCTGCAGAACGTGACCCGGGGACGGGGCGTGCCGCCCGAGCGGCTCGCCGAGGTCGCCGAGCACTACCTGCGCTTCGGCGGCGTCTCCCCGATCAACCAGCAGTGCCGGGAGCTGCTCGCCGCGATCCGCGAGGACTTCGCGGCGCACGGCGTGGACCTGCCGGTCTACTGGGGCAACCGGAACTGGGACCCGATGCTCGCCGACACCGTGGCGCGGATGCGCGACGACGGGGTGCGGCGGGCGCTGGCCTTCGTCACCAGCGCGTACGGCGGCTACTCCTCCTGCCGGCAGTACCAGGAGGACATCGCCGCGGCCCGGGCCGCGGTCGGCCCGGACGCCCCGGTGATCGAGAAGCTGCGCCAGTTCTGGGACCACCCCGGCTTCGTCGAGCCGCACGCCGACGCGGTGAAGTCCGCGCTGGCCCAGCTCGACCCGGCGAAGCGGGACAGCACCCGGATGGTCTTCACCGCGCACTCCATCCCCGTCTCGGCGGCGGCCACCGCCGGCCCGCACGGTGGCCGGTACACCGCCCAGCTGGCGGAGACCGCCCGGCTGGTGCACGCCGCCGCCGCACCCGACCTGCCGTACGAGCTGGTCTGGCAGAGCCGCTCCGGCCCGCCGCAGGTGCCGTGGCTGGAGCCGGACATCAACGACCACCTGACCGCCCTCGCCGAGCAGGGCGTCACCGGCGTGGTGGTCAGCCCGATCGGCTTCGTCTCCGACCACCTGGAGGTGGTCTGGGACCTCGACACCGAGGCGTCGGAGACGGCCAAGCAGCTCGGCCTGGACTTCGTCCGGGCTGGCACCCCCGGCACCGACCCGCGGTTCGTGGGAATGGTGCGGGAGCTGGTGACCGAACGCACCGCGCCGGACGGTCAGCGGCCGCCCCGCCGTCTCGGCGAGCTGCCGACGTGGGACACCTGCCCCACGCTGTGCTGCGTGCCGGCCGCCCGCCGGCCCTGAGCCCGAACGCCCCCCGACACCCCCTTGGGACGAGAAGATGCATGACCGCAAGCCGGTGCAGAGCTGGCTCACCGACATGGACGGCGTGCTGGTGCACGAGGGCCAGCCGGTGCCGGGCGCCCCGGAGTTCATCAAGCGGCTGCGTGCCTCCGGCAAGCCGTTCCTGGTGCTCACCAACAACTCCATCTACACCCCGCGTGACCTCCAGGCCCGGCTCGTCCGGATGGGACTGGACGTGCCGGAGGAGGCGATCTGGTCGTCCGCGCTGGCCACCGCGCAGTTCCTCGCCGACCAGCGGCCGGGCGGCACGGCGTACGCGATCGGGGAGGCCGGGCTGACCACCGCGCTGCACGCGGTGGGGTACGTGCTGACCGACTTCGCCCCCGACTACGTGGTGCTGGGGGAGACCCGCACCTACAGCTTCGAGGCGATCACCAAGGCGGTCCGGCTGATCAACGACGGGGCCCGGTTCATCTGCACCAACCCGGACGTGACCGGCCCGTCGGTGGAGGGCGCCCTGCCCGCCGCCGGCTCGGTCGCCGCGATGATCTCCAAGGCGACCGGGGTCGAGCCGTACTTCGTCGGCAAACCCAACCCGATGATGATGCGCTCGGCGTTGAACACGATCGAGGCGCACTCGGAGACCACCGCGATGATCGGCGACCGGATGGACACCGACATCCTCTGCGGCCTGGAGGCCGGGCTGGAGACGATCCTGGTGCTCACCGGGATCAGCACCCGCGCCGAGGCGGAGCGCTACCCGTACCGGCCGTCGCGGATCGTCAACTCGGTCCTGGACCTGATCGACGAGATCTGACCGCCCTCAGGGGCGCAGCGGGGCGTTGCAGGCGGCCACCAGGGCCTGCCGGCAGGCCCTGGTGAGCGGGCGCAGCGCGGCGTCCCGCTGCTCGGCCTCGTAGTTGTTGATCGCTCCGCCCGGCGCGCTGTGCCCGGCCAGGGCCAGCACCCGGTCCAGCACGGCGGCCCGGGCGAAGAGCCGGCGGGCCCGGGGGTCGAAGCCCGGCGGCAGGTCGGTGGCGCCGCCCGGGCGGCGCAGTGCGGCCAGTGCGCCGGCCAGCTCGGGCCGCCACTGGGCCACGTCGAGGCGGGTCAGCGCGGCGGTCGTCTGGGCGAGGGCCGCCGCCAGCTCGGCCTCCGCCTCGGCCGCACCGGGCGAGGTCAGCGACGCGGCGGGCGCGGCCACCGGCAGTGGGTAGCACCGCCACAGCACGGTCTCCCAGGTCATCCCGGAACCGGAGGTGTGGGTGCGGACCTCGGGGATCAGCCCGAGCGTGCCGGCGACGACCGCCTCCCCGGCGAGCAGTGCGGCGCCGGTGAAGGCACCCGGGCCGGGCAGCCCGCGCGGATCGCCGGGCGCGGGCAGCACCAGGCGGATCTCGTCGGGGGAGAGCTTGGCCAGGGCGGGCAGCGCGTCCCGCAGCGGCACGTCGGTCCAGGCGCCGGGGGCGTCGGCGACCAGGTGCTCCTCGTCGCCGGCGATCTCCTCGGCGACCTCGTCGAAGGGCACCAGGCCGGCGCGCCACGCGCGCACCCAGGCAACCAACCGGCTCGACCGGCGCGGGGCCAGGGTGGCCGCGCCCGCTGCGGGGGAGGACATGCGGAAAGGGTACGTGGTCCCCGCCGGCCCTGTCTCGACTGCCGCTCCGGCCGCGCGCCCTGCCCCGAACTGCCCCGTTCGCCCCTTGCCGCCCGGTGGATCGGCGCGTCGTACCGTTCGGCCGGTCGGCGTCGGCGGCGCGTCGGCGGGCGGCGCGCCGGGGTCGGCGCTAGCGTGATCGACATGGGGCGGCGATACGGCGAGGACGTGCTGGCCGGGAACTGGCGGCGGCGGAAGGTCACCCCCGAGGTGGACGCCGAGCCGGACCTGGTCGTCGAGGACGCCGACTCCGGTTTCTGCGGCGCGGTGGTCGGGTTCGAGTCCGGCGCGGTGGTGCTGGAGGACCGGCACGGCCGGCGACGCAACTTCCCGCTGCTGCCGGCGGCGTTCCTGCTCGACGGTCGGCCGGTGACCCTGCGCCGGCCGGTACGCGCCCCGGTGCCGGAGGCCCGCCGGCGTACCGCCTCGGGCTCGATCGCGGTGGAGAACGTGCACGCGCAGGTGGCCAAGGCCAGCCGGATCTGGGTCGAGGGCGTGCACGACGCCGCCCTGGTCGAACGGATCTGGGGTGACGACCTGCGCGTCGAGGGCGTGGTGGTGGAGCCGCTGGACGGCATCGACGCCCTCGACGCCGAGGTACGCGACTTCGCCCCCGGGCCGGGCCGGCGGCTGGGGGTGCTCGTCGACCACCTGGTGCCCGGCTCCAAGGAGAGCCGGATCGTGGCGCGGGTGACCTCACCGCACGTGCTGGTCACCGGGCACCCGTACGTGGACGTCTGGCAGGCGGTGAAGCCGAAGGCGCTGGGCATCGCGGCCTGGCCGGTGGTGCCCCCGGGACGGCCGTGGAAGGAGGGCGTCTGCGCGGCGCTCGGGGTGGCCGAGCCGGCGGACATGTGGCGGCACATCCTCTCCCGGGTGGACAGCTTCGCCGACGTGGAGACGCCGCTGATCAACGCGATGGAACGCCTGATCGACTTCGTCACCGAACCGGCCTGAGCCGGTCGTCCCCGGCGGCCGGTCAGGGCGCCCGGTCGGGGGTACGGGTGAGGACGAAGGTGGCGACGTCGAGGGCCACCGCCCGTCCGGCCTCGTCCCGGACGACGGTGAGGATCTCGCCGTCCTGCAGGCCGGCGCGGCCCCGCCAGCGGTGCGGTCCCTCCGGGGTGAAGCGGAGCGTCGGCTGGCCGGGCGGCCCGGTCCAGAGCTCGCCCGACCCGTCGGCGCGGACCTCGAACTCCGTACCCATCCACCACCAGCGGCCGGTGAGCTCGGCCAGCTCGGCCGGGGGCGGGGCGGCGGCCGGGCGCCACGGCGTCACCGGCGTCGGCTCGGCGTCCAGCACCAGGGTGAGCAGCTGCCGGGCGAGCCCGCCGATGTGGCCGGAGCGCAACCCGTACGAGTTGGCGAAGCCGACCACCGCGGTCCGGGTGGGCCGGTGCACCGCCAGGGTGGCGACGTACCCGGGCATCGAGCCGCCGTGGCCGACGTACACCCGGTCGCCCTCCCGGCAGAGCTCCAGCCCGAGGCCGTGCCCGCCGGTCCACGAGTCGAGGTCGCTGATCACCACCGGCGCGCACATCTCGGTCAGCGTCTCCGGGGCGAGCACCTCCGGCGCCGGGTCGGCCAGGAACGCCGCCCAGCGGCCCAGGTCCTCCATGGTGGACCAGAGCTGCCCGGCGGGTGCCATCGCCCCGCTGTCGGTTCGCGGCTCCTCGCGCAGGGTCTCGTGCCAGGGGTGCACCACGTAGCCGCGGGCGAACGGCTCGGTGGCCTGGTAGGTGGTGCGGCCCATGCCCAGCGGCGTCAGGACGCGCTCGCGGAGCAGCGCGAGCCACGGCGTGCCGGTGGTCCGCTCCAGCACCCCACCGAGCAGCCCGTACGCCAGGTTCGAGTAGTGGTAGCCGCGCAGCGCCGGGTAGGCGATCTTGTCCGGCGTCAGCCCGGCCACCAGCGTGGCCAGGTCGGCGCCCTCGGCCCGCTCCCACCATCCACCGTCCGGCTCCCGCTGCAGGCCGCTGGCGTGGCCGAGCAGCTGGCGCAGGGTGAGCGCGCCGACCGGGGTGCCCGGCAGGTGCTTCTCCAACGGGTCGTCCAGGCCCAGCCGGCCGGCGTCGCGCTCCCGCATCACCAGCACCGCGGTCATGGTCTTGGTGATCGAGCCCAGCCGGTACTGCAGGTCGGCGTCCGGGCGGGGGTGCTCGCCGGCGGCGGCGAGGTGGGCCAGCGTCCCGTCGCGGACCACGCCGAGCACCAGCGACGGCGCGCGGCCGGTGGACTGGGCCCGCGCGACGAGAGCGTCGGCCTGGCGGGCGGTGTCGGGTAGCAGGGGCACGTCGTTCTCCTCGGTCGGTCGCAGAACGGCTGCCGCCGAGCTTACTGATCATGACGGGGCGGCGTGGCGTGCGTCGGCGTGTCACGATCGTGGTGTGGACGCCGTGGTGTGGATCGTGCTGGGTGTGGTGTTGGTGGTCGCCGAGATCTTCACGACGACGCTGTTCCTGATCATGTTCGGGGCCGGCGCGTTCGCCGCCGCCGGTGCCGCCGCGCTCGGTGCGCCGGTGGCGTTGCAGGCGGTGGTCTTCGCGGCGGTGTCGGCGCTGTCGGTGGTGGTGGTCCGGCCGGTGATCCGGCGGCACGCGCGCTCCGCGCTGGAGACCGGCGACCAGCCGTTCGGGGTGGAGGCGATCGAGGGTTCCAGCGCCCTGGTGCTGGAGCGGGTGGACGCCGAGCACGGCCTGGTCAAGATCGATGGTGAGCTGTGGAGCGCCCGGTCGTACGACGCGACGCAGAACTTCGCCCCCGGTGAGCGGGTGCAGGTGATCAAGGTTCGGGGCGCCACCGCCCTGGTCTGGCATGACGACATTTCTCCCACGGGTGAGCTGCCCGAAGCGAAAAGGTGAGCGGTATGAACATTGCATTGGTGCTGTTGGCCGCCGTGGCGTTGATCGTCGTGGTGACGCTGATGAAGGCGGTGCGGATCGTGCCACAACAGCGCCAGGACGTGGTCGAACGGCTCGGCAAGTACAAGCGCACCCTGAACCCGGGCCTCAACCTGCTGGTCCCGTTCGTCGACGCGGTCCGCACCAAGGTGGACATGCGCGAGCAGGTGGTCAGTTTCCCGCCGCAGCCGGTGATCACCTCCGACAACCTGGTGGTCTCGATCGACACGGTCCTCTACTTCAAGGTGGTCGACGCGGTCCGGGCGACCTACGAGATCTCGAGTTTCCTGCAGGCCATCGAGCAGCTCACCGTCACCACGCTGCGCAACGTGATCGGTTCGCTGGACCTGGAGCGCGCGCTGACCAGTCGGGACGAGATCAACCGGCACCTGTCCGGCGTGCTGGACGAGACCACCGGACGCTGGGGCATCAAGGTGACCCGGGTCGAGATCAAGGCGATCGAGCCGCCGGCGAGCATCCGGGACTCGATGGAGAAGCAGATGCGTGCCGAGCGGGACCGCCGGGCGGCGATCCTCACCGCCGAGGGGCACAAGCAGTCGCAGATTCTCTCGGCCGAGGGTGAGAAGCAGGCCGCGGTGCTGCGCGCCGACGGTGACCGGCAGGCCCGGATCCTCCAGGCCGAGGGTCAGGCGAAGGCGATCCGGACCGTCTTCGCCGCGATCCACCAGTCCAACCCGAGCCAGAAGGTGCTCGCCTACCAGTACCTCCAGGCTCTGCCGCAGATCGCCAACGGCACCGCCAACAAGGTCTGGATCTTGCCAGCCGAGCTGACCAAGGCGCTGGAGGGCATGGGCGGCGCGCTGGGCGGTCTGAGCCAGATGGTGGGTGACCTCCCGTCGCCGGAAGCGGCCGACCACGCGAGCCAGGTCGAGCGGGAGGCCGCCGAGGCGGCGCAGGCCGCGGCCGCCGCCGCGCAGGAGATTCACGACGAGGTACGCGTCGCCGAGGCCCAGGCCACCGGCGGCAACGCCCCGCAGGGGCTGCCCGCCCCGGAGCCGGTCTCCCCGGCCAGCCTGGTCAACGACCCGGCGGACGAGCGCGAACGGGGCTGATCCGGCGGCCGTTCCCGAGCGGGACGGCAAATGCGAGAAACACTCATGCGGCGCCCCGGTGCCTGCCACGATCGGTCTGAGGACGGGTGGTGGCCAGGAGCCGGGGCGCCGGTGCGTCCCGCGCCGCTCGTCGGAGTCGAGCGAGGTGACGCATGAAGGACCCGGCGCACAGCCTGTTCTCCCGGACCCCGGTCCCCGGCGCGCACGATCCGGCCGGGCCGCTGGGCACCCGGCGCACCGGCGGGGGATTCGGGGTGCTGCCCTTCGCCGGTGATCCCGGGCCGGCGGCGCCCGCCACCGACGCCAGCTGGGCCTTCTCGCTGCGGCGCTTCGCCCGGGCCTCGGTCTGGCTGCTGCCCGCGTACGCGGTCCTCTACGGCGTGGTGGCGATGGTCAGCGACGGCGGGGTGGGCAACGACCCGTACCCGGCCGACGGCCAGCCGCTCTACCTGGTCGGCTGGGTCGCCGCGATCTGGCTGGGCCTGCTCGCCCTGCTCGCGCTGACCGGTCTGCTGGCCGCCGCCCGCAGCCGTCGGGTCGCGGTGGCCGGCCTGCTGGCGAGCCTCGCCGGCACGGTGCTGATGCTGCCCTTCGCCGGGCTGGCCGAGCAGACCCCGGTCTTCGGCACCACCGCCCGGATGCCGGTGCTGGTGGGCGCCACCTGTTACAGCGCGGGCTGGCTGCTGATCGGCTGGTCGGTGGCCCGATCCGGGATGTTCGCCATCGGCGACGGGGTGATGCTCATGATCGCCGCTCCGCTGCTCGGCCTCGGCGGCGCCCTGATCGGCTCTTTGCAGACCTTCGGCGCGATCTTCGTCCTGATCTCCGGGATCGGCATCGGCTATCGCTCCGGCCGCCTGCTGCCCGCCGCGATCGCCCGGGACGCCGCGAGCGCCAGCGTCGCCACCCCCGCCGCGCCCGCGGGCGGTGGCCCCCAGGGCCCCCGCCCCGCCGCCTGACCCGCCCACCCGGGCCCCACCCCTCCCCGTCCTCCTGGGTTGATCAAGAAGCTCGGGCACCTGATCCGGCCCGGAAAGTGGCCAAACTTCTTGATCAACCCACAAGGGGCGGGAGGGGATGGGAGGGCGGTGCGGGGACAGGGAGGGCGTGGGGCAGGGAAGTCGCTGGCAGATCACGGTGAGTTACCTGACAATCGCCGGCCGGGGTGGCCCGCTTCTCCTTCTCCTGGCAATCCTGGGTGGCATGCCCCGACCCCGGACGCCGTTGACGCGGCTCTTCACCGTGCTGCTCGCCGGCCTGCTGGCCGGCCTCGTCCTCGCGGTCGCCGCGCTGCCGGGCAATGTGCTCGCCGGAGTCGCCACCAAGGCGGCGCTCGGGGCGTTCGACGACCCGCCGGCGGCGCTGCGCACCCCGGCCACCCCGCAGCGCTCCTACCTCTACGCCAACGACGGCAAGACGCTGCTCACCACGTTCTACGACGTCAACCGCACCGACGTGCCACTGGTCGACATCGCCCCGGTGATGCGGCAGGCCATCGTGGCGGCCGAGGACCGGCGCTTCTACTCGCACGGCGGCGCCGACCTGCGAGGCATCGCCCGCGCCCTGGTCGCCAACGTCACCGGTGGCGGCACCTCGCAGGGTGGCTCGACGCTGACCATGCAGTACGTCCGCAACGTGCTGAAGACCGACCCCAGCCGGACCGCCGAGGAGCGGCAGGCGGCCACCGAGCAGACCGTCGGGCGCAAGGTCCAGGAGATCCGGTACGCCACCGAGCTGGAGAAGACCCTCAGCAAGGACGAGATCCTCAACCGCTACCTGAACATCGCGTACTTCGGCTCCGGGGCGTACGGGATCGCGGCCGCCACCCAGCGCTACTTCGGCAAGACGCCGGCCGACCTGACCCTCGGCGAGGCCGCCCTGCTCGCCGGCCTGGTCCAGTCCCCGGACGAGTACAGCCCCATCGACGGCGACAGGGACGCGGCCCTGGCCCGCCGCGGCTACGTGCTCGACTCGATGGTCGACACCGGCGCGATCACCGCCGCCCAGGCCGACCAGGCGCGGGCGGAGAAGCTGACCCTGCGCCCGACCCCCCAGCCCAACGGCTGCGCCGCGACCGGCCAGGGCACCTCTGACGCCGGCTTCTTCTGCGACTACCTGCGCCGCTGGTGGCTGGGGCAGCCGGCCTTCGGTGCCAACGCCGAGGAGCGCGAGCAGGCGCTGCGCCGCGGCGGCTACACCGTGGTCACCTCGCTCGACCCGGACGTGCAGGCCACCGCCGTCGAGGAGGCCCGCAAGGTCTACGCCGACGACAACAAGCGCGCGCTGCCGATCGCGGCGGTCGAGCCCGGCACCGGCCGGGTCCTCGCCATGGCGGTCAACCGCGAGTACGGCGTGGGGGAGAACGAGACCGTCAACCCGCTGATCTCCGGCGGCGGCAGCGTCGAGGGCTACCAGGCCGGTTCCACCTTCAAGCTCTTCACCATGCTCGCCGCGCTGGAGTCCGGGAAGACGCTCTCCACCGGGTTCGACGCCCCCAGCAAGCTCCCCACCCGGTACGACGCCGGGGAGGGCGAGGGCAGCTGTGACGGCAAGTGGTGCCCGGCCAACGCCAACCCGGAGCGGATGGACGGCTACCGGATGATGTGGGACGGCTTCGGCCGCTCGGTGAACACCTACTTCGTCTGGCTGGCCGAGCAGGTCGGCGAGGACAAGGTGGTGGAGATGGCGCAGCGCCTCGGCATCACCTTCCGCGCCGAGGCGGACGCGAACTTCGCGGAGAACGACGCGGCCAACTGGGGCGCGTTCACCCTCGGCGTCGCCGCCACCACCCCGCTCGACCTGGCCAACGCGTACGCCACGGTGGCCGCCGAGGGGACGTACTGCACCCCGACGCCGGTGGTCTCGGTGACCGCGCCGGACGGCACCAAGGTGCCGGTGGGCCAGTCGTCCTGCAAGCGGGTGCTGAGCGAGGACGTGGCCCGGGCCGCGACGGACGCGGCGCGCTGCCCGGTCGGCCAGCAGTCGGCGTACGGGCAGTGCAACGGCAGCACGGCCGGCGGTGTGGACCGGATCGTCGGCCGCCCGGTCGCCGGCAAGACCGGCAGCTCGGAGCAGAACGCCACCGAGACGTTCGTCGGGTTCACCCCGCAGGTGGCCGTCGCCGGGATCGCCGCCAACCCGGACGACCCGAGCGACGCGGTCGGCGGGCCCGTGCAGTCGCAGGTGATCGCGGCGGTCGCCCGGACCATCCGCACCGCGGTCGACGGCCAGCCGGTCCGCGACTTCACCGCGCCCAGCCGGGAGCTGGCGGGCGACATGCGGCGGCCCGAGCCGCCGCGGCCGTCCCCCCGCCCCACCGAGCCGCAGCGGCAGAACGACCGGGGGCTGCCCCCGGACATCCTGCGCTGGCTCCAGAACCGCCGCGGCTGACCCGTCGCGGCCCGGACCGGCCCCCGCCGTCGACTCCCTCGGACGGCGGGGGCCTCAGTCCGAGTTTGCCCAGACCAGCACGCCCGGGCCGGCCGGGGTGAGCACCGGAACCCAGGCCTCGTCGGCCTCCCGCCGGGACTCGTCCCAGCGCAGCGGGTGCGGGTCCTCGGTCAGCCCGTCCCAGGCCCAGTAGGTGACGCCGGCGACGATGCCGCGCAGCCGCGTCGCCTCCTCCACTCCGGTGGGCGCCGCGACCACGACGAACAACCCCGTCGGCCATGCAGTCGGGATCGAGGGGTACCGATCTCCCAGGACCCGCACGACCTGGCCTTCGCGCCGGTCTGGCGGCGTACCCCGAAGGTCGTCGTCTCCCGTACCCTCGACGCCGCCGACCACGGCGCCCGGGTGATCGGCCGCGACCTGACTGCCGACGTCGCCGCCCTGCGCGCCGAACCCGGCGGCGACCTGCTGCTGACCGGCGGTGCGGGAGCCGCGGCGGCGCTCGCGGCGCACGGCCTGCTCGACGAGTGGCAGCTGGTAGTGCATCCCGTGGTGCTCGGCGGCGGCCGGCCGGTCTTCCCGGCCATCGAGCGTCTCGGCCTGCGGCTGGCCGGGACGCGCGCCTTCGACGGCGCGTCCGTGCTGCTGCGGTACGCCCGGGCGGCCGGGTGACGCCTCAGCGTCCCCGCCGGCGGGGACGGTAGGTGGCGAGCGCGGTTCCGGGCACGGTTCCCCGGGTACGGCGCGGAAAACCCGGTGGCGTGCGCCGCTCGCCCGGACCGCCCCGGCCGGCCCCGGCCGGGCACCCGGCAGAATCGTCGCCGTGCCCGTCCACCAGATCACCGACCCCGACGACGACCGGATCGCCGACTACCGCGCCCTGACCGACGTCGAGCTGCGTACCCGCTGGGAGCCCCCGCACGGGCTGTTCATCGCCGAGGGGGAGCTGGTGCTGCGCCGGGCGCTGCGGGCCGGCTACCCGGCCCGGTCGTACCTGGTGGACGCGAAGCGGGTCGACCAGCTCGCCGACCTCGACACCGGCGACGCCCCGGTCTACGCGGCCACCCCGGACGTGCTCCAGCGGGCCACCGGCTTCCACGTGCACCGGGGCGTGCTCGCCTCGTTCCGGCGCAAGCCGCTGCCGACCGCCGCCGAGGTGCTGGCCACCGCCCGCCGGGTGGTGATCCTGGAGGACGTCAACAACCACACCAACCTCGGCGCCATCTTCCGGGCCGTGGCCGGGCTCGGGGTGGACGCGGTGCTGCTCTCGCCGACCTGCGCCGACCCGCTCTACCGGCGCAGCGTACGGGTCAGCATGGGCGAGGTCTTCGCGGTGCCGTACGCGAAGCTGGAGCCCTGGCCGGACGCGCTCGCCGAGGTCCGGGCGGCCGGTTTCAGCGTGCTGGCGATGACCCCGGCCCCGGACGCGGTGCCGATCCAGCACCTCGACGCCGCCCGGCGGGCCCGCGCGGCGCTGCTGCTCGGCGCGGAGGGCGCCGGGCTGACCCGCGCGGCGATGGACGCCAGCGACGCCCGGGTGGTCATCCCGATGCGCCGCGGCGTCGACTCGCTCAACGTGGCCGCCGCCACCGCCGTGGCCTGCTGGGAGCTGGGCCGCGACGACCCGCTCTGAGCCCGGGCCCTCCGGGAGGCCGTCGTGCGCCCGGTCTCAGCGCCTAAAGGGGCGGCGCACTGGCCCGCATCTCGGTAGCGCGCGTAGAGGCTGCCGTCGAGCAGCTCACCGGCGAGCCGGGCGGCGGCCGGGAACTTCGCCGAGAAGGTCCCCTCGAAGATGTCCGCGGCCAGCTCCTCCACCGACGGCAGCCGCTCGCCGGTCTCCTCGGACAGCGCGGACAGCTCCCGGACCAGCGGGTTCGGCAGCAGGGTGGCGGGGAAGCCGTCCAGGGCCAGCTCACCGAGGCGGCGCAGGGCGGCCGAGGCGTCGGAACGGGACTCCCCGGTCGCCACCCGTACCGATTGCCGGGCCGCGACGGCCGGCTGCACGCCCCCACCGTCCTCGCCGGGATGGGTAGGGTCGCCGGGGTGAAACTGGTCCTGTCCGTTCGGTGGGTGGTGTGGGCGGCCCACGGGGTGGGCGTCGCCGGGGCCGGGATCCTGTTGTGGGCGTTCAGTTTTCCGGGCTACGCGGTCTTCGTCGCGGCGGGCGGCCTGGCTGTCCTCGGCGTGGCGGCCCTGCTCTGGGTCGTCGGTGCGCAACTGTCGTACGGCAGTGGCCGGACCTGGCCGTGGTGGCTGCCGATCGCACCGGTCATGGCGGTCGTCGTGCTGGCGCTGCTGGTCACGGGGGTCCCGCTGCGGGCGCGGTGGGCGTTGAGCCGGGCCGCGTTCGAGACCGTGGTGGCGGAGATGCCCGCATCGACCGCGGCGACGAGGTTCGACCGGGTGGACGCCCCGGCGACGATCGGCGGTTACCGGATCATCTCCGCGTACCTGGTGCCGGGCGGGGTCGTCTTCTACGAGGCGCACGGGGCCTTCTTCGACGATGCCGGCTTCGCCTACCTGCCGGGCGGTCCGAGCCCGACGCTCGGGAACGGTTCGTTCGAGTCGCCCACCTTCCGGCCGCTCGGCGGTGGCTGGTACCGCTGGACGGCGAGCTGGTGAGCTGGGCCCTGCCCGGAAGGTGGCGTGCCGGCCGTCCCTGACCCGCAGGGGCCCTGGGCGGGTTGTCGTCGTATGGAGGTCACGGACGGTAGCGTGTCGCCCGTGTTCCCTACCGTCCGTGAGGTGCTGGCGCTGGACCCGGTCCGACACGGCGCGCCGCGCCTGGTCGCCGGGGACGCCGGCCTGGACCGGCCGGTGCGCTGGGTCCACGTCGCCGAGGTGCCCGACATCGCCACCCTGCTCGGCGGCGGCGAACTGGTGCTCACCACCGGCATCGGACTGCCCGCCGACGACGCGGGGCTGCGCGCGTTCATCGGCGACCTGGCCGACGTCGGCGTCTCCGGACTGGTGGTCGAGCTGGGCCGCCGGTACCTCAGCGGGGTGCCCCGGGTGATGGTGGCCGCCGCCGAGCGGCGTGGACTGCCCCTGGTGGAGCTGCGCCGGGCCACCCCGTTCGTCCGGATCACCGAGGCGGTGCACGCGCTGATCGTCGACGCCCAGCTCACCGAGCTGCGCGCCACCGAGGAGATCCACCAGCGCTTCACCGAACTGTCGGTCGAGGGTGCCGGTCCGGCCGAGGTGGTCCGGCAGGCCGCCGAGCTGGCCGGCTGCCCGGTGGTGCTGGAGAACCTCTCCCGACAGGTGCTCGCGTACGACCCGGCGGGGGAGAGCGCCGAACTGCTGCTGGACGGCTGGGAGCAGCACTCCCGCCGGATCCGGCCCGCCGGCCGGACCGCGTACGACGCGGACAGCGGCTGGCTGGTCACCACCGTCGGCGCCCGCGGCCACGACTGGGGGCGGCTGCTGCTGCGCTGGCCCGGTGCCGGTGACCTGGCGACCGGGCGGGGCGTCCCGGTCGATCGGGCGGTCACCGGCACGGTCGGTGGGGCGCGCGACGACCGGCCGCCGGCCGGCACCCCGCCCACCCGGCTGACCATCCTGGTGGAGCGGGCCGCCTCGACCCTGGCCCTGGGCCGGCTGATCCGGCGGGACGCCGAGGGGCTGGAACGGCAGATCCACCGCACCCTGCTCACCGCCCTGCTCGACCACTCCCGCCCGGTCGACGAGGTCGCGCTGCGGGCCAAGGCGCTCGGCGTCACCCTCGACCGGCGCCACCTGGTCGGCGTGGTGGTCCGGCACCGCCTCGACGACCCGGCCGGGGAGTTCGGCGCGGGGGAGGGCGGCCGGTCCGTTGAGGCCGCCCCGGAGGCCGGCCCGGCCCGGCTGCGGGACCTGGCCGAGGCGGTCGGCCAGGCGCTGCGGGAGGCGAAGCTCACCGCCCTGACCAGTGCCGTGGACGACCAGGCGGTGGGCGCGCTGCTCGCCCTGCCGGACCCGGCCGCCGAGGAGCGCGCGCTCACCGCGTTCGCCACCGCGCTGCGACGGATCCGCGTCGACGCCGCCCCGTCCCGGGCAATCGGCGGCCGGGTGGAGCTCGGACCGGGCGCGGTGATCGTCGCCGCCGGCTCCGGGGTCGGCAACCTGCGTGAGGCCCGACGCTCGCTGATCGAGGCCCGGCAGATCGCCGACGCGGCCCGCCGGGACCGGCGGGACCTGCCGATCTTCCGGCTGCCGCACGTCGGGCTCGCCGGCCTGCTGCACCTGCTGCGCGACGAGCCGCGGGTGCAGACCTTCGTCGAGCGGGAACTGGGCGCGCTGCTCGCCCATGACGCCCGGCATCCCCGCGACCAGCTGCTCGGCACCCTGCGGGCGTACCTCGAACAGGGCCGCAACAAGTCGGCGGCGGCCGCGGCGGCGCACCTGTCCCGGCCGGCGTTCTACGAGCGGCTGGCCCGCATCGCCCGGATCCTCGACGTCGACCTGGACTCGGTGGAGGCCTGCCTCTCCCTCCACGTCGCCCTGCTGGCCCTCGACGCCATCCGCACCCCCTGACCCGCCGTCGCCCGGTCGACTGCCCGGAGCCGGGGACCGGGCGGCCGGGCCGCCGGGTCAGGCCAGGGCGGTGAGGGCCTTGGCGTACGCGGTGGGGACGAAGTTCGGGCCGCCGGGGGTGAACACGTCCGAGTTGGCCGCGGCCGACCAGGCGGTCTCCGGCACGGCGTCGACCAGGGCGCGGACGACCGGGGCTTCGCGCCACTGGTCCTGCTCGGCGAGCAGGCTCAACGCCACCACCGACTCCTCCACCTCGCCGACGCACTCGAACGGCTTGTGCCCGTCGACGCCGAGCAGCTCGCGGTAGCCGGCGATCTGGGTCTCGTCGGCCAGCAGGTCGCCGCCGAAGATGCGGACGATCCGCTCGCGCGGCATGAACGGCGCCATGGCCAGGAAGACGAACCGGCACTTCGGGCAGTTGCGGCACCAGCGCAGGCTGGCGTCGCGCAGCTTGAACGCGGCGTTGCAGCTGGTCACCACGTCGTCGTACCGGTCGATCTCGGCGAAGAGCCGGGCGATGTGCAGCTCGGACAGCGACCGCAGCAGGGAGAAGTACGGCTCGGTGAGCCCGGCGTGCTCGGCCAGCGCCGCCCGCAGCAGCCCCTCCGCCTCGACGCCCTTGGACCACTGGTGGTTGATCTCGTGACCGTTCCAGACCAGGTTCGGGTCGGACGCGGAGCGCTCGTTGGACATCACCACCGGACCGAGCCCGTGCAGCACGGCGGTGGCGACCGCGATCAGCGAGTTGATCGCGGTGACCGGGATGTGGCCGTTGAGCGCGCCGGCCGCGTTCAGGTCGAACAGCACCGGATCGATCCGCCGCCGGGCCGCCAACGGGGTGAGCCCGGACGCCTCGTTCACCGAGTCGATCACGTGGTTCGGGTTCACCGAGAAGGGCACCGGGCCGAAGCCGGCCCGGCGCAGCGCCTCCAGGCTGACGATCGAGTCCTTGCCGCCGCCGACGGCGGAGAGCGGACGCCGGTTGGAGTCGTCGTACACCCGGGCCGGCGACACCTCACCGGCCGGCACCTCCGGGCGCAGCTCCAGCACGTGCGGCAGCTGGTTGCGGTAGGCGTACTCCGCCAGGCCCTTGGTGTAGAGGGCGGTGACCAGCTCGGCGGCGGCCGCTCCCAGCGGCGCCGGCAGCACCAGCCGGCCCGGCGCGGCGGTCTTGTAGTAGCTGACCCCGGCCACCACGTGCAGCAGCTCCAGGACCCGGCCCAGGGTGGCCACCGTCTCGTCGGACACCGGCTCGGCCGGCAACGGCAGCGTGATCACCTCGGTGAACCGCTGCTCGCCGTCGGGACCGGTCAGGGCGTAGTCGAACAACGCCTCACCGGTGGCGAGATCGATCGAGTAGGACGGGAAGGTGAAGGCGTCCATCCGCCGGAGCTGCTCGTTGGGCACACGCCATACTAGGCCCTGGTTCGTCCGGCCGTGTCCGGCTGCGCCGGACCGTGCCCGTGCACCGCCGCCGAATAGCCCCGAGGAGAGCCCGTGCGCCTGTCTGACCTGCGCGGACGTAGAGTCGCCGTCTGGGGGGCCGGCCGGGAGGGCCGGGCCGCCGTGACCGCCGTCGCCGCGCACGCCCCGGCCGACCTGGTCGCCGTCGACGACAGCGCCAACTTCCTCACCCTGCCCTGGGAGGGACCGCTGGCCGAGGCCGCGCCCCTGGTCACCGGCGAGGAGGGTTTCGACCGGCTGGCCGCCGCCGACGTGGTGGTCCGCTCCCCGGGCGTGCCGCAGACCCACCCGTGGCTGGTCGAGCTGCGCCGCCGCGGGGTGACCGTCACCCAGGGCACCGCGCTCTGGATGGCCGACCACGCCGACCGGACCGTCGGGGTCACCGGCAGCAAGGGCAAGAGCACCACGTCCGCCCTGATCAGCCACCTGCTCACGGCGGTGGACCGGCCCAACGTCTTCGGCGGCAACATCGGCGTGCCCACCCTCGACCTGCCCGAGGCCGAGCGGTACGTGCTGGAGCTCTCCAGCTACCAGTGCAGCGACCTGACCGACTCGCCCCGGGTGGCCGTGGTCACCGCGCTCTTCCCCGAGCACCTGGACGCGCACGGCGGCGAGCGGGAGTACTACCGGGACAAGCTCAACCTGCTCGCGTACGGCCCGCGGACCGTGGTGGTCAACGGCGCCGACCCGCGGCTCGCCCTCGAACTGGGCGACCGGGCCGCCGTCCGCGCCGGCCGGCCCGACACCGCGAACGTGGCCAGCGGCCCGGACGGCACGCCCTGGTTCCACCTCGCCGACCAGCCGCTCTTCCCGCGCGGCGTGCTGCCGCTGGTCGGCCGGCACAACGAGGGCAACCTCTGCGTGGCGCTGGCCGTGCTGGATGTGCTCGGCGTCGACGTGGTCGCCCGCAAGGACACCCTCGCCGTGGCGGTCGCCGAGTTCCAGGGCCTTGCCCACCGGCTCACCGAGATCGTCGACCCGTCCGGCCTGACCTTCGTCGACGACACCCTCGCCACCAGCCCGTACGCGGCGATGCACGCCATCGACGCGTACGAGGGGCGACCGCTGACCGTGATCGTCGGCGGCACCGACCGAGGGCTGGACTACACCCCGCTGCGCGAGCACCTGGCGGAGCGGGAGATCACCGTGATCGGCATCCCGGACAGCGGCGCCCGGATCGTCGAGGCGCTCGCCGGCCTGCCGAAGGTGCGTACGGAGGTGGTCGACGACCTGGTCGACGCGGTCCGGCTGGCCCGGGAGCTGACGCCGGCCGGCGGGGTGGTGCTGCTCTCGCCGGCCGCGCCGAGCTACGGGCGGTTCCGCAACTGGGAGCACCGCTCCGAGGTCTTCGCCCAGGCCGTCCGGGACACCGCCGGCTGAGCCGACCGCAACGGCTGCGCCGGACGCCGGCGGTCAGGGCTGGGCCGGCGCGACCGGACGCAGGGCGGCGTGCAGGGCGCGCATCGAGCGGAGCGCCGAGCGGATCTCCTGGAGGTACCGGCCCGGGGTGAGCGTGGGTTCGGGCAGCCGGACCAGGTCCGGCAGGGCCGGGTCGACGCCGACGGTCTCCACCCCGCAGCCGTACGGCAGGGTGAGCGTGCGCAGCGCGTCGCAGTGCTGGAAGGGCACGTAGATCGGCGCGGTCACCAGCAGCACCGGATCGCCGGGGGAGAGCCGGACGTGTTCAGCCCAGAACCGCTGGGTGTCGGCGGTGTGCGCGCGTCGGCGCTCCGGCTCGCTCGACGGCGCGGCGAGCACGCGGACCGGGGGCAGGCCGGGCGGGTGGTACGTCCGCGAGGACCAGGAGTGGTGCGGGTGGCCGGCGTCGTGTCCGTCCTCCTCAGCCGGGGCGGTCACGTCCAGCACCTTCCGCACCGCCGCGTGCAGCACGTCGACCTCGGTCCCGCAGGTCGGCATCCCGGCGTCGGCCAGCGTACGGCGCTCTATGTCGGACAGCGGACGGAAGCTGCCGAGCACGGCCACCTCGCCTGTCACCGCCTGGCCGGTCCGCAGCAGGTGGGCGGCGTACGCGACCCGGCGTAGGCAGGCGTGCACCAGGCCGCCGAGCACCACGAGGTGGGCGTACCCGGGCCGGGTCGGCGGCGTCGGGTGGACCAGGCCGAGCGCGGCGGCGGCGTCGAGGACCAGGCCCACGGTGCGGGGGTCGAGGGCGGGCTCCTGGGCCTCGGGACGTTCCCGGCCCGCGCGGAAGTCCCAGTGCCGGGCGGAGAAAACGTCCAGCCCGTCGAGCACCGCCGCGAGGTCACCCGCTGGCCAGTCCCTGCCGAAGTGCCCGACCAGGGACCTCAGCGGGGGCGACTCCACCCAGGCCCGTACGCCCGCCGCCACCTGCTCGACGGTCGTCCCCGGCTCGCCGCTCGGCAACGCCACGTCCCCGATCCGCACGCGTCGGATGCTACCGGCGGCGGCCGCCCGGCACCGGGTCCTCGCCGTGCTCGATGCGCTCGCCGTGGACATGGTCGCCGGCAAGGGGACACCCTGGCCGTGGCGGTCGCCGAGTACGGGGCTGACACGGCGCATCGCCTTGATTACGCTGCTGCCAGCGGCGCCCCGACGTCGCGTAGGGGGGCGGGGTGAGCGGTGAGCGGCTCAACGACTCGACACGTCATCTCGGCGCGGGTGTGTACCTCGACCCGGAGTATCGCAACCGGCTGATCTATGAGGTCTACCTCGACCGGACCCGCCGGGTGGCACCGTCGTACGGATTCGCCCTGGAGCCGGTCCTGTTCCACGCGCGCCGGGCGCTCCTCGGTGAGGTGGTGTGTGATCTGTTCCTGGTCGGCACCGTCGTCGTCGGACTGCTCCTCACACCAACGCCAACCGTCGCCGTACTGCTCATTCTCATGTTCTGGCGCGTGAGCCGCGCAGCCTCTCAGCTAAGCCACGACTACGTTCGGTACTACCTGAAGGGTGGGACGCTCGACGAGTACACCCATCTCAAGGAGCGGCTCAAGGTGCTCGCGTGGGTGTGGCGTGCGTTCGCCGTTGTTCCGCTGCTACTGCTGGTGGGTCTCGGTCTACATGCGGCTGGACGCCTCACACTGCCGAACAGATTCGACCTCAACCATTTTAACGATCTTGTTCCCGGGACGGTGGGAATCATCGGTGCGCAAGTGGGGGCCGTCACCATCCTCGCCACCGTCCAGCATTTCTCGCTCAGAGCGCTGCGCACCGGCAGTGCCGCCCCGGGGGCGATCGAAGGGCGCCGGATCCGGACGGTGGCCCGACAGCAAGCGGAGCCGATCACGATTTTCTCGAGGTTTCGTCCGTTCATCGGCAGTGGATTCGAGATGCACACGTGGTCCTTCGTGCAGCGCCTGGTCGAAGCTGGGGTCGATGGTCGAGAAGAGGACCGCGAATGGGACACGCCGCCGTTCCGAACTGCGGACATCGTCCGTCACCTGGAGCAGCGGATCTCCTCTCTGGCATGGGACCAGGACAGCGAAACCCGCCTTTCGGGGTTGACCGTCAACCACCACATCTTCGTGGCGGGCACGAAGACGGCAGACCTCCCAGAGGAGATGGCCACCGCTGATCCGATCCAGGTGATGGCGGATCCGACCGGCCACGCCCGGCACTACCTCGCCTGTCAGATTGAGTCGTGGGACGGCGAGATCGTCACGACCGTCTACGTGCACGCTTCCATCCAGGGCAGGATGCTGTACCTGGAGTTTTCGACATGGGCGTTGCCACCCACCCGACAGGAATTCCATGTTGTCGACCAGCCCGGCGGAGTCGGCCTGATCGCCTACGGCAAGACCGTCGGCAGGGCCGCGGTTTCGCTTCCATCGCGCCTGGGCGGTGCGCTGCCGCGGCTCGCAACGCACGCGCTGCGGGCGTTGCGCCTTGCCGGCCATAGCTCGGCCGATTACGACAGCCGTTGTCGGGGGGTCGATATCGGGTCCCGCATCAGTGCCCGTGAACTCGGCGCCGGCATCGACGACCACAACGACCAGGCTACGTCGGCGGCCGCCACGAGCACCTACTTCCAGAAGCGAGACGTACTGAGGTACGCGCAGGTGATCGAGCGGAGGCTTCTCGCCGCGGTGCTTGACTTTCTCGAGGACCGCCACGTCGACGTGGCGGAGTACAGGCAGCGAATGGTGACCATCCTCAACGTCGGAGCAGTGAACTTCGGCTCCGGCAACGTGACCGTCACTGACAGCGCGATCGGTCAAGGTGCGACAGTCCACAACAACTAGCCTCGGGAGAACGGACATGGGTGACATCAACATCGGTGCGATCGGCGGCCCGGTGACGGGAAGCGCCGTAGGCCCGGACGCCACTGTGTACAACCGCGTGTCCGCAACCTCGATCGCATCAGCCGAGGATTACCTGGCCGAGGTGGAGGCCCTGCGGAAGAGCCTCCAGCAAGCGTCACTCCAGAGGGAGGCCAAACAGCAGGCGCCGGACGTCACGCTCGACGACGCGATCGCGGCGCTCGCCTGGTTGCGCCAGCACTACACCGACCCGTCCAAACCTGCCGATGCGGATCGGCGCCTTACCGCTCTGAAGCGGTTGCGAAAGGTCTGGACGCCGCTGGTGGAAATGGCCAAACAGTTGCCGGCCGGGTTGCTGGCAGGGTGGATCGTCGAGGCCATGAATTGACATCCTCCACCGCCATGAATGGCGGGGATTCCCTCCGCGCCGCGCGCGGAACGCGCAACGCCCGGGTGGGTTCCTGCTTCACCGCACGGTGCCGGAATCGCTTCCGGTCTTACCCACACTCCACAGGCGTTTTACGTCTCCGCAAGCCCTGCGGCGACAGTCACGCTGTGTCCGTCGTGACGCTTCGAGGCTTCCGGCATGACCCTTCGCCTCGCACGAACGCGACGTTACCACGGTCGATGGGGCGTCAGGTCAACGGCACGCTCGGGCCTGGCGGCCCTCCCGCGCGGGCCTTCACCCCCGCCCTGAAGGGCGGAGCACTGGCCCGCATCCCGGTAGCGCAGCGTCTCGCTGGCCTGGGCGGCCCGGTTGACGTGGTGTCAGGCCCGGGGGGTCGCTGCGCTACACGGTGACAGTTGTCCCTGTGGCCGGGTGGTGAGAGCGTGCGGTAACCGCGAATGCCGCTGAGAGGGTGCGACGATGACCTCCGACGACCTGCTGGCCCGACACCGGGCCGTGCTCCCCTCCTGGATGCCGCTCTACTACGCCGAGCCGATCGAGCTGGTCTCCGGTTCGGGTCGCCGGGTGACCGACGCGCAGGGCCGCAGCTACCTGGACTTCTTCGGTGGCGTGCTGACCAACATGATCGGCTACGACATCCCGGAGATCCGGGAGGCGGTGCAGCGCCAGTTGGCTACCGGGATCGTGCACAGCTCGACGCTCTACCTGATCCGTCAGCAGGTCGAGCTGGCCGAGAAGATCACCCGACTCTCCGGCATCCCGGACGCCCGGGTCTTCTTCACCAACTCCGGCACCGAGGCGAACGAGGCCGCGCTGCTGGTCGCCACCAACTACCGCCGCTCGCACCAGATCCTCGCGGTGCGCAACAGCTACCACGGCCGGTCGTACGCGGCGATGGGCATCACCGGCAACCGGAGCTGGTCGGCGAGCGGGCTCAACCCGCTCCAGGTGGCCTGGCTGCACTCCGGTGAGCGGCTTCGCGGCCTGCTGGCCCGCCTCGACGAGGCCGACCGGATCGACGCGGCGGTGGAGGACCTGCGCGAGGTGCTCGCCACCCAGACCGCCGGCGACGTGGCCTGCCTGATCGCCGAGCCGATCCAGGGCGTCGGCGGCTTCGTGGCCCCGCCGGACGGCCTCTTCGCCGCCTGGAAGAAGGTCCTCGACGAGCACGGCATCCTGCTCGTCTCCGACGAGGTGCAGACCGGTTGGGGGCGCACCGGCGAGCACTTCTGGGGCTACCAGGCGCACGGCGTCACCCCGGACCTGCTCACCTTCGCCAAGGGCATCGGCAACGGCTTCGCCCTAGCCGGTGTCGTCGGCCGGGCCGACGTGCTGGAGTCGGTGCCGGCGATCAGCTTCTCCACCTTCGGCGGCAACCCGGTCTCCACCGCCGCCGGCAACGCGGTCCTCGACTACCTGCGCGACCACGACCTGCAGGCCAACGCGGCCCGGACCGGCGCGATCCTCGCCGACGGCCTGCGCGCCGCGGTGGCCGGGCTCGACTGCGTCGCCGAGGTACGCGGCAAGGGGCTGATGCTCGGCGTCGAGTTCGTCCGCCCGGGCAGCATGGAACCCGACCCGGCGCTGACCACCCGGGTCTTCGATGCGTGCCGGGCCGGCGGCCTGCTCGCCGGCAAGGGCGGCCTGCACGGCAACGTGCTGCGGATGGGCCCGCCGCTCACGCTGACCGAGGACGAGGCCCGCGAGGGCCTGGCCATCCTGGTCGACGCGATCCGCTCGTCGGCGGAGGTGGCCGCGTGAGCACCATCGGGCACTTCGTCGACGGCAAGCGGATCTCCGGCGCTTCCGAGCGGCGCGGGGACGTCTTCGACCCGGCCACCGGCCGGCGTACCGGAAGCGTGGAGCTGGCCTCCGCCGCGGACGTCGCGGGCGCGGTCGAGGCCGCCGAGCGGGCGGCGCGGGCCTGGCGGGACGCCTCTCTGGCCAAGCGGACGGCGGTGCTCTTCGCCTTCCGCGAGCTGGTCCACGCCCGCCGGGAGCGGCTCGCCGAGGTGATCACCGCCGAGCACGGCAAGGTGCTCGCCGACGCCGCCGGCGAGGTGCAGCGTGGCCTGGAGGTGATCGAGTACGCCTGCGGCATCCCCTCGGCGCTGCGCGGCGGGTTCAGCGAGAACGTCTCCACCGAGGTCGACTCGTACAGCCTCCGCCAGCCGCTCGGCGTGGTCGCGGTGATCTCCCCGTTCAACTTCCCGGTGATGGTGCCGCTCTGGTTCGTGCCGGTGGCGGTCGCCTGCGGCAACGCGGTGGTGCTCAAGCCGAGTGAGAAGGACCCGAGCGCGGCGCTGCTGCTGGCCGAGTGGTTCGCCGAGGCCGGCCTGCCCGGCGGGGTGCTGAACGTGGTCAACGGCGACAAGGAGGCGGTCGACGCGCTGCTCGAGCACCCGTCGGTGAAGGCGGTTTCGTTCGTCGGCTCCACCCCGGTCGCCCGGTACGTGCACCAGCGCGGGGCGATGGCCGGCAAGCGGGTGCAGGCGCTCGGCGGGGCGAAGAACCACATGGTGGTGCTCCCGGACGCCGACCTGGACCTGGCCGCCGACGCCGCGGTCAACGCCGGGTTCGGCTCGGCGGGGGAGCGGTGCATGGCGATCTCCGCGCTGGTCGCCGTGGAACCGGTCGCCGACGTCCTGGTCGCGAAGATCGCGCAGCGGATGGCCGGGCTGCGCACCGGCGACGGCCGGCGCGGCTGCGACATGGGTCCGTTGGTCACCGCCGCCCACGCCGAGCGGGTCCGCTCGTACGTGGAGTCGGGCGTCGCGGCCGGCGCGGTGCCGGTGGTCGACGGGCGGGACGTCACGCCGGACGGGGAGGCGGGCGGCTTCTGGCTCGGCCCGACCCTCTTCGACCAGGTCACCCCGAACATGTCGATCTACACCGACGAGATCTTCGGCCCGGTGCTGAGCGTGGTCCGGGTCGGCTCGTACGACGAGGCGGTGGAGCTGGTCAACGCCAACCCGTACGGCAACGGCACGGCGATCTTCACCAACGACGGCGGCGCCGCCCGGCGCT
This sequence comes from Micromonospora sp. DT47, assembly GCF_049844475.1. Taxonomy (NCBI): domain Bacteria; kingdom Bacillati; phylum Actinomycetota; class Actinomycetes; order Micromonosporales; family Micromonosporaceae; genus Micromonospora; species Micromonospora sp. DT47. The sequence goes on along the minus strand of NZ_JBNCLC010000021.1, from coordinate 66,992 downwards.
ACCAGCACGAGGTGGAGGTCGGCATGGTCGGGATCAACGTGCCGATCCCGGTGCCGATGGCGTACTACTCGTTCGGCGGCTGGAAGGCGTCCCTCTTCGGCGACCTGCACGCGCACGGCGAGGACGGGGTGCGCTTCTTCACCCGGGGCAAGGTGGTCACCAGCCGCTGGCTCGACCCGCGCCACGGCGGGGTCAACCTCGGCTTCCCCACCCAGACCTGAGCAGCCGCAGCACGCCCGCCCCGGCCAGGTACGCCAGCAGCGCCGGGGTGGGCAGCCCCAGCGGTTCCGGGGCGGCCTTGCGGGTCAGGCTGTTCAGCAGCAGCCCGGCCACCACGCCGGCGTACCCGGCCACCGCGAGCGCGGTGCGCCGCCGGCCGCGGGCGGTGGTGTCGCCGTGGCGACGGGTGCGGGCCTCGATCGGGCCGAAGACGGCGACCAGGGCGGCCAGCACCACGGCCAGGGCGAGCAGCCAGGGCACCCGCCAGGCCCACCAGGCCGCCGAGCCGACCCGCGGGGTGGGCAGCACGCCGAGGGCGTCCAGCAGGCCGATCAGCAGCACGGCGGCGGTGAGATGCCAGAGGAAGACGGTCAGCACCACGGAGTTCACCGCGATCACCGCCTGCCACGGGCCGGACCGGCGCAGCCAGCGCCGCGCCGGGGCCTGCAGCAGCAGGATCAGCCCGAGCTGCGCGGTGGCGACGGCGAGCAGCGCCAGGCTCGGCGGGGCGGCGTTGTCCAGCCGCGCGCCGGGCACGTTGAGCATCGCCACCGGGTACGGCCCGACCACGGTCAGCAGCACCAGCACGACCAGCCCGACAGCCAGCAGCACCGCCCCGGTACGCCGGGAGGTCGGCAGCCGGCGACGCGGCGGGTTCGTGGGGGAGCGGGCGTCGTACCAGGCGAAGCCGAGCTGGTGCACGGCCAGCCAGCCGAACAGGTAGTTCCCGGTCGCCAGGCCGGCCGGCCCGAGGATCCGCCCCAGGTCGCCGAGCGCGACCAGCCCGACCAGCACCAGCGGCACCACCAGCCCGAAGCGGCGGTGCAGCGCGTACATCGGCGGGGTCAGCGGGACCACGACCAGGTAGGCGACGAGGAACCAGAGTGGGATGGTGGCGAACCAGACCACCGTGCGGATCTCGGTCGGGTCGGCGCCGCGCAGGTGGGCGACCGCCGCGCCGACGACCAGCACCACCAGCAGTGCGGTGGTGGGCCGGACCAGCCGGGCGCTGCGGTCGATCAGCCAGCCGGTGGCGTCGCCGCCCCGGGACCGGCGGGCGGTCAGCGAGGCGGCGTTGGCGTACCCGCCGACCAGGAAGAAGACCGGCATCACCTGGGCCACCCAGGTCAGCGGCCAGGCCCACGGCAGGTCGCCCAGGGCGGAGTGCCCGGTCGGCCGGCCGGCCCGGTCGTACCCGATGACGGTGATACCCCAGTGACCGAGAACGACCATGACGATGGCGAGCGCGCGGAGCAGATCGACGTACCGTTCCCGCCCAGCCGGGGTGCGCTCGGCGAGCTGGCGCAGGCGGCGCATGGAGTCAGGCTATGTCAGCCGGGCGTGGCTGGTGGTGATAACGGTTCGGCCGTCGGGTCTTGAAGTCCACGCCGTCCTGCCGTAGAAATTCTTCAGCAACATTGTGTGAACTGAAGAGAATCAACGCACCCCCGTGCCTCGAAGCGGCGGACGCCTTCCCCCATCATCGGCGGTCCGCCCGACCCGATCCGAGGAGAGCTGATGAACAGGCGTGACATCCTGCGGCGTTCTGCCGCCGCCGGCCTGCTGGCCACCCCCGCCGCCGCGCTGCTCGGCGGCTGCGCCACCGGCGGTGGCGACGACAAGACCGAGGGCGGCACCTACCAGGGCACCAAGAGCGCGCAGAACCCGCTGGGCGTCAAGGAGGACGCGCCGCTCGAGGTGGTGATCTTCAGCGGCGGCTTCGGCGAGGAGTACGCCAAGTCCCACGAGGCGATGTACAAGGAGAAGTACCCCAAGGCAGAGATCAAGCACTCCGCCACCCAGGAGATCAGCAAGACCCTCCAGCCGCGCTTCGTCGACGGCACCCCGCCCGACGTGGTCAACAACTCCGGCGCCGGTCAGATCGACTTCAACGGACTGGTGTCCCAGAACGCCGTCGCCGACCTCGGCGAGCTGCTCGCCGCGCCGAGCCTCGACATCCCCGGCAAGACCGTCAAGGACACCCTGCTCCCCGGCGCGGTCGAGGTCGGCTCGTACGACGGCAAGTTCCTGGTGATGAACTACACCTACACCGTCTACGGCATCTGGCACTCCAGCAAGCTCTTCACCGAGCGCAACTGGGCGTACGCCAAGACCTGGGACGAGCACATCGCGCTCTGCAAGCAGATCAAGGCCGCCGGCATCGCCCCCTGGACGTACGCCGGCGCGCACCCCCGCTACATGAGCTGGCCGCTGATCGCCACCGCGATCAAATTCGGGGGGCCGTCGGTGGCCACCGCGATCGACAACCTGGAGCCGAACGCCTGGAAGTCCGACGCGATGAAGGCCGCCGCCGACGCGTGGCACCAGATCGTCAAGGACAAGTACATCCTCGACGGCTCGCCCGGGCTCGACCACAAGCAGTCGCAGACCGCCTGGTGCCAGGGCAAGGCCGCCTTCGTCTCCTGCGGCTCCTGGCTGGAGAGCGAGCAGAAGGACGTCACCCCGGCCGGGTTCAACATGACCCTCGCGCCGACGCCGAGCCTGGGCAGCGGCGACAAGCTGCCGTTCGAGGCGGTCCGCGGCACCGCCGGCGAGCCGTTCATGGTGCCGGCCAAGGCGAAGAACGTGGCCGGCGGTCTGGAGTTCTTCCGGACCATGCTGTCGAAGAAGGGCGCCCAGGACTTCACGAAAAAGGTCGCCAGCCTGACCGTGATCGCCGGCGCCACCGAGGGCGTGGAGCTGCCGCACGGGCTGAACACCGTGGTCAAGGCGCTGGAGGCCTCGGGCGACAACGGTTTCAACTGGGTCTACAACAACTACTACCGCAAGCTGGAGCGCAACCTCGTCGACGCCGCGTGCGGCGAGTTCTTCAGCGGCCGGAGCACCCCGGCGGAGTTCCTCGACCAGTGCCAGAAGGGCGCCGACTCGATCGCCCAGGACAGCTCGGTCAAGAAATACAAGCGGGCCGCGTGACACCCGGCCGGTGGGGGCGGGTCGACCCGTCCCCACCGGCCGCCGCCGGGAGATAGGTCCTCATCGTGAGACATGGCAAGTACCCGCTGATCGTCACCTTCCTGGCGCCGCCGGTGCTGCTCTACGTCGTCTTCGTCGTGTCGCCGTACCTGCAGGCGTTCCAGATCTCCAGCACCGACTGGCTGGGCTACTCGCCGGACGCCAACTTCGTCGGGCTGGAGAACTTCCGCGCGCTGTGGAACGACGAATACGTCTGGAACGCGTTGCAGAACAACGCGGTCATGCTCGTGCTGGTCCCGGTGGTGACCATCGTGCTCGGCCTCTTCTTCGCCAGCATGCTCGCCATGGGCGGCCGCAAGGGCCGAGCCGGGATCAGCGGCGTACGGGGGAGCGCGTTCTACCGTCCGGTCTACTTCTTCCCGCAGGTGCTCTCGGTCGTGGTCATCGCGCTGCTCTGGAAGGAGGTCTACCACCCGAACAAGGGACTGCTGACCAGCGCGCTGCACGGCGTCGGCCTGTCGTCGCCCACCTGGCTCGGTGACCCGAAGACCGCCTTCTGGTGCGTGCTGACGGTCATGATCTGGAGCAACGTCGGCTTCTACGTGGTGCTCTTCGGCGCGGCGATGTCGGCCATCCCGAAGGAGATCTACGAGGCGGTCATGCTCGACGGGGCGTCGCGGCTGACCACGCTGCGGAAGGTGACCATCCCGCTGTTGTGGGACACCGTCCAGGTAGCCTGGATCTACCTGGCGATCTTCGCGCTGGACGGCTTCATCCTCGTACAGCTGATGACCAACGGCGGACCGAACTTCTCGACCGACGTGATTGGCGTGCGGATGTACGACACCGCGTTCGGCAGTGAGACCAAGTTCGGGTACGCCTCGGCGATGGGTGTGGTCATGTTCTTCCTGACCCTCTCGGTGGCGGTGCTGGCACTGCGGACCAGCCGCCGTGAACGGATCGAGCTGTCGTGACGACTCTGGACAAGTCCACCCCCCCGACTGCGCGGACCGCCCCGGCCGCCACCCCCGCCGACCGCTCGGTACGCCGCGAGCTCGGCGTCGCCAACGTCTTCTCGCACGGATTCCTGCTGCTGTGGGGCGCGCTGACCGTGCTGCCGCTGGTCTGGATGTTCCTCAGCTCGTTCAAAAGCAACGGGGAGATCCTGGCTGACCCGTGGGGGCTCCCCGGCGAGCTGCGCTTCGACAACTGGGTCCGCGCCTGGACGGACGCGCACATCGGACGGTACTTCGTCAACAGCCTGGTGGTGGTGGCCGGGTCGGTCAGCCTGACCATGCTGATGGGCGCCACCGCCGCGTACGTCTTCGCCCGGTACGAGTTCCGCGGCAAGCAGGTCGTCTACTACCTGTTCGTGGGTGGGCTGATGTTCCCGGTCTTCCTCGCCCTGGTGCCGCTCTTCTTCGTGGTCCGCAACGCCGGCGTTCTGAACACCTGGACCGGGCTGATCCTGGTCTACGCGGCCTACTCGCTGCCGTTCACGGTCTTCTTCCTGACCGCGTTCTTCCGCACCCTGCCCACCTCGATTGCGGAGGCGGCGCTGGTCGACGGCTGCGGCCATTTCCGGCTCTTCTTCCGGGTGATGCTGCCGATGGCGCGTCCGGGGCTGATCAGCGTCGCCATCTTCAACTTCCTCAGCCACTGGAACCAGTTCCTGCTGCCACAGGTGCTGATGCAGGGTGACGAGTCGAAGTGGGTGCTCGCCCAGGGCCTCTTCGCCCTCTCGGTCAGCCAGGGCTACGCCGGGGACTACGCCCGGCTCTTCGCCGGACTGAGCATCGCGGTGCTCCCGGTGCTCGCGGTCTACGTGGCCTTCCAGCGTCAGGTGCAGTCCGGCCTCACCGCCGGCCAGCTCAAATGACCCGCGGCCGGCCCTGGCGGGCGGGGCAGCGACGCCGCTGACGCTCCTCTATGGTTGTCCGGCCCATTCACCGAAACGACGGGGACCTCATGTTCGTTCTCTACAGCGTCCTGCTGATGCTCAGCGGAATCGCGCTCGTGGTGCTTGGCGCCGCGTTCCGCGACCAGGGCACCGGCTCCCGGATCCTCAGCGTCGTGATCGGCGTCGCCTTCTTCGCCTACGGCTTCTACCTGCTGTTCCTCTTCCCCGGTGGCACGTACCAGCGCTTCTTCTACGCGTTCGTGGTGCCGATCCTGCTGATCGTCCGTGCGGTGAAGGCCCGCAAGGAGGCCAGGGAGCGGGCCGAGCAGCACCTGTCCGCCGGCGGCCCGCAGGGCGCCGCTCCGGGGGGCTACGGTGCCCCGGCGGGCTACGGCGCCCCGGCGGGTAACGGCGCTCCCACGCAGTCCGGTCAGTACGGCCACCCCGCCCCGCAGGGCCACCCGGCGCCGCAGGGTCAGTACGGCCACCCGGGCCACGCCTCGCAGGCGCATCCCGCCCACCCGCAGGGGCCGTACGGCCACCACGCCCCGCAGGGGCAGCCGGGCTACCCGGCGCCGCACGCGCAGCCTGGGTACCCCGCGCCGCCGCAGCACGGGCAGGGTTACCCGGCCTCGCCGCACCAGGGGCAGGGCTACCCCGCGCCGCAGGGGCAGCCGGGTCACCCGGCGCCGCCGCACGGCGGGCAGGGCTACCCGGCCTCCTGACGGCACGCGCGACGGCGGTGGCCGGACGTCCCGCAGGGGCGCCAGCCACCGCCTTTTCGGCCCCGACAGGGCGACCTCCGTGTCGGGTGGCACGGGCCGGGCGGTTTCGGCTCAGGTCGACGCCCTGCGCGGCTGGGGGAGCGGCTCCGCGCCGCGCCCACCGGTCGCCGATCTCCCCGACGGGATGCTGCGACGAACGCACGGGGCCGTCCGCGGCACTTGACCGGTAGGTAATCTCCTACCTGTTGTGGTCGGCATGACCGTCACCCATGTGCAGCTCCTCTCCGTGCCCGTCAGTGACCAGGACCGGGCCCGCGACTTCTACGTCGACGTCCTCGGCTTCGACCTGGTCCGGGACAACCCGATGGGCCCGGGCGGGCGCTGGGTCCAGGTGGCGCCGAAGGGCGCGGCGACCGGGCTCACGCTGGTCACCTGGTTCCCCACCATGCCGCCCGGCTCGCTCAAGGGCCTGGTGCTGGAGACCGACGACCTCGACGGCGACGTCGCCGCCCTGCGGGTCCGGGGTGTCGTCTTCGCCGACGGCGGCATCCAGGTCGCGCCCTGGGGGCGCTCCCGGGATGCGGGCCAGTGCGCCGCCCTTCAGGGCGGGGGTGAAGGCCCGCGCGGGAGGGCCGCCAGGCCCGAGCGTGCCGTTGACCTGACGCCCCATCGACCGTGGTAACGTCGCGTTCGTGCGAGGCGAAGGGTCATGCCGGAAGCCTCGAAGCGTCACGACGGACACAGCGTGACTGTCGCCGCAGGGCTTGCGGAGACGTAAAACGCCTGTGGAGTGTGGGTAAGACCGGAAGCGATTCCGGCACCGTGCGGTGAAGCAGGAACCCACCCGGGCGTTGCGCGTTCCGGCGCAGCGCGGAGGGAATCCCCGCCATTCATGGCGGTGGAGGATGTCAAGCCACCTTCGACGACCCGGACGGCAACGGCATCGTGCTGCAGTCGACCCGTGTCTGACGTCTTCGCGGCGCTCGCCAACCCGAGCCGGCGGGAGTTGCTGCGGCTGCTGCGGGAGCGCGGGGAGCAGCCGGTGCAGCGGCTGGCCGACCACTTCGACATGCGCCGTCCCCGCCTGTCGGAGCACCTCAAGGTGCTCAAGGACGCCGGCCTGGTGGTGGAGCAGCCGGTCGGCCGGCAACGGCTGTACTCGTTGCGGCCGGAGCCGCTGCGCGAGGTGGCCGACTGGCTCACCCCGTACGAACGGTTCTGGCGTGGCCGCCTGGCCGACCTGCGGGACGTCCTGGACGAGATGCCCGATGACTGATCACACCATCATCGCCGTCGACCAGTACCTGGCCCACTCTCCGGCGAAGGTGTGGCGGGCGTTGACCGATTCTGATCTGCTCGCCCGTTGGCTCATGCCGAACGACCTCGTCCCGCTGGTCGGTCGCCGGTTCACCCTCCGGACCACGCCCCGCGGGCAGGACTTCGACGGTGTCGTGCACGGTGAGGTGCTGGCGGTCGAGCCGCTCCGGCTGCTGCGGTGGAGCTGGCGCGGCGGCGGGCTGGACACCATGGTGACCTGGACGCTCGTCCCGGAGGGGCGCGGCACCCGGCTCTTCCTGGAACACGACGGCTTCGACCCGGACGATCCGGTGCAGCGGCGGACCTTCACGATCCTGGACGGCGGCTGGCGCTCGCACGTGTGGCGCCGGCTGGAGCGGGAGCTCGCCGACCCCTGACTCCGGGCCGGGTCGAAAGGCGGCCGTCAGGATCGAGCGCGATCGTGCGGGCTCAGGCCGCCTCCGGGACCAGCAGGGCGTGCAGCGCCACCGGGTCGGTCACCTCGGGCAGGTCCCGCGCCGCGAGCCAGGCGGCACCCGCCGCGCCGTCCCCGGCCGAACGCACCGCCGCGTCGGGCCACCGGCGGGCCGTCTCCGCCCGGACGGCGGCCGCGAGCGGGGTGTCCCCGGTGAGCAGGCCGCCGCCGAGCACGACCGGCGAGGTCGCCCCGGCCGGCCGGATCCGGGCGGCGCTCTCCACCAGGCTCGCGGCGGCCTCGCCGATCAGGCCGGTCGCCACCGGCTCGCCGTCGACCGCGCCGGCCACCACCAGCGGCGCCAGCCGGGCCAGCTCCACCGGGGGGCGCCGGGTCACCGCCTGGACCAGCGCGTCCGCGGTGTCCCGGGGGCGGGCCGCCACCTCGGCCGAGCCGAGCAGTTCGGTGAGTACCCGCCGCCCCAGCGGGCCGGGGTCGGCGCCCGCGTCCAGGGCGGCCAGCAGCCGGCGGACCGCCTCGCGGCCCAGCCAGAATCCGGAGCCGGTGTCGCCCAGCAGCCAGCCGTGACCGTCGGCGGTCCGGTCCAGCCGCAGGTCGCGTACCTGGGCCGCGATCGCGCCGGTGCCGGCGATCAGCACGGTGCCGTCCGGGGCGGCGGTGCCCGAGGCGTACCCGACGAGGGCGTCGCCGTGCACCGCGTACGGGCAGCGCAGCCCGGCCTGCGACCAGGCCCGGTCGAAGGCGGCCCGGCCGTGCGGATCGGCCAGCAGCCGGCCCGCCCCGGCCAGGCCGATGATGCCGGCGCGGACCCTCGTCGGGTCCACCCCGTGCAGCGCGCCGCGCAGGGCGGTCAGTAGTTCGGCGGCCGCCCGCTCGGCGCCGTGGCTGGTCGGGTTGCCGCCGCCGCCCCGGCCGGTGCCGAGGCGCTCGCCGGCCAGGGTGACCGCGACCGCCCGGGTGGACGTACCCCCGACGTCGAGACCGACCACGACGGTGTCGGACATCCTCACCAGACCTCCCGGGTGCGGCGCTGTGGGCGGTGTTCATGCTGGTCGGCCGCGTGCCGCCGGGCAAGATCGGCGGCCGGTGCGGCGGTGTGCGCCAGATAACAGTTTGAAAACTTCGCCCACGCCCTTGACAGGAGGGGCCCTTCAGTAAGAAATTTTACCACTAACAGTTAACACTCTTTGCGGAAAGGCGTTCCCCATGGTTGATCACGAGGTGGACACCCCCGCGGGGACCGCGGTGGTCGACGCCGACATGGTCGACCGGCGGGGCGCCGACGGGGTGCTGGCCAGGGTCCGGGCCGGGGCGGGGGAGCTGACGGGGGCGTTGCGCCGGGTCGCCGAGCACGTGCTCAGCGACCCGGAGGCGGCGGCCCGGGCGACCATCGTGGAGCTCGCCGAGCGCAGCGGCACCTCGCCCGCCACCATCACCCGGTTCTGCCGGGCGATGGGCTTCGACGGCTACGCCGACCTGCGGCTGGGCATCGCGTCGGAGACCGGCCGGGCCCGCTCGGCCGGCTGGACCGTCGACATCGGACGGGAGATCCAGCCCGGCGACCCCCTGGAACGGGTGCTCGACCAGATCATGGCCGCCGACACCCGGGCCATGCACGACACCGCGGCCCTGCTCGACCTCGCCGAGGTGGCACGGGCGGCGGCCGCCATCGCCGGCGCCAGCCGGGTGAACATCTTCGGCGCCAGCGGCAGCGCGCTGGTCGGCGCGGAGATGCAGTTCAGCCTGCACCGCATCGGGGTGGCCGCCTGGGCCTGGAGCGACGTGCACGAGGGGCTGGCCAGCGCCGCCCTGCTCGGCGCCGGGGACGTCGCGCTCGGCATCTCGCACACCGGGCAGACCCGGGAGACCATCGAGATGCTCGCCGAGGCGGGCAGCCGCGGCGCCACCACCGTGGCGCTGACCGGCTTCCCCCGCTCGCCGCTGGCCGAGCTGGCCGACATCGTGCTGCTCACCGCCAGCCAGGCCACCACCTTCCGGCCGGACGCGCTCTCCGCCCGGCACCCGCAGCTCGTCGTGCTCGACCTGCTCTACATCGCGGTCGCGCAGCGCACCCACGACCGCGCCCACGCGGCCTTCCGGCGTACCGCCCAGGCCGTCGACGGGCACAAGGCCGCGAAGGGGACCAGCTGATGATCAGTGCCCGGGGGTACGCGGACGCGGTTCGGCCGGTCCTCGACCGGCTGGTCGACACCCAATCCGACGCCATCGCCCACGCCGCCGATGCGATCGTGGCCAGCCTGCGCGCCGGCGGGGTGCTCCAGGCCTTCGGCGCCGGCCACTCCGAGGCGTTCGCCGCCGAGCTGGTGGCCCGGGCCGGCGGGCTGGTCCCGGCCAACCGGATCTCCCTGCACGACCTCGTGCTGCACGGCGACGCGCCCCGCGACGTGCTCGCCGACCCCAAGCTGGAACGTGATCCGGCCGTGGCCCACCAGCTCTACGCCCTCGCCGGGCCGCAGCCGCGGGACGCCTTCCTGGTCGCCTCCCAGTCCGGCATCAACGGCTCGGTGGTCGAGCTGGCGCTGCTGGTCAAGGAGCGCGGTCACCCGCTGATCGCGGTCACCTCGGTCGCGCACACCGCACGGGTCGCCCCGCGGCACCCGTCCGGACGCCGGCTCGCCGATCTCGCCGACGTCGTGCTGGACAACGGCGCGCCGTACGGCGACGCACTGCTGCCGCTCGAGGGCGGCGGCGCGGTCTGTGCGGTCTCCTCGGTCACCGCCGCGCTGTTGGCGCAGCTGCTGACCGCGGAGGTCGTACGACGGTTCCACCAGGCCGGAGAGGTACCCCCTATCTACCTCTCCGCCAACGTCCCCGGTGGGGACGAGCACAACCTCGCCCTCGAGTCGCGGTACGCCGGGCGTCTCCGGCGCACCGCCTGACCCGAACACCTCAAGGAGAGACGACGATGTCCGTTATCCCCGAGAACCTTGGCGACGTGAGCCGCCGGACCCTGCTGCGGCGGGCCGCCGCCGCGGGTCTCCTCGTCACCCCGGCGGCCGGCCTGCTCAGCGCCTGCGCCGGCAGCGAGCCGAGCAAGTCCGACGACAGCGGCGCCGGCAAGAGCAAGGACAACCCGTTCGGCGTCAAGGACGGCAGCGCCGTCAAGGTGGTCATCTTCAACGGTGGCCTCGGCGACCAGTGGGCCAAGGAAGACAAGGTCCTCTTCAACGCCAAGCACGCCAACGTCACGGTCAACATGAGCTCCACCCAGAAGATCAAGACCGAAGAGCAGCCCAAGATGGCCACCCAGCCGAGCGACGTGGTGATGAACTCCGGCGCCGACATGATGGACATCAGCACCCTGGTCAACGAGGGCGCGATCGAGCCGCTGGACGACCTGCTCACCGCCCCCACCTGGGACGGCGAGGGCACGGTGGCGGATTCGCTGCTGCCGGGCACCGTCTCCGACGGCACCTTCCAGGGCAAGTTCTACGTGGTCAACGTGGCCTACACGGTCTGGGGCAACTGGTACAACGGCGCGCTGTTTAGCAAGGAGGGCTGGGAGCCGCCGAAGACGTTCGACGACTTCTTCGCCCTCGCGCCGAAGATCAAGGCCAAGGGCATCGCTCCGTACGTGCACGACGCGGTGCACGGCTACTACCCCCGCTGGGCGCTGATGGCGACCATCTGGAAGTCCGCCGGCAAGCAGGTCGTGATCGACATCGACAACCTCAAGGAGAACGCCTGGAAGGCGGACGGCATCCTGCCCGCCCTGCAGGTGTGGGAGAGGATGGTCAAGGACAAGCTGCTGCTGCCGGGCAAGCTCGACCACACCCAGTCGCAGCAGGCCTGGCTCGACGGCAAGGCGGCGTTCATCCAGGTCGGCACCTGGCTGAAGAACGAGATGGCCGCGACCATCCCGCCGGGCTTCGAGATGAAGCTGTCGGACTACTGGGGTCTCGGCGCCAGCGACAAGGCGGCGAAGGACGTCTTCGCCGGCGCCGGCGAGGGCCTCGTGGTGCCGAGCAAGGCCCCGAACAAGGCGGCGGCGAAGGAGTTCCTGCGGGCCGTGCTCTCCAAGTCCGGCTCCGCCAAGTTCGCCGAGCTGACCAAGTCACTCGCCTCGACCAAGGGTTCCGGCGACAACGTCCAGGACTCCTCGCTGGTCACCGCCAACGAACTGATGAAGAACGCGCCGAAGGACCTGATCAAGACCAAGTTCTGGGACTTCTACGCCGACCTGGACAAGGAGAGCCAGAACCTGTCCGAGGAGCTGATGGCCGGCCGGCTCACCGCGCAGCAGTTCGTCGACAAGATGCAGGCGGCCGCCGACAAGGTCGCCAAGGACTCGTCGATCAAGAAGCAGACCCGTACCGCCTGACGGTGGAGTCGGACCAGCTGAGCCGAACGAGAGAGTGAGTGGAATGCGGCACGGTGTTGCGCGCTTCGTCACGGGCTTCCTGGCCCTGCCGGTCGGGCTCTACCTCCTCTACGTGGTGTGGCCCTTCGCCCAGGCGGCCGGGTACTCGCTGACCAACTGGGGAGGGTACTCCGACAAGCAGGAGTTCGTCGGGCTGGACAACTACGTCCGGCTGCTCTCCGACGAGCTGATCAGGAAGGCGTTCTGGCACAACGTCTTCTTCCTGATCACCGTGCCGCTGTTCACCATCGCACTGGCCCTGTTCCTCGCGTTCCTGCTCAACGTGGGCGGACGCGAGGACAGGGCCGGCATCCGGGGAGTCCTCGGCTCCGGCCTCTACAAAATCATCTTCTTCTTCCCGCAGGTGCTGTCGCTGGTGGTCATCGCCGTGATGTGGCAGCAGATCTACCGCACGGACGGCCAGGGGCTGATCAACAGCCTGCTCATCAAGATCGGGCTGGTCGATGCGGACAACCCGATCGCCTTCACCGCCGACCCGGAGCCGTTCCTCGGCGTACCGGCGGTGCTCTGGTGGCTGCTGCTCATCGCGGTGTGGAGCGGCGCCGGCTTCTACATGGTGCTCTTCTCGGCGGCGATGCAGTCGATCCCGAAGGACATCTACGAGGCCGCCATCCTCGACGGCGCGGGGCGGTTCCACACCTTCTTCCGGATCACGCTGCCGCTGCTGCGGGACACCATCTCCGTGGCCTGGGTCTACCTGGGCTTCATCGCGCTGGACATGTACGCCCTGGTCTTCGTGATGACGCCCAGCCAGGGCGGGCCGAACCACGCCAGCGAGATCTTCGCGTCGGTGCTCAACTTCACCGCGTTCCAGAAGGGCCAGTTCGGCTACGCCTGCGCGATGGGCGTGGCGCTGGCGATCTTCACGATCCTGCTGGCCGCGGCGCAGCTGAGGGTCACCCGTCGTGAGCGTATCGAGTACTGAGGAGGCTGGACGATGAGCACGGCGACACACGGTGGTCTGACCCGGCCAGACGGGACCCCGCCCAACCGACCGGCCGACGTACGACGATCGGAGTCCCGTGCCGGCGCGATCGGCGCGCGGATGTTCAATGGCTTCTCCCACGTGTTCCTGGTGGTCTGGGCCGTGATGGTGATCTACCCGCTGGTGTGGGTGGTGATGTCGGCGCTCAAGGACGACTCGGAGGTGATCCGCGAGCCGCTGTCACTCATCCCGGACCGCCTGCACTGGGACAACTTCGCCCGGGCCTGGGGGGAGGGGCACCTCGGCGCGTTCTTCCTGAACACCGTCCTGGTGCTGGTCGGCAGCGTCTTCCTGACCATGCTGCTCGGCTCGATGGCCGCCTACGTGCTGGCCCGCTACGAGTTCCGGGGCAACCGGCTGATCTACTACATGTTCCTGTCCGGGCTGACGCTGCCCATCTACCTCGCCGCCGTGCCGCTGTTCAAGGGCGTCTACAACATGGGCGTCGTCTTCCCGCTGCTGGGCCCGAACAAGCACCTCATGCTGATCGTCGTCTACGTCGCGTGGTCGCTGTCGTTCACGATCTTCTTCATGCACTCGTTCTTCAAGACGCTGCCGAACTCGATCGCCGAGGCGGCGATGGTCGACGGGGCGTCGCACACCCGGTTGTTCTTCAGCGTGATGCTGCCGATGTCCAAGCCGGGTCTGATCAGCATCGGGATCTTCAACGTGCTCGGCCAGTGGAACCAGTGGTACCTGCCGACCCTGCTCATGCAGTCCGTCGCGGGCGAGCCGAAGAACCAGGTCATCTCCCAGGGGCTGATCGAGCTCTCGGTCAACCAGGGCTACAAGTCCGACTGGTCCGGGCTCTTCGCCGGAGTGACCATGGCGATGCTGCCGGTGCTCATCGTCTACGTCGTCTTCCAGCGGCAGGTGCAGTCCGGCCTGACCGCCGGCGTCGGCAAGTAGGCGGTCGTCCCGCGCCGGCCCGGCGCGGGGCGCGGGCGAGGGAGTGTCGCAGGGACGAGGCAGAAACGCGTCCGTGCTGGTGGCGGTGGTGGTGGCGGACGATCGGGGCGGGGGAGCCAGCTGGAGCCCCGGGTGCCCGCCGCGGTCTCCGGATCAGTGGTGCCAGGACCGCCAGAGGGCGGCGTACGCCCCGCCCGCGCGGACGAGTTCGTCGTGGCTGCCGAGTTCGGTGATCCGGCCGTCCTCCAGGACGGCCACCCGGTCGGCGTCGTGCGCGGTGTTGAGCCGGTGCGCGATCGCGATGACGGTACGCCCGGTGAGAACGGCGGCCAGCGTCCGCTCGGTACGCCGGGCGGTGGTGGGATCGAGAGCGGCGGTCGCCTCGTCGAGGATCAGCGTGTGCGGGTCGGCGAGCACCAGTCGCGCCAGCGCGAGCTGCTGGGCCTCGGCCGCGCCGAGCTGACGGGCCCCGTCGCCGACCTGCGTGTCGAGGTAGTCAGGCAGGTCGGCGTACCAGTCGGCGCCCACGGTGGTCAGCGCGGACCGCATCTGGTCGTCGGAGGCGTCCGGGGCGGCGAAGGCGAGGTTGTCGCGCACTGAGCCGATGAAGACGTGGTGTTCCTGGGTGACCAGGGCGATCCGGCGGCGGCGCTCGGCCGGGTCCAGATCGGTGATCGGGCAGCCGCCGATGCTGACGACCCCGTGCCGTGGCGCGTCGATCCCGGCGAGCAGCCGGGCCAGGGTGGACTTCCCGGCCCCCGACGGGCCGACGATGGCCAGCCGCTCGCCGGGCCGCACCTCCAGGTCGATGCCGTGCAGGACGTCGCGGCCGCCGGCGTACGAGAACCGCGCGCCGCGCACGACCAGTCGCTCTCCCCGGGGCGCGGACGCCCTGCCGGGCGGCTCCGGCGGCACCTGGCCGACGCCGAGCACCCGGGCGAACGACGCGAAGCCGCGCTGCGCCTGCTCCGTCCATTGCAGAATCCGGTCCAGTGGTTCGATCGCCTGTTGCAGGTAGAGCGCGGCGGCGACCACTGCGCCGAGCGAGACCATCTCCCGGGAGAGCAGGTACCCGCCGACGAGCAGCACCGCGGCGATCGGTAGCGGATAGCTGGCCTCCACCACCGTGAAGAACACGCTACGCAGCGCGAGCGTCGCCCGTCGGGTGGCCCACACCCGGGCGATGCGTTCGGTGCCGTGCCCGATCCGGTCGTGGGTAAGGCGGAGCGCCTCGACGGTGCGGGCACCCTCGGCGGTGGCGGTGAGCGTCTCGGTCAGTTCGGCGGTGGCTGCGCCCTCGGCGAGGTACGCGGAGGTGGCCCGCCGCAGGTACCAGCGGGTCACGGCCCAGATCGACGGCAGTCCGGCCAGCGCTACCAGGCCGAGCAGAGGGTGCAGCAGGAAGATCGCGCCGAACAGCAGCGTCAGCTGCACCGAAGCGATGACGATGGTGGGCACCACGTCCCGGACGGTGGTCCCGACGGTCGACACGTCGACCGAGCTGCGGGTGGCCAGATCCCCGGAGCCAGCCCGCTCGACGACGGAGACGGGCAGGCCGAGCGTCCTGCGGACGAAGTCCTCGCGCAGTCGCGCGACGGCCCGCTCCCCGAACCGGTGGCCGGCGTACTGGGCGTACCGGGAGAGCAGTGCCTGCACCAGGACGAACCCGCCGATCGCCAGCGCCAGCCGGTCGACGGTGGCAACGCCCGCACCCGCGGAGACCTGGTCGATGATGCTGCCGAGCAGCCACGGCGGGGCGAGCCCGGCGATCGCGGCGGCCCCGTGCAGCGCCAGCACGATCAGGACCGCGCGCCGGTCCCGGTTGATCAGGTCCAGCGTCGCCCGGCGCACGGCGGTCCGGTCCGCCACCGGCAGCCGGCTCACGGATACGCCCCCTCGGCGTCGGCGGAGTCCTCGAGGTCGCGATCAGCGCTGTCCCGGGCGACCAGGAGCCGGTAGCCCTCGTCGTGTGCGAGCAGTTCGGTGTGGGTGCCGGTAGCGACGATCCGGCCCGCGTGCAGGTGCGCGACCGTGTCGGCGTGGCCGAGCAGCAGGGGCGACGTGGTGAGCACGATGGTGGTCCGCCCGGCCCGCGCGGTGCGCAGCCGCTCGGCGATCCGCGCCTCGGTGTGCGCGTCCACCGCCGACGTCGGGTCGATGAGGATCAGCACCTCCGGTTCGGCGAGCAGTGCCCGGGCCAGGCGTACCCGTTGGCGCTGGCCGCCGGAGAGCGTACGGGCCCGGGCGTCGATCGGGGTGTCGAGCCCGTCCGGCAGGGCGTCGGCGACGTCCTCGGCGGACGCGGCGCGCAGGGCCGCAGTGATTTCGTCGTCGGTCCCCGACCCGTCGCGGTCGTCGCGGCTTCCCTCCGGCGGGCGGTCGTCGGCGCGCCCTTGCCGGGTGCGGTCCTCGCGGCTCGCCGGCCGGGGGCGCAGGATGTCCCGCAGCGTCGAGGCGAAGAGGTACGAGTCGTGGTCGGCGACCAGGATCCGGGCCCGGACCTCGTCCAGCGCGATCCCTGTCAGCGGCACGTGGCCCCAGGTGACGTCGCTCACGACGTACCGTCCGAGCCGGTCGGCCAACGCGATGGCCTCGGCCGGGTCGTCAGCGGCGACGCCGGTCAGCCGGCCGACGCGGACGGTCAGTCCGGTCGCCGGGTCGTGCAGGTCGGCGGGGCGGTCCGGCGCGGACACGGACTCCGGCCGGCGGGCGTCGGGCACGGTCCCCGGGCCGCGGCCACCGGGTACGGTTCGCGGACCACCGACGTCGTTCGGGGTGAGGTTGAGCAGGGCGACGATCCGGCGGGCGGCGACCCGGCCCCGGATCAGCTGGTAGCTGCCCTCCAGCAGGAACCAGACCGGCACGATGAGGGTGGCCACGTATCCGTAGACGGCGACCATCTGCCCGATCGTGATGTCGCCGGTCGCCGCCATCCGGGCCGCGAGCCAGACCACGGCCGCGAGGAAGAGTCCCGGGATGGCGACCGTCAATGCGTCGATCCAGCTGTTGACGGCGCCGACCCGGTAGCCCTCGGCCAGCAGGCGCTGGGAGCGGTCGGCGTACCGGCGGGCGAACAGGCCGCGCCCGCCGACCCCGGCGAGCACCCGCAGCCCCGCCACGATGTCGCCGGCCCGGGTGGTGAGGATGCCCTGCTGCTGCCGGTAGACCGACTCGGCCCGTTCGAGGCGGCGCAGCAGCGGCCCGACGACCAGCGCGATCGCCGGCACGCCCAGCAGCACGCACAGCGCCAGGAAGGGGGAGACCGACCAGAGCATGACGGCGATGACCGCGTACGCGACGACCGCGCCCACCCCCGGGCCGGTCATCGTCAGCACCTGCGACGTGTAGCCGATGTCGGAGCCGCCGACGGTGGCCACCTCGCCCGCGGCGAGCCGGCGCGGCAGCACCGCGCCGATCCGGGACAGCTGGCGCAGCAGGACCGCCGCCGAGCGGGCCGTCGCGTCCTCCCGGACGAAGGTCATTGTGCGGTGCCGCATGATGCCCAGGTACGACAGCCCCGCTCCCGCGACGATGATCGCCGCGATCCAGAGCAGCAGGGCCCGGTCGTCGTGCGCGCGCAGCCCGTCGTCGACGGCGCGGGAGATCAGGTAGGGCCGGACCGACAGTCCGACCATCCACGCCGTGCCGAAGGCGCTGCCGCGCAGCACCCGCCAGGGCTGGCAGCGGACCAGCCACCAGATGTAGCGCAGCGGCCCCCTCGTGTCCGGGACCCCGGGCTCGGGATGGGGAATCTGCGGGGGCATCAGCCCACGCTACCGAGCGGGTCGACGATCTACTGACCCGTTTGCTGTCGGCTCGATCACCGGCTGCGGCGGGATCGCCCGGACGACGAGCGTTCGCTACCGGTCGGGTGGCCCTCGACCGGCACCGAGTGGGGCAGGGTGCGGGGCGTGCGGGTCGGCCGCTGTCGGAGGGGCGGGGCAGAATCGCATCCGTGCTGGTGGCGGTGGTGTCGGACGAGCGGGGCGGGGGAGTCCTGCAACCACTTGGCGGCGACGGCCGGCCGACTGGTCCGGCCGAGACGGTGGCCGACCTCGCCGCGGCGGTCGCCGGGCGGGAGGCCGCCGAGCACCCGCGCTGGGTCTGGGCGTCCGGGGCGGCGACCTACCCGGCGCTGCTGCGCGCCGGGGTGCGGCTGGAGCGCTGTCACGACGTCGAGCTGACCGAGGCGCTGCTGCTCGGGCACGCCGGCCGCTGGGGCGAGCCCCGATCGCTCGCCGCCGCCGTCGCCCGGCTCACCGGGGTCGCCGTGCCACCCGATCCGCCGCCCCGGCCGCCGGCGCCGCCCGGGCACGGCCAGGGCGCGCTCTTCGATGCCGTCCCCGGCCCGCCGGGTCCCGGCATCGAGGCGCTGACCCGGGTGTACGCCGACCAGCTCGCCCGGATCGCGGCGACGGAGCACCCGGGCCGGTTCCGGCTGCTGGTCGCCGCCGAGTCGGCCGGCGCGCTGATCGCGGTGGAGATGGCCGCCGCCGGCCTGCCCTGGCGCGCCGACGTGCACGACGCGATCCTCGGCGAGCTGCTCGGCGAGGCGTCCCCGGTCGGCGGGCCGCCCCGCCGGCTGGCCGAGCTGGCCGCCCGGATCGCCGACGCCTTCGGCGTACGCCAGGTGCACGCCGACTCTCCGGCGGAGCTGCTGCGGGCTTTCGCCCGGGCCGGGGTGGAGCTGCCCAACACCCGGGCCTGGGTGCTGCGCGGCGTCGACCATCCGGCGGTGCCGCTGGTGCTGGAATACAAGGAGCTCTACCGGATCTGGACGGCGCACGGCTGGGCCTGGCGGGACGCCTGGGTCCGTGACGGTCGGTTCCAGGCGGAGTACGTCCCCGGCGGGGTGGTCTCCGGCCGGTGGGCCACCCGGGGCGGCGGCGCGTTGCAGATCCCCAAGGTGATCCGGCGCGCGGTGGTGGCCGACCCGGGCTGGCGCCTCGTCGTCGCCGACGCCGGCCAGTTGGAGCCCCGGGTGCTCGCCGCGGTCTCCGGCGACGGCCGGCTCGCCGCAGCGGGCGGTGCCGGTGACCTCTACGCGGCGCTGGCCCGGGATGCCTTCGCCGGTGACCGGGCCCGGGCCAAGGTGGCCCTGCTCGGCGCGATGTACGGCCAGACCGGCGGGATGGCGGTGCCCGCCCTGGCGGTGCTCAAGCGCAGCTACCCGACCGCCTTCGGCTACGTGGAGGCGGCTGCCCGCGCGGGCGAGGCGGGCGGCTTGGTCCGCTCCTGGCTCGGGCGCACCTGCCCGCCCGGCACGGCCGGCTTCACCGACGGTGACGACGCCGGCGCCGATCCGGACGCCGGGGCCGACCCGCAGTCCCCACGGGCCCGGGCCGCCCGGTCCCGGGGCCGGTTCACCCGCAACTTCGTCATCCAGGCCACCGCCGCCGAGTGGGCCTCCACGCTGCTCGCCACGCTCCGCGGCGAACTGGCCGGCACCAACGCCGAGCTGGTCTTCTTCCAGCACGACGAGGTGATCGTGCACTGTCCGGCGGAGCAGGCCGAGGCGGTCGCCGAGGCGGTGACCAGGTCCGGGGCGCGGGCGTCCGCCCTGCTCTTCGGGGACACCCCGGTCCGCTTCCCGCTGGACCTGTCCATCGTCGACTGCTACGCCGACGCGGCATGAGGGCTCCGGCCGTCGGGATCATGCGGGCAGGTGCCCGCCCCCGGCATCGGGCAGCACCGCGATCAGGTTGAGGACCTCGGTGGCCCGTCGTCGGCCGAAGGCGTCGGTCAGGATGGCTAGTGAACCTCTCCTGACCGAGTGCGGCCCGCTGCTCGCGCAGCGCGTTGAATTCGAGAGCGGCGCCGCCGAGCGGTCCCGTCGGACGTCGGCCGGTCCACCGCACTGCGGTCTCAGGTGCGTCAATTATCCGTTTCGCCCCGACACTCATCGCCGTGCTGCTCGTTGCACCCGTTGTGCGTAGGAGGGGACGGAAGCGGCCACCTGCTGCGGCGGTTCCCGTCGACAGTGGAGGTGGCCCGCTGAATCGGATCGCAGGAATGATCATCGCAGCGGGCGGGGGACGTCGGATCGGCGGCCCCGAGGCGCTCCTGCACCAGGGGGAGAAGCCCCTGGTGAACCAGATGATCGACACGATGACCGAGGCGGGCTGCGAGCAGATCGTGGTCGTCCTGGGCGCGGCCGCCGACCAGGTACGGGAGACCACCGACCTGGCCCGGGCCACGGTGGTGGTCAACCGCGCCTGGGGGACCGGAGTCGGTTCCTCCATCCGGGCCGGCCTGGCCGCCCTCACCGACGAGGGGATCGAGGCGGTCGTGGTGGTCCCGGTGGACATGCCCGGCCTGACCGCCGCGGCGGTACGCCGGGTCGCCGCGCTGCCGTACCCGGACGTGCTGGTCTGCGCCACCTACGACGGGCTGCGCGGCTACCCGATGCTCTTCGGCCGCCGGCACTGGCCCGGCATCGCCACCCTGGCCAGTGCGGACGTCGGCGCGCGCCCGTACCTGCTGGCGCACAAGGACCAGATCGTCGACATCTCCTGCGACACGGTGGCCGACGGCAGCCGGGTGGACTCGCCGGAGCTGATGTTGCTCTACGGGCTGACCGTCCCGCCGCAACGGGTAGGCGTCTGAGGCGCCGGGTCCGCGGGCGCCGGCCCGTCAGGCCAGGTCGAACAGCGCGGCCGCGCTCTCCCAGCACACCGCCCGCAGCCAGTCGTCGCCCAGGTCGAGCCGGGCCAGCCCGGCCAGCTGCTCCGCGTACGGGTAGGGGATGTTCGGGAAGTCGCTGCCCAGCAGCACCTTGCCGGCCAGCCCCAGCTCCCGCAGCCGGGGCAGCTCGTCCGCCGGGAAGGGCATGAACCGGTCGAAGAACGAGGTGAACGCCATGGTGGTGTCCAGCCGCACCCGGTCGTACCGCTCGGCCAGGTCGAGGAAGGCGGCATAGTCGGGCGCGCCGAGGTGCGCCACCACGGCGGCCAGTCGCGGGTGCCGGGCCAGCAGCGCGGCGAACCCCTCCGGCCCGGTGTACGCCGTGCCGACCGGGGCGTGCCCGGCGTGCACCACCACCGGCACCCCCGCCTCGGTGAGCAGCCCCCACACCGGGTCCAGCGCGTGATCGGTCAGGGCGAAGCCGCCGACCTGGACGTGCACCTTGAACACCCGGGCGCCGGCGTCCAGTGCGTCGGTGACGTACCGGGTGGCCTCCGGCTCGGGGAAGAAGGTCGCCGAGGGCAGGCAGCCGGGCGTGGCGCGGGCGAAGTCCAGCGTCCAGCGGTTCAGTTCCGCCGCCATGCCGGGCTTGTGCGGGTACGCCAGCGCGCTGAACGCTCGTACCCCGAGCCGGCGCAGGTGGTCCACCCGTTCGGTGTCGCTCCACCGGTACCGGATCGGCCACTCGGTGCCGACCAGCGGCCCGGCCGCGTCGAAGTACGCCCAGACCCGGCGCAGCAGCCGGGGCGGCAGGAAGTGCACGTGCACGTCGGCCAGCCCGGGCAGGCCGAGTCGCCGCCAGAACGCGGGCACCTCGTCGTCGCTGGCCGGCACCGGCCCCGCGTCGGTCATACCTCGATGTTGAAGCGGTGCAGCACCGACGGCGCGACCAGCCCCACGGCGGCGAGCACCGAGATCACGGTGAGCGCGAGGCGCAGCACGACCACCTCCGTCTTGCTGCCGGTGCGCAGCGCGATGCCGTTGGGCAGGCCGACCATCGTCCACATCCGACGCTTGATCGGGATGGGCCAGAGGATCGGCACCCCGGCCTTGGTGATCATGTCGCCGAGGATGTGCGTGAAACAGCCCACGCCGACGGCCAGCCCGATCATCGGGTAGCCCCGGTCGCCGGGCAGGTTGGCGAAGGTGAACAAGGCGGCGGCGGCCGAGGCCAGGGTGACGATCACCCAGCCGGCCCGCTCGGCCCACTCGTCGAAGAGCCCGCGCAGGGCCAGACCGATCATGAAGAACAGGATGCTCACCACGGCCCACTTGCCGTATGCCGCGCAGAGCGTGGTGGTGCCCCAGCCGACCAGCGCGGTGAACGGCAGGGTGTGGGTCAGGGTCCGGTGGCCGTTGTTGCGGCGCGGGTCCCGGCTCAGCTTGGTGGCGTAGTAGACGCCGAGCGAGATCTTCTCGATCACCTCGGCGACGAAGAGCGAGAAGACGCCGAAGGTGCGGGCCACGGTCGCGCCGCCCTGGTTGCGGGTGACCTTGCCGGAGAGGTCGAGGTCGGGGAAGAGCGCGCCGCCGGCGCAGACCGCCGTGCCGACCGCCAGCGCCAGCGGCGACTGGTGGTAGTCGGCGAAGTGGTCCAGCGCCCAGGAACCGGCCAGCCACACCGCCGCGCCGGACAGCGCGTGCGACGGTCCCATCATCTCGCCTCGCCCTCCCCTGGTTCTTGATCGACAAAGCTACGCCACTGTGTCAGAGCCGCCGCCGAGGGGCAACCACCCGGACGGCCCACAAAGGAGGGTGTCAGACGGTGACCCGGAAGCTCTGCCGGATCATCAGGAAGTATGTCGCGTTGACCTGCCAGTCGCTCGTTTGTCAGCCACGAGACGGTGTACGCCCGGCCCGGTGCGACGGTCAGGATCGGCCGCGCGGTGCCCGGCGCGGCTCAGCCGGCGGCGCCGTCCATCGGCAGCAGGTTGCCCTCGGGGATGGTGATCCGGGTCCGTCCGCCGGCCAGCTGGGCGGCGGCCCGCCGGGCCTGGAACGTGCCGTGCTCCCGGCGCGCGGTGGCGTAGACACCTCCGGTACGGGCGGCGACGGTCGCCCAGCCGTACCGCTCGCTGACCATGGTGCGGGCCCGGCGGGCCACCCGGCGGGCGAAGACCTCGTTGCCGAGGAGCTGGCCGACCGCGCCGGCGAGGGCGTCCGGGTCGCTGTGCGGGAAGGTCACCCCGGTGACACCCGGCTCGACGATCTCGGCCAGCCCGCCGGTGCGGGCCACCGCCAGCGGCGCCCCGGCCGCCGCCGCCTCCAGCGCGATCATGCCGAACGGCTCGTAGAGGCTGGGCACCACGGTCGCGTCGGTGGCGGCGAGCACGGCGGGGAGCTGGGTGGAGTCCATGAAGCCGGCGAAGCGGATCGTGTCGCCGAGGTGCAGCCGCCGCGCCTCCGCCTGGAGCTGCTCCTTGTACGGCCCGTCGCCGGCGATCACCACCCGCAGCCCCGGGTGCCGCTGGCGCAGGTGTGGCACGGCGTGCACCAGGTGCTGGACGCCCTTCTCGTAGACCAGCCGGCCGGCGTACCCGACCAGCGGGCCGTCCCCGGCGAACCGGGCGCGGGCCGAGGCGACCGCGCGCGGGCGGGCGTGCCAGGCCCGGCGGTCGACCCCGTTGGGCACCACATCGACCCGGGCGGCCGGCACGTCGAAGAGCCGGGTCACCTGCTCGCGCATGTAGCCGGAGCAGGCGATCACCCGGGCCGAGGCGTCGCTGATCCAGTGCTCGACGCCGTGGATGGTGCGGTTCATCTCCTCCGGCAGCCAGCCCTGGTGCCGTCCGGCCTCGGTGGCGTGGATGGTGGTGACCAGGGGCAGGTCCAGGTGCTCGGCGAGGGTGACCGCGGTGTGCGCGACCAGCCAGTCGTGGGCGTGGATGACGTCGTGGTCGCCGGACTCGGCGGCGCGCAGCGCGGTCCGGGTCAGGGTGTGGTTGAAGGCCATCGTCCAGGCCAGCAGCGAGCCGGTCGCCAGCGGGAAGGTCACCGGGTCCTCGGGCGCCCGCAGGATCCGCACGCCGTCGGCGTACTCCTCCAGGGGCGCGCCGTCGGCGTGCCGGGTGACCACGGTGACCTCGTGACCGGCGGCGGCCAGGGCGACGGAGAGGGCGTGCACGTGCCGGCCGAGTCCCCCCACGAGCACGGGTGGGTATTCCCAGGAGAGGATCAGCACCCGCTGGTGCCGGGCGGGGTGGATGTCGATCACGTCGGCGTCAGGTGACATGCATGCCCCCTTTGAGTTGTGTCCTGGGCGCACGGTGCTCGACACCCGTGGAGGGTGCCACCGTCGCGCCCGGGGTCGTGGCCAATCCTGCCCGTGGCCGGATAACCAGCGAAGACACCCTCGTTGCCGGTGTGTAACGCGTCCCTAGCGGATCCTCCGGACGCGCAGCAGCTCGGCGACCGACCAGGCCTGGAACGGGCAGCCGGTGGCGACGTGCGGCGCGGTGCCGTCGGCCGTCTCGCTGACCGATCCTAGGCCATATTCCCCCAAATGGCCCTCAAGTCCGATAAAAAGGTCATCGGTCGGCAGGCCGGCCTTCCGGTACGCCTCGACGAACGGCCCGACCAGCCAGGGCCAGACGGTCCCCTGGTGGTAGGCGCTGTCCCGCTCCGCCGGCCCGCCCCGGTGCCGCTCGACGAAGCCGGGCGAGTCGGGGGAGAGGCTGCGCGGCCCGAGCGGGGTGAACAGCCCGGCCGCCACCCGGCGCAGCGCCGCCGGGTCTGGCTCCAGCGGGGCGTACGGCAGCGACCAGGCCAGCAGCTGGTTGGGGCGGAGCAGGTCGTCGTCGTGGTACGCCGCCCCGCCCAGCGGGTACGCCGGGGCGGGCGCGTCCACCACGTCGTGCAGCCAGCCGGTCGGCGCCGGGAACCGCTTGCGGAAGGCGTCCCGCGCCCGGTCGTGCAGCCGCCACAGTTCGGTGGCGTCCCGCCCGGCCAGCTCGGTCAGCTCGGCCAGACCGGCCAGCCCGTTGACCCAGAGCGCGTTGACCTCCACCGGCTTGCCGGTGCGCGGGGTGACCGGCACCCCGTACACCCGGGCGTCCATCCAGGTCAGCGCGGTGCCCGGGGTGCCGCCCTGGGTGATCAACCCGTCGGCCGGGTCGACCGCGATGCCGTACCGGATGCCGGCCAGGTGCGCCTGCACCACCGCGTGCAGCGCCGGCAGCAGCTCGGCGCCGAGGTCGGTGTCGCCGGTGACCGTCACGTGCCGGCTCACCGCGTGCAGGAACCACAGCGTCGCGTCGACCGTGTTGTACTCCACCCGGCCGGTGTCGGCGGTGTTCGCCAGCATCCCCTCCGACAGCGTCCGCGCGTACGACCGCAGCAGCTCGCGCCCCTCGTCGGCGCGATTGGTGCAGAGGAACAGCCCCTCGTACGAGGTCATGGTGTCCCGCGACCAGGCGCCGAACCAGGGGTAGCCGGCCACCACGTCCGGCCCGGCCCCGGTGCGCACCACGAACGCGTCGGCGGCCAGGGTCAGCGTGGCCTCGACCGGGTCGGCCGGCCTCGCCGCCGCCACCACCGCCCGGTGCCGCCGCCGGGCCGCCGCGACCACCTCGGTCGCCGGAGGGGGCGCGTCGGCCAGGTCGCCGGCCCAGGCCAGCACCGCGACGGTGTCGCCCGGGCGGTCCAGGGCGCCGGCGAAGCGGCCGGCGTACCAGAGATCCTCCTCCGGGTGCAGCCCGCGCGCGGCCTCCTCGCGGTGGTGCACGCCCAGCCACCACTGCCCCTCGGGCGTCCAGTCCGGGCCGGCGAGCCGGAACGCGCCGTCGACCACCGCGCCGCCGTCCACCGGCTCCATCCGCGGCGCCGGGCCGTTCGCGCGGCGCTCGCCGTGCGCGTCCCGCCAGGTGCAGGCCGCCGAGAGCTGCAGCCGGACCGGACCGCCGGCGATCAGCCGGTGCACCACCGCCACGGCGGAGCGGCCGTGCGTCATGGCCAGCTCCCGCTCGATCACCACGTCGCCGATCCGCCACCGCCAGCGCGGCAGGCCGTCGACCAGGTCGAAGCGCTCCAGCAGCTCGTAGCCGCGCGGGTCGACGACGCCGGCGGACCACTCGTGCGCGCCGAGCCGGACCGTGGCCCCCGAGGGAAGCGTCACCGCCGGGTCCAGGCTGACCAGGCCCACCGTCCGGGCGGCCGTCGTCTCGCCGGACACCACCAGCAGCCCGTGGTAGCGCCGGGTGCGCAGCCCGCTGACGGTGCCCGTGGCGTACCCGCCGAGGCCGTCGGTGACCAGCCACTCCCGGGTCGCCCCGGGGGCCAGTTCGGCGCAGACCTGCGGACCGAAACCGATCTCGATCAACTACTTTCCTCCAGCCGGCGGCGAGGTGTAACACGCCACGACGACAATGGCCGCTGTGGTGAAGTACCCCGGCGGCGTCGAAGATGTGCACGTGTTCACCGACAGTTCGCCCTCCGACGCGCCGTTCCCCGATGCCGAGCGGCTCCGGCTCGCCCAGGCAGATGCCGGGGAGCAGGACTGGCGCGCATGGGGTCCCTATCTGTCCGAGCGGGCGTGGGGGACGGTACGGGAGGACTACAGCGAGCACGGTACGGCGTGGGACTACTTCCCCCACGACCACGCGCGGTCCAGAGCCTACCGGTGGAACGAGGACGGCATGGCGGGCGTCTGCGACGACCGGCAGACGTTCTGCTTCGCCCTCGCGCTCTGGAACGGCAGGGACCCGATCCTCAAGGAGCGGATGTTCGGCCTCGGCGGCGACGGCGGCAACCACGGCGAGGACGTCAAGGAGTACTGGTGGTACGAGGACTCCACCCCCACCCACTCCTGGATGCGCTGGCGCTACCACTACCCGCAGGCCGCCTTCCCGTACGACGAGCTGGTCGCCGTCAACGCGCTGCGCGGCCGGGACGACACCGAGTACGAGCTGGTCGACACCGGCATCTTCGACGACGACCGGTACTGGGCGGTGACCGTCGACTACGCCAAGGCCTCCCCGACCGACATGTGCGTGGTGGTCACCGTGGCCAACCGGGGCGACCGGGCGGCCACCCTGCACGTGCTGCCCACGCTCTGGTTCCGCAACACCTGGGCCTGGGGGCTGCCCGGCGGTGACCGGGTGCCGCGGCTGGTCGGCGAGGGCTCCCGGCTGGTCGGCGAGCACTGGGTGCTCGGCCAGATCCTGCTCGAGGGCGACGGCGACCCGGTCCCGCTGCTCTGCGACAACGACACCAACGCCGAGCGGCTCTGGGGGCTGCCCGGCCGGTCGCCGTACCCGAAGGACGGCATCAACGACCACGTCGTCGACGGCGCCGACACGGTGAACCCGGCGGGGGAGGGGACCAAGGGGGCGCTGCACTACATCCTCGAGGTGCCGGCCGGCGGGCAGCGGCAGATCCGGCTGCGGCTGACCCGGAGCGCCCCGCCGCCCGGCGGGACCGTCCCGCCCCCCGCGGACCTCGGCGCCGGCTTCGACGCGGCGGTCTGGGCCCGCCGGGCCGAGGCGAACCGCTTCTTCGCCAGCGTCATCCCGGCCGCCGCCAGCGCCGACGAGGCCCTCGTCGCCCGGCAGGCCATCGCCGGGCTGATGTGGGGCAAGCAGTTCTATCACTTCGACGTCAAGCGGTGGCTGGAGGGCGATCCCGGCTCGGCGCCCCCGCCGGCCGGGCGCCGGCACGGGCGCAACAGCGCCTGGTGGCACATGAACAGCTTCGACGTGATCTCCATGCCGGACCCCTGGGAGTACCCCTGGTACGCGGCCTGGGACCTGGCCTTCCACTGCGTCACCATCGCCCGCGTCGACCCGGGTTTCGCCAAGGAGCAGCTGCTGCTCCTGCTCCGCGAGTGGTACCTGCACCCCAACGGGCAGATCCCGGCCTACGAGTGGGCCTTCGGCGACGTGAACCCGCCGGTGCACGCCTGGGCCGCGCTGAAGGTGTTCGAGATCGACGGCCGCCGGGACCACGAGTTCCTCGCCCGGGTGATGCACAAGCTGCTGCTCAACTTCACCTGGTGGGTCAACCGCAAGGACACCGGCGGCAACAACGTTTTCGAGGGCGGCTTCCTCGGGCTGGACAACGTCGGCCCGTTCGACCGCTCGGCCGCGCTGCCGGTGGCCGGGGTGCTGGAGCAGTCCGACGGCACCGGCTGGATGGCGATGTACGCGCTCAACCTGCTGGACATGGCGATCGTGCTCGCCGAGCACGACCGGGCGTACGTGGACACCGCCACCAAGTTCTTCGAGCACTTCGCGTACATCGCCGCGGCCGCGTACGAGCAGGGACTCTGGGACGACGAGGACGGCTTCTTCTACGACGTGCTGCGGCTGGCCGACGGCAGCCAGGTGCCGTTGAAGGTGCGCTCGGTGGTCGGGCTGCTGCCGTTGGCGGCCACCACCCGGCTCACCGCGAAGACCCTGCAACACCTGCCCGAGCTGGGCGCCCGGCTGCGCTGGTTCCTCAGCCAGCGCCCCGAGTACGCCGACGTGATCGGCGCCCGCCGGCTCGGCCCGGACGGCCGCCAGCAACGGCTGCTCTCCATGGTCGGCCCGGACCAGGTGGTCCGGCTGCTGGCCCGGATGCTCGACACCGACGAGTTCCTCTCCGAGTACGGCCTGCGGACGCTCAGCCGCGCGCACCTGGACAAGCCCTTCGCGGTGAACCTCGGCGGCCAGGAGTTCTGCGTGGGCTACGAGCCGGCCGAGTCGACCAGCGGCCTGTTCGGCGGCAACTCCAACTGGCGCGGCCCGATCTGGATGCCGACGAACTTCCTGCTGATCAGCGCGCTGCGCGACTACGGCGCGTTCTTCGGCGACGGCCTCCAGGTGGAGTACCCGACCCGGTCGGGGCAGAAGCGGACGCTGGACGAGATCGCCGACGACCTCTCGGCCCGGCTGATCGCGCTCTTCACCCGGGACGGCTGGGGGCGGCGGCCGATCTACGGCGCCTGCCAGCTCTTCCAGACCCATCCGGACTGGCGGGACCTGATCGCCTTCCCCGAGTACTTCCACGGCGACAACGGCGCCGGGCTGGGGGCCTGGCACCAGACCGGCTGGACCGCGCTGGTCGCCGACCTGATCCTCACCCTCCGCCGCTGACGTGATCTCGCACCCGCCACGGGAAACCGGGTGTGGGCCGCCGCGCCGGCGCAGTAGCGTGGCCCGGGCCGCCGGCCGGCAGGGTGGCGTCGGCGGCCGTCCGACACGGGAGGGGAGCGATGGCACATCGCCGGGACACGACGGTGCTCGTCTTCGACGCAGACGACACGCTCTGGGAGAACAACGTCGTCTTCGAACGGGTGATCGACCACTTCCTGGAGTGGCTGGACCACCCGACGCTCGACCGCACCGAGATCCGGGCCGTGCTGGACGACATCGAGCGGGCCAACGCCGTCGTCCACGGGTACGGCAGCAAGGTCTTCCTGCGCAGCCTCGGCGAGTGCCTGGAGTCGCTGCGGGCCCGCCCGGCCACCGACCGGGAGCGACGGGAGATCGACGAACTGGCCGCGGCCCTGGTCGCCCACCAGGTCGAGCTGATGCCGGGGGTCGCCGACACGCTCGACACCCTCGCCGGCCGGTACGACCTGCTGCTGCTGACCAAGGGCGACCGGGAGGAGCAGCAGCGCAAGCTGGACGCCTGCGGCCTGCTGCACCACTTCCGCGCCGCGCACGTGGTGCGGGAGAAGGACATGGCGACCTACCGGTGGCTGGCCGATGAGCACCGCTTCGACCCGGCAGCCGCCTGGATGATCGGCAACTCCCCGAAGTCGGACATCCTGCCGGCCCGGGCGGCCGGAATGCGGGCGGTGTTCATCCCGAACGACAACACCTGGGTGCTGGAGCACGACGAGCTGGATCCGGACGACGAGGGTGTGCTGCGGCTGGCCGGCTTCACGGACCTGCTCCGGCACTTCTGATCGGGCGGTAACCTCCGGTTCGTGCCGTTGACGTTTCCCTCCCACCTGGCGCCGGTGCTGCCCCTGAAGCTGTGGCGGCCGCACTGGTTCGACGGGGTGGCGCTGGCGACCGGCGCCGTGTCGCCGGACGTCGCCTACCTCTTCACCGACACCCGCTTCGCCCTGGACGCGGGGTCGCACACGCTGGGCGGGCTGATCTGGTGGTGCCTGCCGGTGGCGCTCTGTTACGCCTGGATCGTCCGGCGCACGATCGCCGGGATCGCCGTGCATCTGCCCGCCGAGCGGGCGTTCGGTTGGCGGGACCACGCCGCGCTCGGCACGGTCCGCCATCCCTGGCAGGTCACCGTCTGCTCCGCGCTGATCGGCGCGGGCAGCCACGTCGCCTGGGACCGGGTGACGCACACCGAGCGGTGGCTGCTGGCCCTGGGCGTTGACTTCCACGCCGCCACCGGCATGTACTGGTGGTTCTTCTCCGACCTGGTGAGCACCGTGGTCGGCGGGGCGTTCGTGGTCGGGCTCGCGCTGCGGGCCGCCCGCCGGCAGCAGATCTTCGACGGCGTACGACCACCCGCGCCGCCGACCCGGCCGGTCGTCTTCTGGGGGGTGGCCCTGGCGGTCACCGGGGTCGGGGCGACCGTGCTGCCGGTCCTGCCGGCCGCCACGGTCCCGGCGCCGGCGGGGGTGCGGCTGCTGCACCTGGCGGCACTCGCGCTGATCGTCGGTGGTTGGGCGGCGAGCCCTCCGTCGCCCGGTCCGGCCGACGGCGCGCGGACGGGTCGCCTCGAGGGGAAACAGCGCCAGACCGGCTGACCGCGTTACGTCGACCTGCCGCATTTCAGGATTGTCGTCAATCACATTCGCCCGGGCCCGGAAATGCTTGTCCGGTCCGCGCCGGGATGCCTAACCTGGGCCCGCGTTCACGTCTCTTCGGGGTGAGTCGGGAACGCGCCGAAGTCCGGTAGTTGGGCACCGTGGAGCTGAGTGCAGGCGGGCCGGCTCGCCGTGCTGGGCCCGGCGTTGGCGGCGTGCCACGCCCGCCGCGCTCGCACAGGCGAAATGCCGCTACCACGCCGGACGGCTGGCGGTCAGGGCTGGGGAGTTGCGGACCCGGTCCTGACCGGCCGGCCACATTGTCTTCCCGGAAAGCGATTCCGCTTCTCCACCGACCAGTTAGAGCGTCGCCGGTGGCTCTCGCGTTACATGGACGCGCAGTAATTGCGGGAAGAGATCCGTCGCCATTTCCGGGGCGTCGCGGAACCGCGCGGGGTGCGAGCATCCTGGGAATGGCGCCGACACCTATCGCCGGTGGCACCGTCGGATCGTCGACGGGGCGGGCGAGGCCGATCCCGCCGCCGAACCGGGCCGGACGCGGGGTGAACCGGTTGCCCGGCACGGCTGACCCGACCCGGGACGATCGCCTCTTCCGCGGGTGGGCCGGGTGGCGTGACACTGAGTCATGACACGTCAGCGCGTACCACTGCTCGCCAGCCTGGTCGTGCTGCTCGCGGCGGCCTGCACGACCGACCACGACGGCGCGACGCCCGCGCCCCCGACGACGACCGCGTCCTCCGCGAGCGTCGCCGCCACCGGGCCCGCCACCACACCGCCGGCCACCGCCGGCCCGTCCGTCACCCGGCCCGCAGCGCCGGGGGACTGGCACGTCACCTACGGCTGGGCGGTGCCGACCGCCCCGGCGCGGGTCAGCCACACCGTGCGGCTGCCGCTCACCCCACCCCCGGGCGAGCCGCTGCCGGTCCTGGTCGAGGTACGGGTCGGCGACCACCCGGACGAGGACTTCAGCCGAATCACCTTCGCCTTCCGCGGCCCGATCCCCGGCTACGAGGTGGCGTACGTGGCCCGGGTGGAGCAGGACGGCAGCGGTGACCCGGTCGACCTGCCGGGGACGGCGTTCCTCGCCCTTCGCTTCAACCCCGCCCAGGCGCACGACGGGGCCGGTCGGAACACGGCGAGCACGCCGCCGCGGACCATCGGCTTCCCAACGCTGCGCGGCTGGGCGCCGGCCGGCGACTTCGAGGGTTATCTGAGCTTCGGGCTGGGACTGTCGCGCGGCGGGCTGCCGGTGCGGCTCGGGGAGTCCACCCGGCCGGACGGCACCCACGTCGTCTCGGTGGACGTGCGCCGGAGCTGACGCGCGCCGACCGCGCCGGCCTCAGCGCCGGCGCGGTCGGATGCCGTCTGCTTCAGGAGACCTCGCTGCGGACGATCGCCACCGCCACCCGGCAGAACTCGTCCATGTCCGGGTTGAACCCGGCGGCGATGTCCGGGTGCAGCCCGGACCGTGTCTCGTCGAGCAACCGCTGGCAGACCTGCTCAACCGGTTCACCCGCGTAGCTGGCGCGGACCCGTTCGATGGCCGCCTGCAGGGCCGAGGTCAGCTGATCCTCCAGCGGGAGGCGCAACTTCTGCTGCACGGGATCCAGCCCGCTCGGGTCGAGCGTGACATGTGGCTCCGACATCGGCGCTCCCTTCCTCGGCGTCCGCGGTACCCCACCGCGGCCGTCGATCAAACCACGGTGGGTACGGCGGCCACCCGGACCTGGTACGAGAAGTCCTCCGCGGGCTCCTCCAGGTACGACAGCCGGCGGATCTGCCGGTCATCGTCGTAGAGCGCGACGTCGACCAGGACACCGAGGTGGGCCAGGCCGATATTGGCCACCCGCTTCTTGTCCTGGAGCACCGCGCACACCCCGCCCAGCAGGGTGCTGGCGTCCGAGGTGCGGTGCCCCGGCGGGCAATGCAGGGTCAGGTCGACCTCGATCGGCCCGGCCAACGGCGTCCAGCCGGTGCGCTGGGCCGCGGCGCAGGCCGCCTGGAGCAGGGCGCGGACCCTCGTCGCCTGCCGGTGGCCGGCGGCGAAGATGGACAGCGCCTCGGTCTTGACCGGTGGCAGGCCGCTCACCTCGAACGTCAGGGCGAGAGCGCGGGTGTCCTGCACGACGGCACCTCCTCGTTGGGGACGATCCTGCCCAACCGGTGGACCGGCAGAGGGGAGTTCCCGCGAGAACCAACCGATCGGACGGGCTGGGGTCGGCCGGAGGCGTATCGACATCGACGGCGACGCCCTGGCTTGCGGAGCTCACCAAACGCTAGTGCACGCGGCGGGCGCTGGGGTAGCCCGCCACGCCCACCAGGTGGGACGACCGCCGGTCAGGCCGCCCGGCGCGGCGCAAAGGCGCAGAACTCGTTGCCCTCCGGGTCGGCCAGCACCCACCAGCCGGTCCGGTCGTCGGGCTCGCGCAGCAGCGTCGCCCCGGCGGCGATCAGCGCGGTGGCGTCCGGCCCGGTCACGTCGACGTCCCAGTGCACCCGGTTCTTGACCCGCTTGCGCTCGGACACAGGGTCGAAGACCCAGTAGTCCCAGGGAAAGCCCTCGGCACCGACCACCGAGGCGTGCCCCTCCTCCGCGATCTCCACCCGACCGCCGACCACCCCCGCCCACCAGGTGGCCTGGGCGGCCGGGTCGGCGCTGTCCACCACCAGCTCGAACGGGCCGGGTCGGGCGCCCGCACGCGGGGCGAAGGCACAGAACTGATTGCCGTCCGGGTCGGCCAGCACCCACCAGCTGATCTCGGCGTCCGGCTCGCGGACCAGGCGGGCGCCCGCGGCCAGCAGCGCCGCCGGGTCGGGATCGGCCAGGCGCAGGTCCAGGTGGACGCGGGTCTTGCCGGCCCGCGGCTCGGGCACCCGGTTGACCCAGATCGACTCGGGACCGGCCCCGCCCGGACGGGGATCGACCCGGAAGTCGCCGTCGCCGGTGTCGACCACCTCCCCAGCCAGGATCCCAGCCCAGAAACCGGCCAGCGAGCGGACGTCGGAGGCGTCCATACAGAGGTCCTTGAAACGCGCGATCATCCGACCATCATGCCGGCCCGCCCCGACGCCCCGACGCCCTGCGTGATCCCCGGCACAGCGCCGCCTGTCGGTCCCGTCTCGTGACGGCCAGGTTTCGCGACTTCGCAGGTCGGGCAGTGTTAGCGCACGAAACGCCCGGGCGGGGCAGGCTTCGCCGTTCCCCGGTCCGGACCGTCTCGCCGTGCGCCGGGGCACGGGTACTTCCCCCGGTTTCGCCGAAGAAAGGGGGAGGGCGATGACGACAGACCCCGAAGCGGTCCGACGTCGGCGCCGGCCGGGTGTCCGGGTCGGTGCGGCGGCCGCCGCGCTGGCTCTGGTCGCGCCGCTGGCCGCGTGCGGTTCCGGCGGCGGAGACGGCGGTACGCCCACGATCAACCTGTACTACCCGCCCGAGCAGAACCT
This sequence comes from Micromonospora sp. DT47, assembly GCF_049844475.1. NCBI lineage: Bacteria > Bacillati > Actinomycetota > Actinomycetes > Micromonosporales > Micromonosporaceae > Micromonospora > Micromonospora sp. DT47. Next base: position 33,337 of record NZ_JBNCLC010000021.1, on the reverse strand, counting down.
GCAGAAGGTGGTCGACGACTGCAACACCCAGGCCCAGGGGCGCTACAAGATCGCCTACCGGGTGTTGCCGCGGCAGGCCGACGACCAGCGGGTGCAGCTGGTCCGTCGGCTCGCCGCCGAGGACACCGGGATGGACGTGCTCGGCCTCGACGTCACCTGGACCCAGGAGTTCGCCAGCGCCGACTGGATCCGCGAGTGGACCGGTCAGGACCGGGCCGAGGCGGAGAAGGGAACCCTGCCCGGCCCGCTGGAGACGGCCCGCTACGAGGACAAGCTCTACGCCGCCCCGAAGAACACCAACGTGCAGCTGCTCTGGTACCGCAGCGACCTGGTGCAGCAGGCTCCGACGAGCTGGGACGACATGATCAAGGCGGCCCAGGACCTCAAGGGGCAGGGCAAGCCCTACCAGGTGCTCACCATGGGCGCCCAGTACGAGGGGCTGGTCGTCCTATACAACACGTTGGCCGAGAGCGCCGGCGGCAAGATCCTCAGCGACGACGGCAAGCAGGCCGTGATGGACGCCGGCACCGTCAAGGCCCTCGACCAGCTCAAGCGCTTCGCCACGTCGGGCGTGACCTCGCCGTCGTTCAGCAACGCCATCGAGGACCCGGTACGACTGGAGTTCCAGTCCGGCACCGGCGCCTTCCAGGTCAACTGGCCCTTCGTCTACCCCGCGCTGCAGGAAGCCGACCCGGAGCTGGCCAAGAAGGTCAAGTGGGCCCGGGTGCCCGGCGTCGACGCGAACACCCGAGCAAGGTAACCATCGGCGGGGTCAACATGGCGGTCAGCTCCTACTCCAAGCACCCGACCGAGTCCTTCGAGGCCGCGACGTGCATCCGCAACGAGAAGAACCAGAAGTTCTCGGCGATCAACGACGGCGTCCCGCCGACCATCGAGAAGGTCTACGACGACCCGGAGATGGACGAGGCGTACCCGATGAAGGACACCATCCTGGAGGAGCTCAAGGAGCCGGCGGTGCGTCCGCTGACCCCGGCGTACCAGAGCATCTCCACGGTGATGTCGGCGATCCTGTCGCCGCCGTCGGCGATCCAGCCGGAGCAGACCGCAGACGAGCTGCGTGACGCCATCTCCGACGCCCTCCAGTCGAAGGGGGTCCTGCCGTGACCGAGCGAACCCAGCGCCCGACGAAGCCCGGCAGCGACCGCGCGGAGGTGACAGCATGAGCATCAACGCCACTCCGACCGGCGCGGACGTCGCGGCCGAGGAGACCCGACGCCCGCGGCACGCCGCCGTCCCGACTCAGCGGAGCACCCGGCGGGGGAAGGCGCCGCTGAGCGAGAACAAGAAGGCCGAGCGCCGGCTGGGCTGGCTGCTCTGCGCCCCGGCCGCGCTGGTCATGGTGCTGGTCACCGCGTACCCGATCCTCTACTCGGTCTGGCTGTCGCTGCAGCGTTTCGACCTGCGCTTCCCGGACCAGCGCGAGTTCATCGGGCTGGAGAACTACGTCACCGTGCTGACCAACCAGTTCTGGTGGACGGCGTTCGGGGTGACCATGCTGATCACGGTGGTCACCGTCGCGATCGAGCTGGTCCTCGGCATGGGACTGGCGCTGATCATGCACCGGACCCTGGTCGGCCGGGGCATCGTCCGCACCGCGGCGCTGATCCCGTACGGGATCGTCACGGTGGTCGCCGCCTTCTCCTGGCGGTACGCCTGGACGCCCGGCACCGGCTACCTGGCCAACCTCTTCGACGGCAGTGCGCCGCTGACCGAGCGGGCCAGCTCGCTGGCGATCATCATGCTGGCCGAGATCTGGAAGACCACCCCGTTCATGGCGCTGCTGCTGATGGCCGGGCTGGCGTTGGTGCCGGAGGACCTGCTCAAGGCCGCCTCCACCGACGGGGCGACCGCCTGGCAGCGGTTCACCAAGGTGATGCTGCCGGTGATGAAGCCGGCCATCCTGGTCGCGCTGCTGTTCCGCACCCTGGACGCGTTCCGGGTCTTCGACAACATCTTCGTGTTGACCGCGGGCGGCAACGAGACCTCGTCGGTGTCGATGCTCGCCTACAACAACCTGATCCGGGGTCTCAACCTCGGCATCGGCTCGACGATGTCGGTGCTGATCTTCCTCACCGTGGCGATCATCGCCTTCATCTTCGTGAAGCTGTTCGGTACCGCTGCCCCGGGCAGCGACGACGGGGAGAGGCGCTGAGATGTCAGTCGAAACCACCACGCGGGCGAAGCTGCGCTGGGGTCTGCTGGACGTCATCGTCGTCGTCTTCGCGCTGATCCCGGTGCTCTGGATCGCCTCGCTGTCGTTCAAGACCCCGGCCACCCTCACCGACGGGAAGTTCTGGCCCCGGGAGTGGACGCTGGACAACTACCGGACGATCTTCCAGACGGACCAGTTCGTCCGCGCCCTGGTCAACTCGATCGGGATCGCCCTGATCGCCACCCTGATCGCGGTCGTGCTCGGCGCGATGGCCGCGTACGCGATCTCCCGGCTGGACTTCCCCGGCAAGAAGCTGCTGGTCGGCGTCTCCCTGCTGATCGCGATGTTCCCGCAGGTGTCGCTGGTGTCCCCGCTGTTCGAGATCGAGCGGCAGCTCGGCCTCTTCGACACCTGGCCGGGGCTGATCCTGCCGTACATCACCTTCGCGCTGCCGCTGGCGATCTACACCCTCTCGGCGTTCTTCAAGCAGATCCCCTGGGACCTGGAGAAGGCCGCGAAGATGGACGGCGCCACCCAGGGCCAGGCGTTCCGGCGGGTCATCGCCCCACTGGCCGCGCCGGGGCTGTTCACCACGGCGATCCTGGTCTTCATCTTCTGCTGGAACGACTTCCTCTTCGCCATCACGCTCACCTCCACCGAGCGGGCCCGCACGGTGCCGGTGGCGCTGTCGTTCTTCACCGGCGAGTCGCAGTTCGAGGACCCCACCGGGGCGATCTGCGCCGCCGCCGTGGTGATCACCATTCCGATCATCCTGTTCGTGCTCTTCTTCCAGCGCCGCATCGTCTCCGGCCTGACCTCCGGCGCAGTCAAGGGATAGGTGGTAGTCGTGGCTGACATCGTGCTCGACAAGGTGAGCAAGCGGTTCCCGGACGGGACCGTGGCGGTGCAGGACGTCGATCTGGAGATCGGCGACGGCGAGTTCGTCATCCTGGTCGGCCCCTCGGGCTGCGGGAAGTCCACCACCCTCAACATGATCGCCGGGCTGGAGGACATCAGCTCCGGTGAGCTGCGCATCGCGGGGGAGCGGGTCAACGACAAGGCCCCCCGGGACCGGGACATCGCGATGGTGTTCCAGTCGTACGCGCTCTACCCGAACATGACCGTCCGGGAGAACATGGCCTTCCCGCTGCGGTTGGCCAAGCTCGACAAGGAGACCATCAACCAGAAGGTCGACGAGGCGGCCAAGGTCCTCGAGCTGACCCCGCTGCTGGACCGCAAGCCGGCCAACCTCTCCGGCGGCCAGCGGCAGCGGGTGGCGATGGGTCGGGCGATCGTCCGGCAGCCCAAGGCGTTCCTGATGGACGAGCCACTGTCCAACCTGGACGCCAAGCTGCGGGTGCAGATGCGCACGGTGGTGTCCCGGCTGCAGAAGCAGCTCGGCACCACCACCGTCTACGTCACGCACGACCAGACCGAGGCGATGACCCTCGGCGACCGGGTGGTGATCATGCGGGGCGGCGCGATCCAACAGGTCGGCCCGCCGCAGGAGCTGTACGACCACCCGCGCAACCTGTTCGTGGCCGGATTCATCGGCTCGCCGTCGATGAACTTCCTGCACGCGGCGGTCGAGGACGGCAAGCTGCGCACCGCGCTCGGCGACGTGCCGATCGGCGAGCGGATCCGCCGCGAGCTGGAGGCCGGCGACGCGCCGCGCGAGCTGATCCTCGGCGTCCGGCCGGAGCACTTCGAGGACGCCGAACTGGTCGACGACGACACCCGGCAGCGTGGCATCGAGTTCGACGCGCCGGTGGAGATCGTCGAGTCGATGGGTTCGGACAAGTACGTCTACTTCGCCATCGAGGGGGAGAAGGCCAGCGCCGCCGAGCTGGAGGAACTGGCCGCGGACGCCGGGGCCGACTTCACCGGCGGGGGCGCCAGCCTGGTGACCCGGCTGTCGGCCGAGTCGTCGGTGGTCGAGGGGCAGAACCGGCGGGTCTGGTTCAACCTGGAGAAGATCCACCTGTTCGACCCGTCCACCGGGCGCAACCTCACCCTGCACGAGGGGCGGGCGGCGGGCGCGCTCGCCGACTGACCGACGCGTTCCGGGGGCCGGTGGCAGCAGCCACCGGCCCCCGTTTCGCATCGAGGGGGTCAGGGGTTCGAATCCCAGTTGGTGCCCACCTGATTCCTCTGGGTTCAGCTGAGGGTGATTCGGGAGATGGGGGTGCCTGAGGGCAGGGCTTGGACCTGCTCGTGGATCTGGCCGGCGATATTCAGGCCGACCACGAAATCGATGACTTCGACGTTCTCCATGTCCACCTTCCCGCCGAGGATCGGGGGGATCTTGAAGCCGTACACCTGGCTGGGTGTGGGCGTGAGTCCGCGGCGCTCCGCGCCCAGGCCAAGGCCCGCTAGAAGGTACCGATCCTGGCCTTCGGTGGTGTTCAGGTCGGCCTTCAGCGCCTCGCCGGTCGTCCACGGGCGGGTCAGGCTCCCCTCCAGCGTGTCCAGCCACCAGAAACCGTCGTCAGCCCTGAAGATGACATCGCCAAAAGGAGACGTGAACAAGGGTGTCTTGGCGCTGACGCCGATCCACTCCCACGACTCCAGGCCGCGTCGGAGCTGCTCCTCGGTGAAGTTTCTGATCAAATCCACGTCGGCACCCAACCCCAGAACAGTCACGGTGGCTAGCGGCCAACCCCACGGGACAGGGCCACTACCGGCTCGACGATCCGCCGAGCCGTGACCGCCGGCGACGGCCCCGTCACCGCGTGGGCGGGCGGTCCAGCAGCTTGTCGAGCCGGATGGGCAGGTCCCGCACCCGTACGCCGGTCGCGTGGTGCACGGCGTTGGCGATGGCCGCGGCGGTGCCCACGATGCCGATCTCGCCGATCCCCTTCACCCCGGCCGGGTTCAGCTCCGGGTCCTCCTCCGGCAGCCAGTGCGCCTCGATCCGCTCCACGTCGGCGCAGGCGCTGATGTGGTAGGTGGCGAAGTCGTGGTTGACCCAGTCGCCGTACCGCTCGTCGAGCACGCCCTCCTCGTGCAGCGCCATGGACATCCCCATCGTCATCCCGCCGATCAGCTGACTGCGGGCCGTGGTCGGGTTCACCACCCGACCGGCGGCGAAGACGCCGAGCAGCCGCGGCACCCGGACCTCGCCGGTGTCCGCGTCCACCCGCACCTCGGCGAACTGGGCGCCGTACGCGTACCGGGCCAGTGGGCGTAGCGCCCGGACCTCGTCGGCGGTGCTCACGTCGACGGTCAGCCCGCCGGCCGGCACCGGCCGGCCAGGGGCGTCCCGCAGCCGGTCGCGCAGCCCCTCGCAGGCCCGGATCACCGCCCAGCTCCACGAGGCGGTGCCCATCGAGCCGCCGGCCACCCAGGCCGGCGGCAGGTCGCTGTCGCCCACCCGGATCGCGACCCGCTCCACGGGCACGGCCAGCGCGTCCGCCGCCACCTGCCACAGCACCGTTCGGGCGCCGGTGCCGATGTCGGTCGCGTTGATCCGTACCTCGAAGGTGCCGTCCGGTGCGGCGGTGACCGCCGCGTCGGAGGCCTGGGCCCGGGCCGGATAGCTGGACCCGGCGACCCCGGTGCCGAGCAGCCACCGCCCGTCGCGCCGGGCCCCCGGCGTCGGGTCGCGGTCGGCCCAGCCGAACCGGCGCGCCCCCTCGCGCAGGCAGGCGACCAGGTTGCGGCTGCTGAACGGTTGGCCGCCGTCGGGATCGACCGTGGGGTCGTTGCGGACGCGCAGCTCGACCGGGTCGACGCCGCAGGCGGTGGCCAGCTCGTCCATCGCGGACTCCAGCGCGTACGCGCCCGGACACTCGCCGGGCGCGCGCATCCAGAACGGGGTCGGCACGTCCAGCCGGACCAGCCGGTGGGTGGTGCGCCGGTGCCGCCCGGCGTACATGCTGCGGGTGTAGACGGCGGTCTGCTCGGCGAACTCGGTCAGCGTCGAGGTCTGGCTGATCGCGTCGTGGCAGACCGCGGCGATCCGGCCGTCGGCGTCCGCGCCGAGCCGGACCCGTTGGATGGTCGGGGTGCGGTAGCCGATCGGGCCGAAGAGCTGCTGCCGGGTCAGCGCCAGCCGGACCGGCCGGTCCACCTGCCGGGCGGCCAGCGCGGCGAGCACCACGGCCGCCTTGGCGGACCCCTTGCTGCCGAAGCCGCCACCGACGTGCTCGGCGACCACCCGGACCGCCTCCCGGGGCAGCCCGAACAGCTCCGCGAGGGTCGCCTGCACCGGGGACGAACCCTGGTTGGAGTCCTGCACCAGCAGCCGCCCGTCCCGCCACCGGGCGGTGGTGGCGTGCGGCTCCATCGGGTTGTTGTGGTAGGCCGGGGTCCGGTAGGTGGCGTCGACCCGGACCTCGGCGGCCGCGAACCCGGCGTCGAAGTCGCCCTCGGCGGTGTCGGTCGGAAAGCTCGGGTTGACCTTGTCCGGCCGGTACAGCCCCGGGTGGTGCTCCGAGAGCACGGTGCTGTGCGGCTCGGTGTCGTAGTCGATCCGGACCAGCCGGGCCGCCTCCCGCGCCGCCTCGACGGTCTCCGCCACCACGACGGCGACGAACTGCCCCCGGTAGTGCACGGCCGGCTCCTGCAAGAGGAACAGCTCCGGGTCCACGCCGGACGCCAGGCGGGGTGCGTTGCCGTGGTGCAGCACGTCCAGCACCTCGGGCAGGGCCAGCGCCGCGGCCACGTCCATCCGGCTGATCCGTCCGCGCGCCGCCGCCGCCGGCACCACCCAGCCGTACGTCACGTCGTCCATTGGGTACTCGACCGCGTACCGGGCCGCCCCGGTGACCTTGTCGCGGCCCTCCAGCCGCGGGTGCGCCCGGCCCACGGCGCCGGCCGGTGGCGCGCTCACGGCTGCACCGTCCCGGCCAGCCCGGCCAGCGCGCGGACGGTGATGTTGCGGATCAGCGGCACCTTGAACCCGTTGTGCGACAGCGGCCGGGCCGCGGCGAGTTCGGCGTCGGCGGCCCGGGCGGCCAGCTCGGCGGTGAACGGTCGGCCGCGCAGCGCCTCCTCCGCCCGGTACGCCCGCCACGGGCGGTGCGCGACCGCGCCGTAGGCCAGCCGGACGTCCCGGACCACCTCCCCGTCCAGGTCCAGCGCCGCGGCGACCGAGCCGACCGCGAACGCGAAGGTGGCCCGGTCGCGCACCTTGAGGTAGGTGGCGTTCCGCGCGAACGGCAGCGCCGGGACGCGCACGGCCGTGATCAGCGCGCCCCGGGGGAGCGTGGTCTCCCGCTCGGGGTGGTCGCCGGGGGTCCGGTGCAGCTCGGTGAGCGGGACGTCCCGGGGGCCGCCGGGCTCGTGCACCTCCACCACGGCGGCCAGGGCGACCAGGGCGACCGCCAGGTCCGACGGGTGGGTGGCCACGCAGAACTCGGACCAGCCGAGGATGGCCAGGTCACGGTTCTGCCCGTGCCGCGCCGCGCAGCCGGTGCCGGGCTCCCGCTTGTTGCACGCCTTCCCGGTGTCCTGGAAGTACACGCAGCGGGTGCGTTGCAGCAGGTTTCCCCCGGTGGTGGCCATGTTGCGCAGCTGTCCCGACGCGCCGGCGAGCAGTGCCCGGGCGAGCAGCGGGTGGTCCCGCCGGACCAGTGGGTGCGCGGCGAGGTCGCTGTTGCGCACGGTGGCCCCGACCCGCAGCCCGCCGTCCGGCAGGGGCTCCACCGTGTCCAGCGGCAGTCGGGTGACGTCCACCAGCAGCTCCGGCCGTTGCACGCCGAGCTTCATCAGGTCCACCAGGTTGGTCCCGCCGGCCAGGTACGCCGCCTCCGGCTCCGCGTCCAGGAGCGCGACCGCCTCCGCCGCGTCGGCGGGCCGGTGGTAGCGGAAGGGTCTCACCGGGACGCCGCCGCCTCGCGGACCGCGGCCACGATGTTCGGGTACGCGGCGCACCGGCACAGGTTGCCGCTCATCCGTTCCCGCACCTCCGCGTCGGTCAGCTCCATTGGTGCCGTCAGGTCCCCGGTCACCGCGCTGGGCCAGTCGCGGGCCACCTCGTCGAGCATGCCCCGCGCGGAACAGAGCTGGCCCGGGGTGCAGTAGCCGCACTGAAACGCGTCGTGCGCGACGAAGGCGGCCTGGAGCGGGGAGAGTTCGTCGGGGCCGGCGAGCCCCTCCACGGTGACCACCGCGTGACCGTCCAGGGTGACCGCCAGGATCAGGCAGCTCTTCACCCGGCGTCCGTCGACCAGCACCGTGCACGAGCCGCACTGGCCGTGGTCGCAGCCCTTCTTGCTGCCGGTCAGGCCGAGCCGTTCACGCAGCGCGTCCAGCAGGGTGGTCCGGTTGTCCAGCGCCAGGTCGTGGGTGGTGCCGTTGACGGTGAGGGCGACCGGGGACGACCATGCGTCGTCCGCCGGTTTCCCGCTCTCCCGCCCGCTTCGCACCGTGCCAGACTAGCGTTGTCCGCATCATTTGCGGACAAATCCGGGCGGATGTCCGGCGGGTGGAATCGGCGGGGCGGCTGCGGTGATCGTCGCCGGACTGCTGCTCGCCGCCGGGGCCGGGCGCCGGTTCGGCCGACCCAAGGCGCTGGTCGAGCTGGACGGCGAGCCGCTGATCCGGCGCGGGGTACGTCTGCTGCAGGCGGGCGGCTGCGCGCCGGTGCACGTCGTCGCCGGCGCGGGCGCGGACGCATTGCCCGAACTCTCCGCGGCGGTGCTGGTCGTCAACCGGCACCGGCGGGAGGGACTGGGCTCCTCGCTGCGGTGCGGCCTGGCGTCACCAGGTGTGACGCAGCGGGAGGCCGAGAAAACGGGCGTAGCCGTCCAGGGCCGCCTCGAACCGGGCCCGCACCGCGGCGTCGAGCGGGACCAGCGGGTGCAGGGTCACCGTCGCCCGGGTCCTGCCGACGGTGCGCTTCCAGGTGCCGACCACCCGGCCGCCGCGCACCAGGGTGGCCTGGAAGACCCCGTTGCCGCCGGGGATGATCGCCTGCTTGTGCGCGGGGTCGAGCATCAGCGTCCGGTCCTTGAAGCCCAGCAGGTACTCGTCGAACCCGGGCAGCACGAGCACGTCGTCGACCGACGTACGGGGCGCGTCGAGCAGGGCCGCGTCGAGCACCGCCTCCACCCCGTCCACCCGCACCGTGGCCAGGGCGTCCCCCGCGGCGGCGATGGCGCGTTTGGCGTCCGTGGCGGTCAGCCCGGTCCAGCCGGCGAAATCCTGCCGGGTGGTCGGCCCATGGCCGCGGAAGTAGCGCCGCGCCAGGATGCCCAGGGCCTCGTCCCGGTCCGGCCGGTGCGGGTCGGGAGCCCACTCGTCAAGCAGCACGAAGGTCTGCTCAGTGCCGACGTGCGGGGCGATGCAGGTGACGCCGCACTGGCTGGCGTACCAGAGCACGTGGTAGCCGCGCTGCCCGGCGGTGTCGACGCCGGCCGCGGCGAGCCGGGCCAGGCACTCGGCGCGGGTGAGCCGGCCGCCGCCGGCCAACGCGTCGCCCAGCACGTCGGCCGCCCGGTCGGCGTCGGCCTCGGTGAGCCCCAGGGCGGCCCGGCGGGCCGCCGCCCCGGCCAGCGCCCGCACGCCGGTCAACTCCAGCATCCAGCGGGCGTCCCGCGGGGGTACGAGGTGCACGGTCCCCCGCATCGGCCAGGTGCGCAGCGCCTCCCGCCGCTCCAGGGCGGCCCGCACGTCGGCCACGGTGTGCCCGGGCAGCCGCGCGCCCAGCGACCACATCCCGCTCGCCGCGTCCTGGGCCTGCATCGCCCCGAACCACTCGACCACCCCGGCGACGCTCTCCGGCCGGCCACGCGGGTGCGCCCGCAGCAGCAGGCTGGTCATCCGCAGGGCGAGCGCCTCCCCGCCGGTCAGCTCCACCTCGTCGCCCCCTCCCCGCGCACCCGGTGAGCATAGGAGCGGCCCCCGACATCCCGTACGCATGAGGCCGCGACCAGCGGGGATGCCGACCGGGGCAGCCCACCGACGCCCGGCGGGGACCGGCCAGCCGGCGCTGACTAGGGTGGGCGACGGGCTGACCGCCGATCCGGCGGCGGAACTGGACCGGTTGGTCGACGCCCTGGTCCGCTGAGCGCTGCCCCTGATCGCGCTACGCCGGCCATCGCCGGCGGAGCGCGATCCCCCGTGCGGGGCCCCATGGTGCCGGCGGTGGCCAGTGCCACCGGCACCATTGGGATCAGGATCCCGCTCCGTGCCGGCATCTGGCATCGGTGCGGTGGGGAACTTGCGCAAATCTTGAGCAGCGGCGGGCGTCGGCCCGGATCGGCGCGAGCGACCGGGTTACAGCCGCCGGTACATCACCAGCAGGTCGACCAGGCCCTCGGTCGGGTGCCGGAAGCCCTCCGGCACCCGGCCGACCACCTCGAAGCCGAGGGACCGCCAGAGACCGACCGCCCGGGTGTTCGTCGCCACCACCGCGTTGAACTGCATCGCCTGGTAGGCGTCGGCGCGGGCCAGGTCGAGCACGTGCGCGCCGAGCGCCCGGCCGACGCCCCGCCCGGCCGCGGCCGGGGCGACCATGAAGCTGGCGTTGGCGACGTGGTCGCCCGGGCCGGCCTGGTTCGGGACCAGCTTCGCCGATCCGAGGACCGTGCCGTCCGGGTCGACCGCGACCACCGTCCGCCCGGGCGGCGCCACCAGCCACATCCGCCGCGCCTGCTCCTCGGTGACGTCCCGGGGCCAGGTGTACGTCTGCCCGGCGGCGACGATCTCGCGCAGGAACGGCCAGATGCCCGGCCAGTCCGCAGCGGTCGCCGCCCTGATTTCCATGATCCGAGCATGCCACGGGAGGCGTTTGCCTCCGCAACCAACGGGTAGTCGCCGGAGCTGATTCCGATCGAGGAGGAAACGTCTGATGGACGGCCAGGTCAAGGTAGCGGTGATCTACTACAGCGCGACCGGCATCACCTACCAGATGGCGCAGTCGGCGTACGAGGCCGCTGGCGAGGCCGGCGCCGAGGTGCGCCTGCGTAAGGTGCGCGAGCTGGCGCCGGAGGAGGCGATCCGCTCCAACTCGGGCTGGCAGGCGCACCACCTGGAGACCCAGGACGTGATGGAGGCGCAGCTCGACGACCTTTCCTGGGCCGACGTGGTGATCTTCGGCTCGCCCACCCGGTACGGCATGGTCGCCGCCCAGCTCAAGCAGTTCATCGACACCACCGGCCCGCTCTGGGCGCAGGGCGCGCTGGTCAACAAGGTGTACTCGGGATTCTGTTCGACGGCCACCTCGCACGGCGGCCAGGAGTCCACCCTGCTGGCGCTGTTCAACGTCTTCTACCACTGGGGCGGCATCGTGGTCACGCCCGGTTACACCAATCCGAGCCAGTTCACCGCGGGGAACCCGTACGGCGCGTCGCACACCAGCAACAACGGTGAGACCGCGCCGGACCACGTGACCCTCGCCGCCACCGCGCTGACCGCGAAGCGGGCGATCCAGATCAGCGCCGCGCTCAAGAAGGGCATGGCGGGCGGTTGACCCGCGCCGGTCGGCGCCGGGCTACGGGGCGACCGGTGGCCGGGCGGGGGCTCTCGGACCCGTCCGGACCACCGGTCGACCTCACCCCTACCCCCGATCGGGGGAAGCATGCGCCGCCGGCGGCCGCGCCGGACGCGCCAGCAGGTGACCGAGCAGGTCGGCGAGGATCACCATGCCGTCCCGGCTGAGCACCGACTCCGGGTGGAACTGCACCCCGGCGACCCCCACCCCGCGCAGCGCGTGCACCGCCCCGTCGACGGGGTCGCGGGACAGCTCCACCGGGCCGTACGGGGTGCCGACCCGGTCCGCGTCGGCCAGCGCGGTGAAGGTGGAGTAGAAGCCGACCCGCCGGGTCGCGCCGAACACCGTCACGTCCCGCGGCAGCCCCTGGTACGGCGCCTTTCGGAGGTGCAGCGGCAGGCCCAGTAGTCCGCAGAGCAGCTGGTGGCCCAGGCAGATCGCCAGCGTCGGCAGTGCGGCGTCGAGCCGCCCGGCCAGCAGCGCCCGCAATGCCGCCATCTTCGGCTCGGTGACCTGCCCCGGGTCGCCCGGGCCCGGGCCCACCACGACCAGGTCGTACCCGTCGAGCGGGCCGGGCCGCTGCCACGGCGTGACATCCACGGCCAGGCCCAGCGCGCGGAGCTGGTGGGCGAGCATGCCGGTGAAGGTGTCCTCGCCGTCCACGACCAGCGCCCGCCGGCCGGCCAGCCCGGGCAGGACGGTGGCGTCGGGCACCCGCTGGTCGAGCCAGAACCGGGCCAGCGGGGTGTTGCGCTCGGCGAGCACGGCCCGTACGTCGGGATCGTCGGCGAGGCGTATCGCCGGGTCGGCGGCGGCCGGCGCCTGCGGGCCCAGCCCGAGCGCGGCGAGCACCCCGGCCGCCTTGGCGTGGGTCTCGGCCACCTCGCCGGCTGCGGTGGAGTGCCGCACCAGGGTCGCCCCGACCGGTACCCGCAGCTCGCCGGCGGGGGAGATCTCCGCGGTTCGGATCAGGATCGGCGCGTCCAGGGTCTGCCTTCCCTGCGTGTCCCGGCCCAGCAGGGCCAGCACCCCGGAGTAGTAGCGCCGGCCGGTGCGTTCGTGCCGGGCGATCACCCGGCAGGCGTTCTCCATCGGGCTGCCGGTCACCGTCGGCGCGAACATGGTCTCCCGCAGCACCTCCCGTACGTCCCGGGTGCCCCGCCCGGCCAGCAGGTACTCGGTGTGCGCCAGGTGCGCCATCTCCTTCAGGTACGGCCCGATCACCTGGCCGCCCCGCTCGGCGACCGTGGCCATCATCTTCAGCTCCTCGTCGAGCACCATGTACAGCTCCTCGACCTCCTTGGGGTCGCGGAGGAAGCGGAGCAGGGCCTCCCGGTCGGCCGCCGCGCCGGTGTGCCGGAAGGTGCCGCTGATCGGGTTCATCATCACCAGCCCGTCGTCCACGCTGACGTGCCGCTCCGGGCTCGCGCCGACCAGGATCCGGGTGCCGGTGTGCACCAGGAACGTCCAGTACGCGCCCCGCTCGCCGAGCAGCAGCCGGCGCAGCGCCGCCAGCGCCGCCCGCAGCGGCGGCCCCTGCACGGTGGCCCGCAGGGTGCGGTGGATGACGAAGTTGGCCCCCTCGCCGCGGCCGATCTCCTCGGCCAGCACCCGGTCGACGGTGCGGGCGTACTCGTCGTCGCCGATGTCGAAGGCGGCGCCGGTGGTGACCACCGGGGCGTCCGGGAGCGCGTCCAGCGCGTCGGCCAGCGCGATCCGCGTGTGCCCGGCTATCTCCAGGTACTCCAGCGGCGTGCCGTCGTCGAGGCAGTCGAAGCCCCGCTCGGTGATCTGCCGGTACGGCACCAGGGCCAGCGTGCCGGGCCCGGGCCCGGCGTCCGGCACCGGCAGGTCGGCGAGGCGCCCGGCGACGCGTACCGGGCCGGTGAAGAGCTCCAGGTGGTCGGCGCCCTCGTGGCGGACGAGCGCGAACGGGCCGGGGTCGGCGCCGCGGGTGACGGCGGTGAGCAGGTCGTGCGGGCGGGTCATCGGTGTCTCCTCCAGGGCCGGGGGGTCGCCCGGCGGGGCGGCCCGGGGGCCGGGGAGAGACCGGCGGCCGCCTCGTCGGGCGGCCGCGTGGGTGAAGCTACGCGCGGGGAGTGGCCGCCGGGTCGGCGGGCCACCAGCAGGACAGGTGCGCGAGCATGCCGACCACCCTACGTGGGCCCCAGCGGGCGCGGAAGCCGCTCCCACGAAGGGGGATCATGCCGGGCGCCGATCGAGGCTTGGCCGGCCCGGCCGCCGGGTACCGTGACCCGCGATGAACATTCTCGCTCTCGACCTGGGGACCTCCTCGGTACGCGGACTCGTGCTGGACGCCGACGCCGACCCGCTGCCGGGGGCGTTGGCGCGCCGCAAGATGCGGCTGAGCGTCGGCAGCGACGGCGCCGGCACCCTCGACGCCGGCCGCTACCTGGCCTGCCTGGCCGAGTGCCTGGACGAACTCGCCGCCGGAGGGCACCTGCGGGAGGTGCGGCTGGTCGCGGTCTCCGCGCAGTGGCACTCGGTGGTGTCGCTCGACGGCGCGGGCGCCCCGCTCGGGCCGGTGCTCACCTGGCTGGACACCCGCCCCGAGCGGCCGGTCGGGGCGAGTGGGCCGGCCGATCCGGACGCCTTCCACCTGCGTACCGGCGCCTGGTGGCACCGCTGCTACTGGTCCATGCGGTTGCCCTGGCTGCGCGAGCGCGCCGGGACCCCGGGGGTCCGGTTCGCCGGGTTGGTCGAGTACCTCCTCGGTGAACTGCTCGACTCGGCGCCCATGTCGGTGTCGATGGCCTCCGGCACGGGCCTGCTCGACCTGCGCTCGCTGGATTGGGACGCCGAGGCCTGCGAGCTGGCCGGGGTCCGGCCGGGCGAACTGCCCGAGCTGGCCCCGATTGACTGGCGCGGGCGACTGCGGCCGGAGCACGCCCGGCGCTGGCCGCAGCTGACCGGCGCGCTGTGGGCCGCCCCGGTCGGCGACGGGGCCGCCTCCAACGTCGGCTCCGGCTGCGTCGACCCGCGGCGTGCCGCGGTGACCGTGGGGACCTCCGCCGCGGTCCGGTTGGTGCAGCGGCTTCCGGCCGGGCAGGAGCTGCCGCCCCTTTCCGAACAGCTATGGCGGTACCGGGTGGACCACGAGCACGTGGTGACCGGGGCGGCCTACTCCTGCGGCGGCAACCTGTTCGCCTGGGCAAGGCGGGAGCTGCGGCTGCCCGAAGGGGATGAGCTGGAGGCCGCCCTGGCGCGGGTCCCGCCGGACGGCGGGCTCCCGGCGAACCCCCGCCTCGGTGGCGACCGGCCGCCCGGTATGGCCCCGGCCGGCGCCGGCGAGCTGAGCGGCCTGAGCTTCTCCACCACCGGGGTGCAGATGATGGCCGGCCTGATGGCCGGGCTGTGCCGGATGGTCGCCGACGACCTGGTCGTGCTGGAGTCCGCCGTCGACGCCCCGGTCGAGGTGGTGCTCGGCGGGGGCGCGGTGAGCGCCTCGACGTGGTGGCGCTCGGCCTTCGCGGCGGCCCTCGCGCCCCGGTCGGTACGGCACCGCGGGGAGCCGGAGATCGGCGCCATCGGCGCCGCGCTGGTGGCGCTGGGCCGGGTCGCCGAGGCGGAGCGGCTCGCCGGCGCGGGGTCGACGGAGGGTGTGGCCTCCCCGACGTTGCCGGCCTCCGCCGGGCCCCGGCCGGCTTCCTGACCGCTCACCCCTCCGCCCCGTTGACACGGCTCGCGGGACTGGTTGGATGGAGGCCCCGATGCAGGGGACACGGGGGACCGAGGAGGCAGGTGTGGGCGCAGCTCCCGAACAGACACGGGACGCGGAGTCGCACCGTCGCAGCCGGTTCGACGAACGGGTGCTACCGCACCGGCGGCGCTCGCCGCTGCGGTTGCGGGACTGGCGGATGCGCACCAAGCTCGCCACCGTCCTGGTCATCCCGTCGGTGGCCTTCCTGGTGCTGGCCGGGGTGCAGACCGCGGGGCTGGTCGGGCGGACCACGGCGTTGAGCGACTTCGCCCGGCAGGTCGGCATCGGCCGGCAGATCACCACCGCGGTGGACCGGCTCCAGCAGGAAAGGGACCGCTCGGCGGGGGAGCTGGCCGAGCTGCGCCGGGCCGACCGGACCGGCGACCGGGAGGCGGCGGTCGCCGCGCTGAAGCCGTTGCAGGCCGCCACCGACCAGGCCTTCGGCGAGCTGCGTACGGCGGCCGGGCCGCTGGCCGACGCGGACGCGGCCTGGCGGGTCGCTTACGCCGAGGTGCTGGAGACGTACGACCAGGTGGTCTACATCCGCGCGGCGGTCCCGCCGGCGGTGCTGTCCAGCGACACCATCCTCAGCAACTACCACCGGTCCGTCGAGGCGCTGCTCAAACTGCTCGCCGAGCCGACGCCAGGGGAGGAGAACCCGGAGCTGACCGACGCCGTGCTGCGGTACGTGCAGCTGGCCCGGGTCAAGGAGCTCTCGTCCCGGGTCCGCGGCCAGCTCTACCAGGTCGCCCGCGCCGGCCGGTACGACCTGGACGACCAGGTCACCCTCACCGACCTGAGGGCGCAGCAGCTCGCCGCGCTCGGCGCCTTCCGGGTCGCGGCGACCACCGGTCAGATCGAGCGCTACGACCGGACCTCGCGGGACGCCGCCTTCGTCACCGCCACCCGACTGGAGGAGAAGAGCCTGCCCAGCGGCGCCGCGCAGCCGGCGGTGCTGCCCGCTCCACAGTGGTGGGCGGCCAGCGAGCAGCGGCAGGAGCTGCTGCGCCAGCTGGAGGCGCAGGTGCTCGACGACGCGGTGGCGCAGGCCGACGAGGTCAGCGGCGACCAGCTGCGGACCACCCTGCTGGTGGTCGGCGGCATCCTGGTGGTGCTCGGGCTCGCCGTGCTGCTCGCCCTGCTGATCGGCCGATCCATCGCCAACTCGATGCAGCTGCTGCGCGGCCAGGCCCTGCGGATCGCGCAGATCGAGCTGCCGCACGCCCTGGACCGGCTCCGTACGGTCAACGGCGGGGTGCCCGCCATCGACGTGCCGCCCGCGGTCGTCCGGTCGCTCGACGAGATCGGCGAGCTGGCCGAGGCGTTCGTCGCGGTGCACCGCAGCGCGGTCAGCGTCGCGGTCGAGCAGGCGGAGACGCGCCGCACCGTCAACGCGATGTTCGTCAACCTCGCCCGCCGCAGCCAGGTGCTGGTGGAACGGCAGCTGGAGCTCCTCGACGACCTGGAGCGGGAGGAGGCCGACCCGGACCAGCTGGAGAATCTGTTCAAGCTCGACCACCTGGCCGCCCGGATGCGCCGCAACGACGAGAGCCTGCTGGTGCTGGCCGGCACCGAGTCCACCCGCCGGTGGAACCGCCCGGTCGGGCTCGGCGCGGTGCTGCTCGCCGCCAGCGCCGAGATCGAGCAGTACCAGCGGGTCCGCCACGAGTCGGTGGCCGACCTGCACGTGGTGGGGCACGCCGTCGGCGAGCTGGTGCACATGCTGGCCGAGCTGTTGGAGAACGCCACCGCCTTCTCCCGGCCGGACACGGTGGTCCGGGTGACCGCCCGGGCCGACGGCGGCGGGGCGCTGGTGGAGATCGTCGACCAGGGGCTCGGGATGAGCCCGGCCGCCCTGGAGCGGGCCAACGTCGTCCTCGTCTCCCCGCCGGCGGCGGACGTCGCCGCGGTCGAGCGGATGGGTCTGTTCGTGGTCAGCCACCTCGCCGCCCGGCACGGCGTCCAGGTACGCCTGGCCGGCGAGGGCGACGGCGACGGCCTCAGCGCCCGGATCCTGCTCCCCGCCACGCTGCTGGCGCCGGCTCCGGCGCTGGAGCTGGACCAGCCGGCCGCGCCGCGGATGCTCACCACGGCCGTCGCCGGGGCGACCCGGGCCGTCGGGCCGGCCCGCCCGGACGTGCCGGCGCAGCGGGCCGAGCTGCCGGTGGCCGGCCGGCGCCCCGACCCCACGCCGGCGCCCGCCCTGGGCCGGCCGTTGCCGGTGCGCGCCGAGGACGTGCTGGCCCCGGCCGGTGGGCCGCCGGCACCGGAAGGGGGCGGCTGGTGGTCCCGCCAGGGACCGGCGCCGGACTCGCCGGTGTCGACCGGGGAGGTAACACCGGCGCCGCCGGCGACGCCGGTGACCGGAGGCACCAACGAGCGGGGCCTTCCGGTACGGGTCCCGATGGCGCAGCTCTCCTCCGTCACTGAGCCGGCCCGGCCCGGGGCCGCGGCCGTCCGGGCCGACCCGGACCCGGAGGCGGTGGGCGGGATGCTGTCCCGGCTCTACAGCGGCGTGCGCCGCGCGGAGGCCGAGGACACCACGGAGATAATCTTGCCGCCGGCCGGTGTGCGCAGTGAAGGGGGACGACAGTGATGACGTTGAGCCAGGAGGCGCGGGACCTGAGCTGGCTGGTCAACGCGTTCGCGGAGCGGGTGCCCGGGGTGGCCCACGCGGTGGTGGTCTCCTCCGACGGACTGCTGGTGGCGCTCTCGGCCTACCTGCCCCGCGACCACGCGGACAAGCTGGCCGCGGTGACCTCGGGCCTGATGAGCATCACCGCAGGCGCGGCCCAGATGTTCGACGGTGACGTGGTCAAGCAGACGGTCGTCGAGATGGGCCGCGGCTACTTCCTGGTGATGCAGATCCGCGACGGCTCGATCCTGGCCACCCTGGCCGGCGCGGATGCCGACATCGGCGTGGTGGGCTACGAGATGGCCCGGCTGGCCAAGCAGGCCGGCGAGATGCTGACCCCGGCGCTGCGCGCGGAGTTGCAGCAGGCGCTGCCCCGCTGACTCGGCCGAGTCGACGCCGACGGGTCCGCCGGGCCGGACCGTCCCCACGCGGTCCGGCCGGTCGCCGGCTGCGTCGGCGCGGCCCCGAGCCGTCGTTCAACTACCACCGGTTCTGGGCCCAGGCCGACGTCGCGATGGCGTACGCCGACTACGGCAACCTCTTCCCGAACGGGTGAGCTGACCCCTCCGGGTGGGTGGCGCGGCGCCACCCACCCGGAGGCCGACCGGAACCCGAGGGAGCGGATCGCCCGGTCGGCGGGCGGCCCGGCTCCCACGGTCAGGTCGGGGTGGGTCGGTCGTCCGGCCGACGCAGCGGATCGGCCGGCCCACCCACCGTCCACCTTCCGCGCCGCCGTGGAAAAGCCGCGAAAAAAGAGGCCGTCGTGGGATCACACGACGGCGTACGACGGAGTACCGTATTTCTCGGAGAGGCCGCTCCCCCCGTGGCGGCCTCTCCGTTATTTTGCCGGTCGGCCGACGCCTTTCGGTCCGCGCCGTTTCTTCCCGGTCCGTCCGCTCAGGACGGTGCCACCGGGTGCCGCAGTCCCGGGTGGCCCGCCGGCAGCGAGCGCCGGATCACCACCCAGCTCACCGTCAACGCAGCCGCCACCAGCGGCCAGGTGAGCGCGGCCCGCGCCACGGCCAGCGCGACCACCTGACCGCCGAGCCAGAGTGGCAGGAACACCGCCACCCGCAGCGCGTACGTCGCCGCCCACACCCAACTGCCCCGCCCGTACGCCCGCAGCAGCGCCGGGTCCCGGCGCCACCGGCCCCGCTGCCGCAACGCCACCCCGACGAGCACCCCGAGCAACGGCCGGCGCACCGCGATGCTCACCAGCCAGACCAGCGCGCTCGCCGCGTTGGAGAAGAGCTGCACGAGGAAGAAGTCGGCGGCCCGCCCGGTGCGCAGCGCGATCACCGCGGCGACGCAGACGGCGAGCAGTCCGATCAGCACCGACCGCGGCCGGTCGCCGCGGCGCACCCGCCACCCGGCCACCGCCGAACCCGCCAGCACGGCCGCGGCCACTCCGCCGACGATGGACCGGTCGGTCAGCAGCCAGCCCACGGTGAACGCCACCGGCGGCACGGTGGCGTCCACCGCGCCGCCGCGCCCGCCCAACAGGTCCGCCAGCGACTCCGGCCGTCCGTCGGCCGGGCGTCCGTGCTCCGGTCTACCGGTCACGTCACCTCCTGTGGTCCGGCCACCCAACCTAGTCGGGACGGACCCGTGGGCCACCGAGCGACCGGCCGGGCTTACCGCTACGGTGTGCGGGTGCAAGCGACGGCAAGGGGTTGGACCGCGGTCTGGTTGGTCGTACTGGCTCTGGCCCAGGCGGCCGCGCTCGTCATGCTGTGGCGCTTCGCCGTGCACACCGGGACGGGCCAGTGGCTGGACACGGTCGCCCTGACCGGCAACCGGATCGGCCAGGACCAGATCGACGGGCCGGTGAACCGGATCCTCAACGCCATGTCGGTGGTGTCGTTGGTGGCCACCACCGTGGTGATCGGCTTCATCGCGTTGATCCGGGGCCGCAAGACACTGGCCATCGCGGCGACCCTGCTGATCGCCGGCGCCAACGTCAGCACCCAACTGCTCAAGCACGTGATCGACCGGCCCTCGCTCGGCATCGACCCGGAACGCGACGCCGTCGGCAACAGCATGCCCAGCGGGCACACCACCATCGCGGCCTCGGTGGCGCTGGCGCTGATCCTGGTGCTGCCGGCCAAGGTACGGGTGCTCGGGGCGTTCCTCGGCGTCGCGTACGCCGCCACCGCCGGGGTGGCCACCCTCTCCGCCGGCTGGCACCGGCCCAGCGACGCGGTGGCCGCGTTCCTGGTCGTCGGCGTCTGGGCGGCGCTGGCCGGCCTGATGCTGCTGGTCTTGCAGCACGAACAGGCGCTGGTCTCCTCGGCCGACGCGCACCGGGTGGCCGCCGCCGTGCTCGGCGTCGGCGGGCTGCTCGCGGTCCTCGCCTCGGGGCTGGCCCTCACCTCACTGCTCGACCAGCAGCAGATCCCGGTCGACGAGCTGGGCCGCCACCCGCTCCTCATCGGGTACGCGGGCAGCGCCGCCGGCATCGCCGGCACCATGGGCGTGGTGGCGGCGCTGGTGCTGCTCTCCGTGCACCGCCTGGTGCCCCGCCACAAGGGCTAACGCCGGAACGTCCCCACCATGGTGCCGCTGGCCAACTCCCGACCGGCCAGCGCGGCGTGCACGTCGGCGGCCTGCGGCGCGTCGGCCAGGTCGAGCGGGCGTTCCAGCGCGTAGAGCCGGAAGAAGTACCGGTGCGCCTCCGCGCCCTTCGGTGGGTGCGGGCCGCCCCAGCCGGTGGTGCCGAAGCCGTTGGGCCACTCCCGCCCGCCCTCGGGGACCGTGCCCTCGGCCACCCCGTCCGACGACGGGGAGATCCCGGTGACCAGCCAGTGCAGGAACGGACTCCGCCCGGCGTCCGGGTCCTCCACCAGAAGGAGCAGCTCGGCCGCCGATTCCGGCACGTCGGACCACTGCAACGGCGGTGAAGCGTTCCCGCCGTCCCGGGAGAAGCGTTCCGGCAGCAGGTCGTGGTCGTTGAATGCGGTGCTGCGCAGCATGATGCCGGCCATCTGTCGCCCGCCCCCTCTCGTCGGCCCGGCGCGTACCCGCGACCGGGACGCCGAAACCGCGTGAGAGGGTACGAGCCGTGGAGACGGTACGGACGGCGTTCCGGAACGAGTGCGCCCGGCTGGACGGATTGCTGCGCACGCTCGCCAGGGCCGACCTGGACCGCCCCACCCCCTGCCCGCCCTGGGCGGTACGCGACCTGGTCGCACACGTCCGCACCGGCGCCGGGCGCCTGGTCGACATGCTCGCCGCGCCGGCCCCGCCCCGGGCCGAGGTCGACGCGGCCGGCTACTTCGGCGCGGCGAAGTTCACCCCCGAGGTGAACGCCGCCCGGATCGACGCCGCCCGGATCGACGCCGCCCGGCGGGAGGCCCGGGAACCGGCCGACGCGGCGGCCTTCACCGCCGCCTGGCGGGCCACCGACGCCGCCGTCGGCACGCAGCCGGCCGACCGGGTGGTCCGCACCCGGCACGGCGACGCGATGACCCTGCCCGACTTCCTGGTCACCCGGGTGGTCGAGGTCGGCGTGCACGGTTTGGACCTGGCGGTGGCGCTGGACCGGGAACCGTGGCTCACCCCGACCGCGGCGGCGGTGATCGCCGAGCTGCTCACCGGCGGCCGCCCGGTCCCGGCCGGGCTCGGCTGGGACCCGCTCACCCTGATCCGCAAGGCCACCGGCCGGGCGTCGCTCACCGCGCGGGAGCGGGCCGTGGTCGAGGCCGCCAGCTTCCGCTGGCTCGCCTTTGGCGGCTGACCTCCGGGCTGGTCGGGACCGGCGAACCTGATGATCGCTTACGCGTCGACGATTGCTTTACCGGCGTGTCGAGTCGCTGACGTGGAAACGATCATGGTCGGGTGCGCGGCCCGGGGCGCGGAGGTGGGTCGGCGCGGTGGGTGCGGTCAGGTGGCGGAGCGGGGAGCCGGGACGTGGGCGACGCTGCCGCGCAGGTGGGCCAGGACGATCGGGTCGATCCGGCCCGGGACCAGCCGCTCCTCGAGGTTCTCCACGCCCGCCCAGGAGGCGAGCGCGTCGTCCAGCCCGGCCTCGCCGACCGGGTGCCCGGCGGCGGCCAGCAGCCCGGTGACCTCGTCGGCGAGCGGGCCGGTGAGGTCCAGCAGGGTGGCCGGATCCGGCTTGCCGAAGAGCATCGTGTGCATGTCGAGCAGCCGGCCCAGCTCGGTGACCGGATCCGGGTGGTCGTCGACCCGCAGGTCGACCAGGTTGTCGCCGGTGCCCGCGTACCCTCCCCGGCGCTGGACCACCAGGATGCCGGCGCTCTGCCGACCCCGCCGGTCGCCCCCGGCCCGGTCGCCGGCGCGCAGCGCGGCGAGCAGCCGCTGCGGGAACGGCAGCGCCTCGCCGCCCAGCCAGGCGTCGCGGACGGCGTCGATGACGTGCGGGCCGGCGAGGATGTTGCCCTGGGCCGCCCAGCCTTCCCCGGCCTGGCCGCCCGCCCAGTCGTGGCAGCGCGGCCCGGTCCAGGTGGCGCCCGCGCCGGTGACGCCGACAACGCCGAGCTGGCGGTCGTCCCGGCCGGGATCGGCGGCGACCAGACCGGCCAGCACGTCGACGGCGGCCGCGCCGCTGCGCAGCAGGGCCAGCCCCTGCGGGCCGTACCCGAGGTTGACGTGGGCCTGGGTGGCGATCGCGCCGACCTCGGCCTCGGCGGCCGGCACCAGCGCGCCGGCGGCGAGGAACTTGCTGGCCACCGCGACGCCGTGCAGGAGCCCGTCGGCGGAGCGGGCGACGATGGAGAAGGTCACCCGTGGAGGTTAGCGCCGAGTGCCCGGCGGGTCCGCCCCGCACGCCGGGCGGATTCCACTCCCGGCCCGGCTCAGAACGGCGGCGCGGCCTCCTCGGGAGGCCGGCCCCGGGCCCGCCGGGCGTCGGCCACCGCCACCGCCGCCAGCACGATCGCGGCCGCCGCCGCGGAGAACAGCGGGGCGTGGTGCAGCAGCACCGGCGTTGCCGCCAGCAGCACCAGGGCCGCGATCCAGCGCGACGGCGACACCCCGGCCGAACACCTCGTACTCGAACCGGGCCCGACCGGCCAGGAAGAGCACCGGCCCGCCGATGATCATCGCCAGCCACGGCACCTCGTTGTGCCCGGTCGGATGTGCGATGACCAGCTCTTGACATCCTCCACCGCCATGAATGGCGGGGATTCCCTCCGCGCTGCGCGCGGAACGCGCAACGCCCGGGTGGGTTCCTGCTTCACCGCACGGTGCCGGAATCGCTTCCGGTCTTACCCACACTCCACAGGCGCTTTACGTCTCCGCAAGCCCTGCGGCGACAGTCACGCTGTGTCCGTCGTGACGCTTCGAGGCTTCCGGCATGACCCTTCGCCTCGCACGAACGCGACGTTACCACGGTCGATGGGGCGTCAGGTCAACGGCACGCTCGGGCCTGGCGGCCCTCCCGCGCGGGCCTTCACCCCCGCCCTGAAGGGCGGAGCACTGGCCCGCATCCCGGTAGCCGATCGCGGTCGAGACGATCCCGACCACCATCACCAGGTGGGTGTCGGCGGCGGACCGGCCGATGGTCGCGGGGTGCGCCGCCTTGGTCACCGCCTCGCCGAGGATCTGCCCGGCCCGCTGCACGTAGATCCGCCAGAGCAGCACCGAGGTCACGATCGCGGCGGCGAAGGCGGCGGTACGGGCCATCGTGAACGCCCCGGCGCTGTAGGCGAAGCCGGTGCCCAGGATCGTCTCGCCGAGCGCGATCAGGAAGAACTGCTGGTACCGCTCGGCCAGGTGCTCCCCGGCGATCTGCCAGTTGCTCACCGTCGAGCGGCCCAGCCCCGGTACCGGCCAGCCGAACCGGGCCGCCATGTACTCGATCAGCAGAGCCAGGCTCCAGAGCACCACCCTCGGATTCGTCGGCTGGAACGCGCCGGCCAGCCAGAACACCCCGCTGACGCTGAACACGACCAGCATCCGCAGCTTGAGCCGCCGGTACTGGTGCGGGCCGAGCGCCACCATCAGGATCAACGGTCGGGTCACCTGCGCGACGACGTACGCCGTCGCGAACGCCAGGCCGGTCTTGGTGAATGCGCCGGGGGTCGCCACCCCCATCACCATGCTCGACACCAGCGCGGTGATCACGACGGTCTGCAGCCAGATGTGGTACGGGTCGTACCGGCTGGTGGTCCAGGCGGTGCCCTGCCACACCGCCCAAAGCGCCAGGAGCAGCAGCAGGGTCTTGCCGCCCCCGGTCACTGCGCGCCAGCCCTCGGCGTGTCCCGGCTCGACGGCCAGGTCCTGGAAGGCGCGGGTGGCGACCCGGGCGAGCGCGAAGACGTACACCAGGTCGAAGAAGAGCTCCAGGAACGTCGCCCGCTTCGGACCGTCGGCCTCCGGCAGGACGCCCGTGGTCCGGCCGGCCGTCATGGTCGGCCTTGCCCGCCGTCGGCCCAGCTCACCTGGCAGTCGTAACACCTCCGGCCGGTCGTCCGGTCGACAACGGGCGTTATCCGTGCGCGCCCACGTCTTGTCGGGGCCCCGGGGAGCGGGCACGATCGACCGGATGACGAATCGATGGGGCATGACGGTGCCGCTGGGCGGGATCCCGCTCGCCGACCACGCCGCGGTCTACGCGGCCCTCGACCGGGCCGGCTTCACCGACGTCTGGTCGTCCGAGGTCAACGGCGCCGACGCGTTCACCCCGCTAGCCCTGGCCGCCGCCTGGCAGCCCGGGCTGCGGCTCGGCACCGCGATCACCCCGGTCTTCACCCGCGGGCCCGGGCTGCTGGCGATGAGCGCCGCCGCGCTGGCCGAGGCCGCCCCCGGGCGGTTCGCGCTCGGCATCGGTGCCTCCTCGCCGGTGCTGGTGAACGACTGGAACGCGGTGCCGTTCGACGAGCCGTTCCGGCGTACCCGGGACGTGCTGCGCTTCCTGAAGGCCGCGCTGCGCGGGGAAACCGTCGACGGGGCGTTCGACACCTTCGCCGTGCGCCGGTTCACCCTGGAACGGCTGCCCGCCGTGCCCCCGCCGGTGCTGCTGGCCGCGCTGCGCCCCGGGATGCTCCGGCTCGCAGCGGCCGAGGCCGACGGGGTGATCCTCAACTGGCTCGCCGCCGACGACGTGCCGAAGGCCCTCGCCGAACTCGGCGGGCGGGGCCCCGACTTCGACGTGGTGGCCCGGATCTTCGTCTGCCCTACCGAGGACGCCGGCTACGCCCGGACCCTCGGCCGGCGGCTGATCACCAGCTACCTCACCGTGCCCGCGTACGCCGAGTTCCACCGCTGGCTGGGGCGGGAGACCGCGTTCGGACCGATGTGGTCGGCGTGGGCGGCCGGCGACCGGCGGGGCGCCGGCGCGGCGGTGCCGGACGAGGTGGTCGACGCGCTGGTGCTGCACGGCTCGCCCGAGCACTGCCGGGCGCAGGTGCGCCGCTACGCCGAGGCCGGGGTGGACGTCCCGGTGCTGGCGCTGCTGCCCACCCCGGAGCTGACCGCCGGGGGTGCCGCCGCGCTCGGTGAGCTGATCGCCGGGCTCGGCCTGGCGGAGGGGTGAGAACTGTTGACAAGACAGTAGGTGATTGCATGCAACGGTTGAACTTGAAGGAGTGGGCGCGGCGTGAGGGTGTGCACCCGGTGACGGCGTACCGGTGGTTTAGGGAGGGTGAACTTCCGGTGCCCGTGCGCCGTGTGGGTGGGTTGATCCTGGTGGACCAACCCGCCGCACCTGCTCCAATCGGCGTAGCGGTGGTCTATGCCCGGGTGTCCTCGGTGGACCAATGCGCTGACCTGGACCGGCAGGTGGCCCGGGTGACCACGTGGGCCACCGGCGAAGGTGTCACCGTGTCGCGGGTGGTGACCGAGGTCGGGTCGGCGGTCAACGGTCGCCGTGAGAAGTTCCTCGGCCTGCTACGTGACCCGTCGGTGTCGACCATCGTGGTGGAGCATCGGGATCGGTTCGCCCGGTTCGGCTCTGAGTACGTCGAAGCCGCCCTGGCCGCGCAGGGTCGCCGGCTGCTGGTCGTGGACCCGGCTGAGGTCGATGACGATATCGTGCGGGACGTGACCGAGATTCTCACTTCGCTGTGCGCTCGCCTGTATGGTCGCCGGGCAGCGGCGGACCGGGCTCGCCGGGCCATCGATGCGGTCACCACCGCGGCTGATCCGAGGTGAAGACGACGCAGGCGTACCGGTTCGCTCTCGATCTCACCCCGCGTCAGGAGCGTGTCGTGCTGGCCCACGCCGGGGCGGCCCGGGTGGCGCACAACTGGGCGCTGGCCCGGGTCACGGCCGTGGTGGACCAGCGGGCCGCCGAACGTTCCTACGGCGTTGCGGACGAGCACTTGACCCCGGCGGCCGGCTGGTCACTGCCTGCTCTGCGGCGAGCATGGAACGCGGCGAAGGCCGATGTAGCGCCGTGGTGGGCGCAATGCTCGAAGGAGGCGTACAACACCGGCCTGGACGCTCTGGCCCGCGCGTTGAAGAACTGGGCCGACTCTCGTGGTGGGAAACGCAAGGGACGCCCGGTGGGGTTCCCCCGGTTCAAGTCCCGCCGGCGGTCAACCCCCACCGTGCGGTTCACCACCGGCACGATCCGCGTCGACCCGGACCGCACACACGTCGTGCTGCCGCGACTAGGCCGGTTGAAGACCCACGAGTCGACCCGGAAACTGGCCCGCCGACTTGAAGCTGACACCGCCCGAATCCTGTCCGCGACGGTGCGCCGCGACAGTGGCCGCTGGCACGTGTCGTTCTGCGTCGAGGTCAACCGCGCAGGCCGCGGCCCCACCCGCCCGGCGGCGACCGTCGGGGTCGACGTCGGCGTCAAGCACCTCGCGGTGCTGTCCACCGGGGAACTGGTGCCCAACCCGCGTCACCTCGACCACGCCGGCCGGCGCATCAGACGCCTCGCCCGGCGGATGTCCCGACGCCTCGGCCCGGACCGGCACACCGGCCGCCGCCCATCGAAACGGTGGGAACGGGCCCGCGCGCACGTCACTGCCGCACACGCCCGGGTGGCGAACCTTCGCCGCGACGGCCTGCACAAGCTCACCACCGGACTCGCCCGCGAGTACGGCGTGATTGTGGTCGAAGACCTGCACGTGGCCGGAATGCTGCGCAACCGCCGGCTGGCCCGCAGCATCGCCGACGCCGGGTTCGGCGAGCTGCGCCGGCAACTGGCGTACAAAACCGAATGGTACGGCGGCCGGCTGATGGTGGCCGACCGCTGGTATCCGTCCACGAAGACCTGCTCAGGCTGCGGCGCGGTGAAAACCAAGCTAGCCCTGTCCGAGCGTGTCTATGCCTGCATCACCTGCGGCCTGGTTCTCGACCGGGACCTCAACGCCGCCCGCAACCTCGCCGCACTCGCGCATGAGGCCACCACCGCCGGGAGTGGCCCGGTGGCTGGACGTGGAGCCGACCATAAGACCCGCCCCGGCGGGCCGGTGGCTGTGAAGCGTCAACCCGGCACCGCCATCGGCGGGTCAGACCGGGACCGTCCCACCGCAAGGCGGGACTTCCGATCACACGCCTACCGAAGTGCACTGATCGGGAACGGGAGCTGAGATGAACCTGACCGACCGGGTGGCGGTGATCACCGGGGGAGCGGGCGGCATCGGTTCGGCGCTGGCCCGCCGCTTCGTCGCCGAGGGCGCCGCCGCCGTCGTGCTCGCCGACCGGGACGCCGCCGCGGTCACCGCGGTGGCCGACGGGATCGGCCCGGTGGTCCGGGGCGTCGCCGTGGACGTCACCGACGAGGGTCAGGTCCGCGAGTTGGTCGCCGACACCGAGCGGCGGTACGGCCGGATCGACCTGTTCTGCGCCAACGCGGGCGTGGCCACCGGCGCCGGCGTCGAGGCGGACGACCTCGACTGGGACCGGTCCTGGCGGGTCAACGTGCTCTCCCACGTGTATGCCGCCCGGGCGGTGCTGCCGGCGATGCTGGCCCGGGGCGAGGGCTACCTGCTCAACACCTGCTCGGCGGCCGGCGTGCTGACCGCGGTGGGGGACGCCCCGTACACCGCCACCAAGCACGCGGCGGTAGGGCTGGCCGAGTGGCTGGCGATCACCTACCGGGACCGGGGCGTCCGGGTCAGCGCGCTCTGCCCGCAGGGCGTGGACACGCCGATGCTCGCCGACGGGCTCACCGCCGGCCACCTGGGCGCCCGGGTCATCGCCGCCTCCGGCGCGGTGCTCACCCCCGACCAGGTCGCCGACGCGGTGATCGCCGGGCTCGCCGAGGAGCGTTTCCTGATCCTGCCGCACCCCGAGGTCGCCGGGTACGCGCTGCGTCGCGCCGAGGACCCGGACGGCTGGCAGGCCGGCCTGCGCAAGCTGGTCCGCCGGCTGCGCGCCGGAGCCGGTCAGTCGACGCCGCCCCCACCGCCACCGGCGGCGTCGCCGTAGGCGCTGTTCTCCAGGATCGCCGCCGAGTGGCGGTCGGAAGGGTCGTGCCGGTGGATGGGCGCGGGGGGCGCGCTGACCGGCGGGGGCGGACGGCGATGGCTCGCCGAGGGGCGGTGTACTCACCACGGGCGGGGCGCTGACCGGAGGCGTGCTGACGGGTGGCGCACTCACCGGCGGCGTGCTGACCCGGACGCTACCCGCCGTGCGGCGCATGCTCCGGCCGCACGGAGGACGGCACCCTCGCTGACCTGCGGTTATATGGCCAATCCGCAGTCGCTGGGCGGCAATTCGCATGATCCACCCGGGCCGTGTACAGTAATGCCCCGTGCGGTCCACCAGGGCGGCTGACCGGTGAGCGACTCACCCCAGCCGACAGGGTAGGCTGGACGTGCAGGTCCGGGTGGCGGAATGGCAGACGCGCTAGCTTGAGGTGCTAGTGCCCGTATAGGGCGTGGGGGTTCAAGTCCCCCCTCGGACACAATCTTTACGCACACCGATGATGCCGGTGCTGGTCGAGCTTCGACCAGCACCGCTGCTTTTCCGGGGTGGTAGGTCAGTCGTAGGCCTAGCTGGCTGTAGATCTCTGCCTTGTCTCGTGGGTCGGCGTCGTGGATGACCTGGGTGAGGCTGGTCAGGGTGGAGACGATGTACTGGATCTCTTCGCGGCTGAGTCTCTTGCGCGTGGTGTCCTGCTGGCGCAGGCGGGCTTCGGCGAGCGTCTTCTCGGCTTGGACTTGGCTGATCCACTGGGTGACGATTGCGGGGTCGGCGCCGGCGTCGAGCGCGGCGCGGTAGTTGGTGAGTTTCCGGTCGGCCTCGGCCAGGGTCCTGGCGTCGGCTGAGGCCTCCGCCTGTTGATCGGGTTGGGCGTCGGTGAGTGTCTTCAGGGTGTGTTCGATGTTGTCCGGGGTGAAGATCTTGGCGAGCCAGCGGTCGAGGGACGGGATGATCTCGTTCTCGCGGAGGTAGACGGTGCGGGGGTGCGCGACGTGGTTGGCGAGGGCGTATTCGTTGGGGAAGCGGCACCGGTAGTGGGGCAGGTTGTGGTTCCAGTTGCCTTGCATCCGCCGGTCGCAGAGTCCGCAGAACAGTAGTCCGCGGAGTTGGTAGGTGCGGGGGGTGGCGCGGGGCATGCGGGGTTTGTCGCCGCGTCCGGCCGCCGCCAGTTGCTCTTGGGCGAGTTCGAAGGTTTCGACGGTGACGATGGCGGGATGGCTGGGGTTGGTGGAGCGGGCGCCGTTGCATTGAGCGTTGGCAAGATCGAGGCAGGCTTGAGCAGTGAAGTCATCGACCCGTCCCGGCCCGTGGCTGCCTCCGAAGTCGGCTTTCGTCGGGTTCCGTTTCCCTGCGGAGGTGATCGTCGTCGCGGTCCGCTGGTATCTGCGCTTCAACCTGTCCTATCGCGACGTTGAGGAGTTGCTGGTCGAACGTGGCGTCGAGGTCGATCACGTCACCGTCTACCGGTGGGTGCAGCGGTTCACGCCGCTGCTGGCCGACGCCGCCCGGTTCTGCCGCCACTCGCCAGGTGATCGCTGGTTCGTCGACGAGACCTACGTCAAGGTCAACGGGGTATGGCGCTACGTGTACCGGGCGGTCGACCAGTACGGGCAGGTCATCGACGTGCTGGTCTCGGCGCGTCGCGACGCCGACGCGGCCCGGCGGTTCTTCCGCCGGGCGCTGTCGACGTTGAAGGTGACACCCGCGGAGGTGGTCACCGACGCCGCGCCGGTCTACCCCGGCGTCCTAGATGAGCTGATCCCGCAGGCGTGGCACCACGTCGAGCGGTACGCCAACAATCCGATCGAGGCTGATCACAGCCAGCTGAAACACCGTTTGAGACCGATGCGCGGACTACGAACGGACAAGACAGCGCAGGTGATCATCGCCGGGCACGCATTCATGCAGAACCTCCGACACGGCCACTACGAACTCGCCATCGACGCCCCGCCGGCTACACGGGTCGCCGCGGCGTTTACCGAACTCGCCCAGGCGATCTGACCTCGGACCCGAGAAGGGTTGGACACGTCCGCCGATCTCACAACGCAACGGCGCCCCGCCACCTGATGCCGTAACACCAGGAGTTCGACGTCCTTCGCGCCGCCGTCCCGGGCGAGCTGGGTCAGCATCTGCAGGACCTGACGCAGGAGCAGGTACACCAGCGAGGCTGCCATACCTTGGATCGTCGCCGCCCCGATTGGGCCGACCTCGCACAAAGCCGCACGTCACAGCCACCGAACCGAATTTACGAGCCCAACACGGTCTGGCCGGCTGCCTCCACCCGGCGCGACATCGCGGGCGTGATCGCCTCTCTGAAGACCGTCGCCTCGGTCTGAAACCGGAGGCCGTCAGCGGCGCACGTTAGCGTGGTGCCGCTGGTAGTGCCGCGCCACCCGAGCGCGGTTGCCGCACGCCGGTGAGCACCACTCGCGGCGCGCCTGCTTCCAGAAGAAGAGCGGGCACGACGGCGCCAGGCACGGGCGCAGCCTCTGATGGTCGCTCGTCAGCAGCGAGATGACCTCTCGCCCCAGCGCGTTGACCACCAGGTCGGCGGCATCACCATGGGTGGCGAGCACCCGGCCGGGACGCGCGGCGGCCGGCCAGTCGAGCTGGACCCAGGAGGCCGCCTCGGCGTTGACCGTCGCCACCGCGACCGCGTGGTCGCCCACCCCCGGGGTGACCGCCGGTCGCGGGTCGGACACCAACTCGGCGGCCAGCTGGCGGGCCGCATCACGAAGCCGCCGGACCCGCGGCGCGGCAGCCAGCAACGGCCCCTCAGCGAGGCGGGTGCCCAGCAGGACGCCGACTCGGGGCTCCATCGCCCGCAGCCAGTCGGCGACCTCAGCGTCCGTCTCGAACGCATCGACCGCCCGGCCGTCGACGAGCCGCACGGTGTTGAGCAGCTCGACGGCGAGCGGTTCGCCGGTGTGCGGCATCGCGTCCGTGGTCATGGCTCCAGTCTACGTGTCTCTAACGGATAGATCGAACTCATGCATTCGCCCCTGGGGAGGGCAACCGTACACCCCCAGGGTCCCTGGTGCTAATGGTTAGCTGCGTTACAACCATTTGGCAAGACGGTGGTCCTCCGGGCACTATCTAATGCGTCGGAAGTAAGCAGACATTAGTACCACTATTCGAAAGGCCACACCCATGTCGACCATCCCCGCCGTTGACGCCGCCACCGCCACCCGCGAGCAGGCGGCGGCCCTCGCCGACGTACGTAAGGCCCTCGGTTCGGTCCCGAACATGGCCAAGGTCATGGCGAACAGCCCGGCCGCGGTCAAGGCTTGGCTGGCTCTGTCCGGTGCCCTTGGCGAGGGCACCCTCCCTGCACCGGTCCGCGAACGGCTCGCACTCGCGACCGCGGAGTACAACCAGTGCGGCTACTGCCTCTCGGCCCACACGTTCCTCGCCTCGAAGGTCGCCAAGGTGGAGGAGGCCGAGATCGAGCTGGCCCGCAAGGCGTCCTCGGCCGACCCGCACATCGCGGCGCTCCTCGAACTCTCCGACGCCATCGCCCGCAACCGCGGGGCGGTCTCGGAGGTCGAGCTGCAGCAGGCCCGCGCCGCGGGCGTGACCGACGAGGAGATCATCGAGCTCGTCGGCAACCTCGCCCTCAACATCCTCACCAACTACACCAACATCCTGGCCGACACCGACAACGAGTTGCCCGCCGTTCGGCCGCTCCAGCACGCCTGACGCAGTGCATCGAGGGCAGGTCCCGTCCCACGGGCCTGCCCTCGATCCGAATGCGAGGAGCCACGATGACCGAGACGAGCCGGTACGACGCAGGCCCGGCAATCGTCGCCGCCTTCGGGATCGCCGGCCTCGGCGAGACGTGGCGCCTGGCAGCCGGCGTTCTCTCCGCGGCGCCGGCGGACGCGCTTCTCGCTCTCGCCGTGACGCTCGTGTTCGTCGCCGTGGTTCGCGCGTGGCTCGCGGCACGCACGACGCCGCACGCTCTCCGCGGCCCCCTGCGCTCCGAACCGCGCTGGAGCCTGGGCCCGCTCGTGGCCCTAGCGTCGCGGCGGCTGCCACCGCCGTGCGACTGCGGTCCACCGGAGGCGCGTCCGCCTGGCCGGCGCTCTTCCCCGCGACTGCCGCCGCCCGGCTCGTCGTGGCGCTGTCCGGCAGCGGGTTCGCGCGATGGGTCGCGTTGGTCGCGGCAGCCGGCCTCACGGCGGCCGTTCTCCGGGGACTGCCCGGCGGGCTCAGGCGAGCAGCCGGGCGATCTCCGCAACCACCTGCGCCGTTGCCGCTGGGTCGAGCAGCATCCATGCGTGGGTCGCGCCGTCGTAGGCACGAAGGGTCGACGGTCGTCCCATCGCCGGCCTCTCGGGTGAGCCAGCGAGGGGAAGTGGCTGCGCTGGACGGGCGAGTCGATCGACGCGCAGACCGCGCTGCAGTGGGGCGTCGTGAGCGAGGTCGTCCCGCACGAGCGGGCTGTCGAGCGTGCCCGACGCGAACGCGGCCTACGCGAGCGCCGTCGACGACGCCTCGAGCACCAGGCTGAGCGTGTAGCTGGTCGTCGCCGTGGGCAGCAGGTGCTCGGGACGTACCGGCTTTCGGCGCGAGGCCCAGACCGGCCGCGAGCGGCAACAGCCGACGCGACGTTCCGACGAATCGGACAAGCCTGCGCCCATCTCAGCTCCCGTGACCAGACATGGAACATGCGCTGCTGGCAGGATCGAGATCGGTTCGAGGGAACCGCCCCTACATTCCGGCCACGCGTCCGCAGCGGTATGCACGAGCAGGCGGTGGTGGGTTCCGGATCACCGGGGGCGCGGGACTGGTGCGGGTTCGGCATTACTTGAGCTGTCACTCGGTACGGAGTCTGAGTCGCTCCCGGGGTGCTGCGTCTTTTCGTTTCACCACACCGGGATCTCGCGCCCTTGGTGCGTGTGGCGGGTCGCAGCGGGTAATGGTCGCCGGCACGCCGACTGTTGACACAGCGACTAGGAGTGAGCGATGCGCACACGACACGCCTCGGCCGGTGACCTCGCTTCCGTAGGCTTCTTGGTC
>NZ_JBNCLC010000020.1:0-115219 GCF_049844475.1 Micromonospora sp. DT47 | reverse complement strand
CAGCGGGGCAGCGCCTTTGGCGGTGGGGATCCGCACCCTGCGGCCGTCGAGGGTGAACGTGCCGTGATACCAGCGCACCGGCACCAACCCACGCCGCCGGCGCGGGAACCGGGCCGACAGGTCACCGCTGTTGCGGCGTTTCGCCGCCGTGAACCAGGCGTCGGAAAACCGGCGCAACACCGACCGCGCGCCCGTGGAGTCAAGCTCGGCGAACGTGCCCGGCCCGGACACGGCCAGCTCCCGGCACAACTGCTGATAGCCGACCAACGGCGCGTCCCCACGGCGGCGGCGCCAGGCGTTGACCTCCAGCACACACGCCCACACATCACCCGCGGAGCGCAGCAGCCTGAAGCACCGCCGCCGCTGCCCCGGCGTCACCCGCACCGCGATGCGCGCGGTGCGATGCACCACCCGCAGCGCGGACGGATCCCGACGACGAGGCACGACCGAACCCAACACCACCCGTACGACATTTCCCCAAGGGCGACGAACGCCGGCGAACGTTAGTGGACACCGCACTAGCCTTTCGGCGCCGGTGGTGGGGACCGCCGACCGGGCGGCCGTCCGCGGGGTTCGTGTCCCGGATCACCCCTCCCACGTGATCGCTCAATTTCAGTGATTGTTTACCCGACTTCCGCGCACGCAGGATGAGCGGAACTGGGTTAGGCTCGGGGCCATGTGTGGAATCGTGGGTTACGCCGGCTCGCGCCCGGCGCTCGGCATCGTGCTCGACGGACTGCGGCGGCTGGAGTACCGCGGCTACGACTCGGCCGGCGTGGCCATCGTCTGCGACGACCAGCTGCTGACCGAGAAGAAGGCCGGCAAGCTCGCCAACCTGGAGAAGGTCCTCTCCGAGCGGGCCGCCAGCAACCCGGAGGACTGCGCCGCCAGCCCGATCGGCATCGGCGACGGCACCACCGGCATCGGCCACACCCGCTGGGCCACCCACGGCGGCCCGACCGACCGCAACGCCCACCCGCACCTGGCCCCCGACGGCCGGGTCGCCGTGATCCACAACGGCATCATCGAGAACTTCGCCAAGCTCCGGGCCGAGCTGGAGGCCGACGGCGTCCAGTTCACCAGCGACACCGACACCGAGTGCGCCGCCCACCTGCTCTCCGCCGCGCTGGCCGACCTGCGCGCCGCCGGCGAGGCCGACAGCCCGCAGCTGCTCGCCTCCGCCATGCGGGTGGTCTGCCGGCGGCTGGAGGGCGCGTTCACCCTGCTCGCCGTCGACGCCGGCATCCCCGGCGCGGTGGTCGGCGCCCGGCGCAACTCGCCGCTGGTGGTCGGCCGGGGCGACGGGGAGAACTACCTGGCCAGCGACGTGGCCGCGTTCATCGAGCACACCCGCGAGGCGGTCGAGCTCGGCCAGGACCAGATCGTGCTGATCACCGGTGAGAGCATCGAGATCACCGACTTCGACGGCCAGCCCGCCACCGGCAAGGACTTCCACATCGACTGGGACTCCTCGGCCGCGGAGAAGGGCGGTTACGACTGGTTCATGCTCAAGGAGATCGAGGAGCAGCCGCAGGCGATCGCCGACACGCTGCTCGGTCGGCTCACCGACACCGGTGAGATCGCCCTCGACGAGGTCCGCCTCAGCGACCAGGACCTGCGCGACGTCGACAAGATCTTCATCGTGGCCTGCGGCACCGCGTACCACGCCGGCCTGGTCGCCAAGTACGCCATCGAGCACTGGACCCGGATCCCGTGCGAGGTAGAGCTGGCCAGCGAGTTCCGCTACCGCGACCCGGTCCTCGACCGGTCCACGCTGATCGTGGTGATCTCGCAGTCCGGCGAGACGATGGACACCCTGATGGCGCTGCGCCACGCAAAGGAGCAGAAGGCCCGGGTGCTGGCCATCTGCAACACCAACGGCTCCACCATCCCCCGCGAGTCGGATGCCGTGCTCTACACCCACGGCGGCCCCGAGATCGCCGTCGCCTCCACCAAGGCGTTCCTCACCCAGGTGGTGGCCTGCTACCTGATCGGCCTGCACCTGGCCCAGGTCCGGGGCATCAAGTTCGCCGACGAGGTGGGCGCGGTGGTGGCCCAGCTCCAGGAGATGCCGGGCAAGCTGCGCGAGCTGCTCGACCGGATCGAGCCGGTACGCGAGCTGGCCCGGGACCTGAAGTCCGAGCCCACCGTGCTCTTCATCGGCCGGCACGTCGGCTACCCGGTGGCCCTGGAGGGCGCGCTGAAGCTCAAGGAGCTGGCGTACATGCACGCCGAGGGCTTCGCCGCCGGCGAGCTCAAGCACGGCCCGATCGCGCTGATCGACAAGGGCACCCCGGTGATCTGCGTGGTGCCCTCGCCGGTCGGCCGGGGCATGCTGCACGACAAGGTCGTCTCCAACATCCAGGAGGTTCGCGCCCGGGGCGCCCGGACCATCGTGATCGCGGAGGAGGGTGACGAGGCCGTCGTCCGCTACGCCGACCACCTGATCTACGTGCCGCGGACGCCGACCCTGCTGGCCCCGCTGGTCACCACGGTGCCGCTGCAGGTGCTCGCCGCCGAGATCGCCGCCGCCCGGGGGCACGACGTCGACCAGCCGCGCAACCTGGCGAAGTCGGTCACCGTCGAGTAATCGCGCCGGACGTCCACCGGGCCCCGCCCGCCGTACCCACGGCCGGCGGGGCCCGGCCGTTTCCGGGAGCCGCTCATCGGCCGAGCACGATCCGGGCCATCCCGTCCAGCGCGGGATTGCCGGGCTCCCAGTAGCCGGTGTGGCCGTACCGGCCGCTGGGAAAGCTGCGGCCGCCGAAGCCGGGGTCGGTCGGGTCGTGCCCGAACCACAGCTCGTGGTCGGACCGGCCCAGCAGCGAGACCGCGGTGGCCAGCGGGGACGTGGCGAGGACCGCTCGGCCGGCCAACTGCGCGGGCGGCTCCACCCGCCGGATCACGTCGTCCGGCGCGGTGCTCGACCAGACCTGGTCCGGCGGCAGGCGCAGCGCTTCGGCCCGGTCCACCCCGACTCCGGGCGAGCCGACGAAGACCAGGGCGTCCGCGGCGAGGCCGTGGTCGCGGGCGGCGGCGCCCACCACCACCGAGCCGTAGCTGTGCCCCAGCACGGTCTGCCGGGCCGGGGCCCCCTCCTGGGTGGCGCGCAGCCCCTCCTGGAAGCGGTGCAGCGCCGGACCGGCGTCCCGGGCCTGGGTCGACCAGGCCGCCTCGTGCAGGAAGTCGGGTGCGTCGTAGTCCAGCCACAGCACCGCCGCCGTCTGCTCGCCGGGACCGAGGCCGGCGCACCGGGAGAGGACCCGCCCCGCCCGGTCCAGCTCGCCGGGCACGTCGGCGAGATCGGCGGTCATCCCGGGCACGTAGGTCAGCACCCGACCCGCCCGGTCCGGGTTGCCGAGCGCCACCACCGCCCGCCCGTCCCCACCCGGGGCGACCTTCAGCAGGTAGGCCCGGGGCTGCTCGGCTGCCGCCAGCCGCCCGGCCAGCGCGTCGAGGCCGGCCAGGCTCGCGTCGATCCGGGCCAGACCGGCCTGCTCGACCGGCCCGCGGGGGAACCGGACAGCCAGCACCCGCCGCACCGCGAGCAGGGCCTCCCGGTGGACGGCCAGGGTCAGCCGGTTGGCCTGGTCCCGGGCGGCGGCCGGGATCCCGTCGAGGCGGCCGCTTAGCCCCGGCTCGTGCACCACCAGCCAGCGCCGCTGGGCCGGGGTCAACCCCGTCCACCAGGCCCTGACCTCGGCGACGCCGGCGTCGGAGGCGGGTCGGCCGGGCGGTGGCGGGGCGGTCCAGCCGGAGCGGGCCGCCGAGGAGAGCTCGTCCAACCGGGCGGCGGCCTCCCGGTCGGCCGCGGCGGCCAGCGCGAGCGCGTCGCGCACGGCGGCGGCCACCTGGTCCACCGCCGCGGGCCCCGCCCCGGCTCCCGGCCCCGCCCCGGCTCCCGGCCCCGCCCCGGCTCCCGGCCCCGCCCCGGCTCCCGGCCCCGCCCCAGCGCCGGGCCCCGCACTGGAGCTGGCACGCACGAGCGGACCCGGCCCCGCGCCCCCGCCCGCGCGGGTGCCGCCCGCAGCCCCCGGTCCGCCCGCCGCGCCGGGGACGACGCCCGCCTCCGGGCCGGCCCACACCTCCGACCCGGCCCGGGGAGCCGGTGCGGGGGCGGCGCTGACGCCGCCGTGCCGGTCGACCAGCACCCCGCTCCGGTCGGCCAGCGCCACCGCGTCGGCCAGCCGCGCCTTCGCCGCGCGCAGCCGGCCGGCGAACTCGGCGAGCACCTGGTCCGCCTCGATCAGTGCCGGCAGCACCCCGGTCAGCTCGCCCCGCAGCGCCTCGATCCGCCCGTCGGCTGCCGCGGCGGCCCCGCCCGACCAGCCGGCCCGCAGGGTCGCCGCCCGGGTGCGCAGCTCGGCGCGGCGCCCGTCGACCGGGCCGGTCAGCCCGCGCCAGGCCGCCCCGGCATCGCTCCACTCCGCCGGGGCGCCGCTCCAGAGCTGCGCGTACCCGGTCATCGGGGCAGCCCGGCGAGCCGGCCGGCGGCCCGGTCGTCGACCGCCTCGTACTCCTCGGCGGCGGTGCGCAGCGCGCTGGCCGTCTCCGTCACCCCGGCGCCCAGCGCCCCCAGCCAGGCGTGCACGGCCGACTCCCAGCGCACCAGGGCGGTGCCGGCCCGCCACCCCGGTGCCGCCACCACCAGCCCCGGCACGTCGGCCAGGCCGTGCGCCAGCCCGTACGCCTCGGTGGCGAGCCCGGCCGCCACCCGGCGCAGCACGCCCGGATCCACCTCCACCGGCTCCTCGGTCATCGTCGTCTCCTCCGCCCGTGGACCTCGACCGAGCCGACGCTAGGCGGCCCGCGGGGCGCCGGGCGGACCCTGTGGACGGCGGGCGGTGGTCGTACCCGGAGGTTTTCCACAGGCATTGCCCCCCCGCGCGGCCGGCGGTTAATCTGCCGCCTTCCCCGCCGGTAGGGTGGGCTGGTGATCGTCGCGGTCGGCATCGACGTCGTGCTGGTGGAGCGGTTCGCCCGGGCCCTGGCCCGGACGCCGCTGCTCGCCGACCGGCTCTTCACCGAGGCCGAGCGGTACACCCGCTCCGGCAACCCGCGCTCGCCGGAGTCGCTCGCGGCCCGGTTCGCGGCGAAGGAGGCGGTGGCCAAGGCGCTCGGCGCGCCGGCCGGGCTGAGCTGGCACGACTGCGAGATCGTGCCCGACCCGGACGGCCGCCCCTGGCTCACCGTCACCGGCACGGTGGCCGCGGCCGCCACCGAGCGCGGGGTCAACCGCTGGCATCTCTCGCTCTCCCACGACGGCGGGATCGCGTCGGCGATGGTGGTCGCGGAACGCTGATCGACCGGGCGGGCCGCTCGGCCCGCCCGTGGTGACGGACGGGACGGGGTGGCATGAAACCGGTGTGGCGGGTCGCGGACGTACGCGCGGCGGAGGCGGGCCTGATGGCCACCCTCCCGCCCGGGACGCTGATGAAGCGGGCCGCCGCCGGGCTGGCCCGCCGCTGCGCGCTGCTGCTGGCCGACCGGGGCGGCGTGTACGGCGCCCGGGTCCTGCTGCTGGTTGGCACCGGCGACAACGGCGGTGACGCGCTCCTCGCCGGCGCGCACCTGGCCCGACGCGGCGCGGCCGTGTCGGCCCTGCTGGTCACCCCCGGACGGGCGCACCCCGAGGGGCTGGCCGCGCTGCGGGCCGCTGGTGGGCGGGTGGTCGATCGCCCGCCGGCCGTGGTCGACCTGGTGCTCGACGGGATCGTCGGGATCGGCGGCACGGGCGGCCTGCGGGAGACCGCCGACCAGCTGGCGGCCAGCCTGGTGCGGCACTGCGGACGCGACGGCGTCCGGGCGACCGTGGTGGCGGTGGATGTGCCGAGCGGGGTGGCGGTGGACACCGGCCACGTCCCGCTGACCGCGTCCGGTCGGCCCAGCGCGGTGTGCGCCGACGTGACGGTGACCTTCGGGGCGTTGAAGCCGGCGCTGGTGGTCGGCCCGGCCGCCCCGCTCGCCGGCCACGTCGAGCTGGTCGACATCGGGCTCGGGCCGTGGCTGCACGGCACCCCGGCGCTGCGGGTGACGGAGCGGTCGGACGTGGTCGAGTGGTGGCCGCAGCTCGGTCCGGCCGCGGAGAAGTACAGCCGCGGGGTGATCGGGGTGGCCACCGGCTCGGCGACCTACCCGGGCGCGGCGGTGCTCTCGGTGGGCGGCGCGCTGGCCGGCCCGACCGGCCTGGTCCGGTACGCCGGCGGCGCCCGCGAGGAGGTCGTCCGGAACCACCCGTCGGTGATCGCCACCGGCCGGGTCGCCGAGGCCGGCCGGGTCCAGGCCTGGGTCTGCGGCTCCGGCCTCGGCACCGGCGAGGAGGCCGCCGTCGAGCTGCGCGCCGTGCTCTCCGCGCCGGTCCCGGTGGTGCTCGACGCGGACGCGCTGACCCTGCTGGTGGACGGTTCGCTCGCCGACCGGCTGCGCAATCGGGACGCGCCGATCGTGGTCACCCCGCACGACCG
Source organism: Micromonospora sp. DT47 (assembly GCF_049844475.1). Classification (NCBI taxonomy): domain Bacteria; kingdom Bacillati; phylum Actinomycetota; class Actinomycetes; order Micromonosporales; family Micromonosporaceae; genus Micromonospora; species Micromonospora sp. DT47. Next base: position 108,755 of record NZ_JBNCLC010000020.1, on the reverse strand, counting down.
GGAGTTCACCCGGCTCTGCGGGGAGGAACCGGGCGCCGACCGGGTCTCCGCCGCGCTGCGGCTGGCCGCGTGGATGAAGGCGACGGTGCTGCTCAAGGGGGACCGCACGGTGATCGGCACGCCGGACGGTCGGGCGTACGTCAACCCGACCGGCACTTCCGCGCTGGCCACCGGGGGCGCCGGCGACGTGCTGGCCGGGCTGCTCGGCTCGCTGCTCGCCGCCGGGGTCGCCCCGGAGCGGGCCGCGGCGAGCGCGGCGTACCTGCACGGGCTGGCCGGGCGGGAGGCCGCCCGGGGTGGGCCGGTGACCGCGCCCGACGTGGCGGCCGCCCTGCGCCCGGTGGTCGCGCCGCTGTTCTGAACCGGGGCGACGACTGAGGGTCGGACCGCCCTGACGTGATCACTGGTGCCAGTAGGCTGGGCACATGTGGCAGGCCGAGGTGCGCGTCGATCTCGACGCGATCCGTGACAACGTGACCCGGCTCCGCGCGGGTACCAGCGCCGAGCTGATGGCGGTGGTGAAGGGCGACGGGTACGGCCACGGAATGGTCCCGTCCGCCCGCGCCGCGCTGGACGCCGGGGCGGACTGGCTCGGGGTCTGCACGCTGGACGAGGCGCTCACCCTGCGCCGGGCCGGGATCACCGCGCCCGTGCTGGCCTGGCTGCTCGCGCCCGGGTTGCCGCTGCACGAGGGCGTCGCGGCCGGGGTCGACCTGGCCGCGGCGAGCCTGCCCCAGCTGGACGAGATGATCGAGGCGAGCCGCCGCGCGGACCGCCCGGCCCGGCTGCACCTCAAGATCGACACCGGGTTGTCGCGCGGCGGCGCCACCGTCGCCGACTGGCCGACCCTGCTGGACGCCGCCGCGAAGGCCCAGGCCGACGGCCTGGTCGAGGTGGTCGGCGTGTGGAGCCACTTCGTGTACGCGGACATGCCCGGCCACCCCACCACGGACCGCCAGCTGGCCGTCTTCCACGAGGGGCTGGCCATGGTCGAGCGGGCCGGGCTGCGCCCGCGCTACCGGCACCTGGCCAACTCCGCCGCCACGCTGACCCGCCCGGACACCCACTTCGACCTGGTCCGCCCGGGGATCGCCGTCTACGGCCTCTCCCCGGTGGCCGGCGACCGCTTCGGGCTGCGCCCGGCGATGACCGCCCGGGCCCGGGTGATGCTCACCAAGCGGGTCCCCGAGGGCACCGGCGTCTCGTACGGCCACACCTATACCACCGAGCGGGAGGCCAACCTGGCCGTGGTGCCGCTCGGCTACGCCGACGGGGTGCCGCGGCACGCCTCCAACATGGGTCCGGTGCAGCTCGGCGGGAAGCGGCGGACCATCTCCGGGCGGGTCTGCATGGACCAGTTCGTGCTGGACTGCGGCGACGACCCGGTGACCGCCGGGGAGGTGGCCACCCTCTTCGGCAGCGGCGCGGACGGCGAGCCGCTCGCCGACGACTGGGCCGACGCGGTCGGCACGATCAACTACGAGATCGTCACCCGGTTCGGCAGCAGCCGGGTGCCCCGGGTCTACGACGGCGAGCGGCCGTGAGTTCGGCGAACCGGTTCCGCATCCCCCGGCCGCGGACCGCCGTCGGCCGGGTCGCCGGCGTGGTCGGGGCCGCGGTCGGCGTGGCCGCCGCCGGGCTCGCCGCGGGCGTGGTGAGCGAACGCGTCCTTGTCCGCCGGCTCAAGACCGACCCCACCGACCGGTACGCCCACGAGATCTTCGGCGCGCAGCGGTACGACGACGCGTTCCGGCTGGAGATGCCGGACGGCACCGACATCCACGTCGAGGTGGTCGAGCCGACCCGGCCGGTCGAGGGGCACCCGACCGTGGTGCTGGTGCACGGCTTCTGCCTGGACATGGGGACGTTCCACTTCCAGCGCAAGCTGCTCGCCGAGCGCGGCGACCACCGGGTGATCGCGTACGACCAGCCCGGGCACGGCCGCTCCGGGCGGCTGGAGACCGGCGACTACGACCTCGCCGCGCTGGGCCGGACCCTGCGCCGGGTGATCGACCGGACCGCGCCGGAGGGCCCGCTGGTGCTGGTCGGCCACTCGATGGGCGGGATGACCATCATGGCCTTCGCCGAGCTGTACCCGGAGATGTTCGGCGACCGGGTGGTGGGCACCGTGCTGATGGCCACCTCGGGCGGCCTGCTCGCCGAGACGAAGCTGGTCGCCCCGGCGATGCTCGGCCGGGTCGGCGCGCCGGTGCTCTACATGATGAGCAACGCCACCCGGTACGGCGGCACGGTGATCGACAAGGCCCGGAAGTCGACGTCCAACGTCGCCTGGCTGCTCACCCGCAGGTACGGCTTCGGCACCTCGAAGCCCAGCCCGGCCCTGGTGTCCTACGTGGAGGAGATGAACTCGCGGACCTCCGCGGACACGGTCACCCGCTACCTGCGTACCCTCGCCACCCACTCCCGCTTCCCGGCGCTGGCCGCGCTGAGCGGCACGCCGGTGCTGGTCGTGGTCGGGGACAAGGACATGATCACGCCGGTGACCCACTCGGAGGAGATCGTGCGCCGGCTGCCGCATGCCGAGTTCATCAAGATCCAGGACAGTGGGCACGTGGTGATGCTGGAGCACGCCGACGAGGTCAACGGGGCGCTGGCACGGTTCCTGGAGTCGCTGTGAGCGTGACCGTCACGCTGCCGACGGTCGAGGAGACGCACGCGTTCGGCCGCCGGCTGGCCGGGGTGCTTCGCGCCGGCGACCTGCTGCTGCTCACCGGCCCGCTGGGTGCCGGCAAGACCGCGCTGACCCAGGGCATCGGCGCCGGCCTCGGGGTGCGCGGCGACATCACCTCGCCGACCTTCGTGATCGCCCGGGTGCACCGGCCCGATCCGGCGCGGGGCGGCGCGGTGGCGCTGGTGCATGCCGACGCCTACCGGCTGGGGGACGCGGGCGACCCGCGCGCCGAGATCGACGACCTCGACCTGGACGCCTCGGTGGAGGATTCGGTGACCGTGGTCGAATGGGGCGAGGGCCTGGTCGAGCAGCTGGTCGACGCGCACCTGCGGGTGCGGATCGACCGGCGCGAGGACGACACCCGGGTGGTGACGCTGGAGCCGGTCGGCGGTGACTGGGCGGAGCGCCTGGACGCCCTACGCTGAGCGTTGTCGTACCCGCTGCCTAGAGTGCCGGGACCGACTGCGAAAGGTTGCCGATGCCCGACGACGCCCCCGCCCTCGACCTGCTGGCGCTGCTGCCGGAGGCCTGGCGTGCCGTGCTCACCCCGCACCTCGACCCGGTCCGCACGGCGGCGCTGGCCGAGTTCGTCGCCCGGGAGTACGCCACCCGGACGGTCTTCCCGCCGGTGGAGGACCTCTTCTCCGCCTACCGGCTGTGCGGGCCGGAGCGGTGCCGGGTGCTGATCCTCGGGCAGGACCCTTACCACCGGGCCGGGCAGGCGCACGGGCTGAGCTTCAGCGTGCGCGAGGGGGTGACGGTGCCGCCGTCGCTGCGCAACGTCTTCAAGGAGATGGGCGAGGATCTCGGCGTGCCGAAGCCGCGCAGCGGCAACCTGGACGGCTGGGCGGCGCAGGGTGTGCTGCTGCTCAACGCGGTGCTGACCGTCCGGCAGGCCACTCCCGGCTCGCACGGCAACCAGGGCTGGGAGGAGTTCACCGACGCCACCATCCGGGCGCTCGACGCGATGGAGGAGCGGGTGGTCTTCCTGCTCTGGGGCGGGTACGCCCGCAAGAAGGCCGCCCTGGTCACCAATCCCCGGCACGTGGTGCTGGAGGCCGGTCACCCGAGCCCGATGAACCCGCGCGGTTTCCTCGGCAGCCGGCCGTTCAGTGCGGCCAACAAGGCGCTCGCCGACGCCGGCCTGCCCACCATCGACTGGGAGCGCTCAGCCGACTGACCCGGCCTGCCGCTGGCGGTGGCGGCGGAGCAGCTCGGCCGCGCGCGGGTCGGTCAGCTCCCCCGCCACCAGCGGCACCACCCGGTAGCTCCGTTCCCCGTGCCGTACCTCGATCGCCTCCGGCAACTCGTCGCACATCTGCGCCCGGACCTCGCCGTACCGGGTCTGCCAGCGGTGCTCGCCGGGCTCCGCGGGTTCGAGGCGCAGGCCGCCGAACTCGTTCCACCGGGCGTTCCACCGTTGGCCGTAGGCGGCGTCCAGCCAGTCCAGCCCGAGGTCGTCGATCCGATCGGCCAGGGGCCGGGCGGCCAGCTCGTCCATCCGGGCGTCGAGGTGGGTGTCCAGCGGCTCGACGGCGACGGCGAGTTGGCGGCCGAGGGCGGCGAAGGCGCGTTCGACCAGTGGGATGCTCGGCATCCGGTCGCCGCGTTCGATGCGGGCCACCCCGCCCTGGCTCATCCCGGCGAGGTCGGCCAGCGCCTGCTGGGTCAGGAACCGGGATTCCCGTTCGTGGCGCATACCGCTCCTGGTGAAGTCGTCAGGCGACGGCGTCACGGTCGGTAACGACAGACACCGTTCGGGAGGGCCGTCGACAAGGCCGCGCGAGCGCCCGACGGCCGGCCCGGCCGGCCCGACGGGGTGTGACCGGGGGTGACGGGGCGGGGCGGCTAGGCTGACATACCGTGCTCGTACTGGTGGTGGACTCCTCGACCCCCGCGGTGACCGCGGCGCTCGCGGAGGTCTCGGCGGACGGCGTCGCGCTGCGGGCGCACCGGTGCACGGTCGACGCCCGGGCGCATGGCGAACTGCTCGCTCCGCAGGTCGATGCGGTGCTCGCCGACGCCGACGTCCGGCCGCGTGACCTCGCCGCGATCGTCGCCGGCCTCGGCCCGGGACCGTTCACCGGGCTGCGGGTCGGCCTGGTCACCGCCGCCACCATGGGGCAGGTGCTCGACATCCCCACGTACGGTGTCTGCTCGCTGGACGCCATCGGCCACCCGGCGGCGGTCGGCGAGCCGATCCTCGCCGCCAGCGACGCCCGCCGCCGGGAGGTCTACTGGGCCGTCTACGACGGTGCCGGCCAGCGGATCGCCGGGCCAAACGTGGACGCGCCCGCGGTCGCCGCGCAGCGGGCCCGCGACCTGGCCGTCACCGCCGCGGTCGGTGACGGCGCGCACCGGTACGCGGACGTGCTCGGCCTGCCGCTACGGGTCGAGCCGCGCTACCCGGACGCCACCGCGCTGGCCACGCTGGCCGCCGAGCGGATCCGGGCCGGCGCGCCCGGCGAGACGCTCACCCCGCTCTACCTGCGCCGGCCGGACGCCGTGGCGGCGACCGCCCGCAAGTCGGTCCTGCCGTGAGCGGGGCGGTGCGACTCGACCGGTTCCGCTGGTGGCACATCGACGAGGTGCTGCCGATCGAGGCCGACCTCTTCGGCGTCGAGCAGTGGTCCCCGGCGATGTTCTGGAACGAGCTGGCCAACGGGCAGTTCTACCGGGTCGCCACCGACGTCGACGGGACGCTGCTCGGCTACGCCGGGCTCACCGTCCAGCCGGACGAGGCGTGGGTGCAGAACATCGCCGTACGGCGCTACGCCCAGCGCCGCGGCGTCGGCCGGATCCTGCTGGAGGACCTGCTCGCCGAGGCGGCCCGACGCGGCGTCCGGACCGTGCTGCTGGAGGTGGCGGCGGACAACGCGCCCGCCCAGAAGCTCTACGCGGCGTACGGCTTCGAGCCGATCGGCGTGCGGCGCGGCTACTACCAACCGAGCAACACCGACGCGCTGGTCATGCGGCGCGACGCGGAACCGACCGGGGACGGGACGGACCATGGCTGACGAACCACTGATCCTCGGCATCGAGACCTCCTGCGACGAGACCGGCGTCGGCATCGTCCGCGGGCACACCCTGCTCGCCGACGCGCTCGCCTCCAGCGTCGAGGAGCACGCCCGGTTCGGCGGCGTGGTTCCCGAGGTGGCCAGCCGGGCCCACCTGGAGGCCATCGTGCCGACCATGGACCGGGCCCTGAAGGAGGCCGGGGTGACGATCGCCGACATCGACGCGATCGCGGTCACCTCCGGCCCCGGCCTGGCCGGCGCGCTGCTGGTCGGGGTGGCCGCCGCCAAGGGCTACGCGCTCGCCGCCGAGAAGCCGGTGTACGGGGTGAACCACCTCGCCGCGCACGTCGCCGTGGACACCCTCGAACACGGTCCGCTGCCCGAACCGGCGATCGCCATGCTGGTCTCCGGCGGGCACTCCTCGCTACTGCTCGTGGACGACCTCGCCCGCGGGGTCACCCCGCTCGGCGCCACCATCGACGACGCGGCCGGCGAGGCGTTCGACAAGGTGGCCCGGCTGCTCGGGCTGCCCTTCCCCGGCGGGCCGTACATCGACCGGGAGTCCCGGGCCGGCGACCCGGCGGCGATCGGCTTCCCGCGCGGCCTCACCGCCGCCAAGGACCTCGCCGCCCACCGGTACGACTTCTCCTTCTCCGGCCTGAAGACCGCCGTCGCCCGCTGGGTGGAGGCCCGGCAGCGGGCCGGCGAACCGGTGCCGGTGGCCGACGTGGCGGCCTCCTTCCAGGAGGCGGTCTGCGACGTGCTCACCGCCAAGGCGCTCGACGCCTGCCGGGCCAACGGCGTGGAGACGCTGGTCATCGGCGGGGGTGTGGCGGCCAACTCCCGGCTGCGGGCGATGGCCGAGCACCGCGCGGCCAAGCACGGCATCCGGGTGCGGGTGCCCCGGCCGAACCTCTGCACCGACAACGGCGCGATGGTCGCGGCGCTCGGCTCGCACCTGATCGCCGCCGGGGTGGCGCCGAGCCGGCTGGACCTGCCCGCCGACTCGGCGATGCCGCTGACCACGGTCAGCGTGTGACGGGGGGATGGCCGACGTGATCGTCCGGATGTGGGAGGCCCGCGCGGAGCCGTACGGGTTCGCCGACCTGATCACGTGGGTCTGCGACACCGCGCTGCCCGAGTTCGAGCACGATCCGCTGCACCTGTCCAGCGAGGTCTTCTCCTCCACCGACCACCGGGTGGTGGTGATCTCCAAGTGGCGGAGCAGCCCGCGCCCGCTGCCCGAACCGCCCGCCATGCTGGTCGCCCGGCCCCCGCACGCCTGGGACTTCACCCAGGTCGACCGCTGAACGACGACGGGCCGGGAGCGGTGTCGCCCCCGGCCCGTCGACGTCAGGTCGTCAGCTCCGGCGCAGCATCCGGTGGGTGGCGAAGCCGCCGGTGCCGAGCGCCAGGAGGAAGACCGCCCAGACCACGGTGGTGCTGACCCCGGCCGACGGCCCGGCCGCACCGGCCCTGGCGGCGGCGATCAGCGAGTCGCTCTGCGCGGGCGGCAGGGCGGCCGGCGGGAGCTGCTGCCAGCGGACCAGCCCGGTGCTCTCCAGCATCGCCATGTGGTCGTTGACGAACCTGTTCGCCTCGTCGGCGAGCTTGCGGACCGTGGCGTCCCGGGTACTGGCCCGGACCGCGCCGATCACCGGGTAGATCTTGCCGTGCGCGACCCGGAGCCGGGTCACGAAGATCTGGTCGAACTGGGCGCCCTCCGCCTCCTGCATCTCGGTCAGCCACCCCTTCTGCTCGCTGGTGGGATCCGTCGGCAGGGTGGCGCCGAGCTTGTTGGCGGCGTCGACCACCAGCTGGTCGAGCACCCCGTGCTGGCGGGCGATCTCCGCCCCGATCTCCCGCACCTTGGGGGACTGGCCCTTCTCGGCGGCCATCTGACCGGCCGGCATCTCCCAGAGACCGGCCAGCCGCACGCCGTTGAGCAGGGTCATGTCGGCGGCGTTCAGCTGGCTCCCCGGGGCGGCGACGGCCACCCCCGGCAGGACGACGATCCCGGCCAGCAGGGTGACGAGCAGCACCGTCACCCGGTGGGTCCGGTGCCCTGGCCGACGACGTGCGGATTCCAGCGGTGCCATGCTGCGGTGCCTCCTCGGTCCGTACGCGTGTCGCCGGGCAGCGCACCCGCCGGCTGCCCGTCCGTCCACTGGTACGGATCACCGACCCGATCAGTTCACCGGGAATCAGGAACCACTGAGTGGCGACTCAGCCGACGTCGAGGGGGTCGGCAAGGAGCCGCTCGAAGGCCAGCTCGGCCGCGCCGACCAGCGGCGCGTCCGCACCGAGCGTGGGGGTGCGCAGCCGGACGTGCTCCAGGCAGGCGGGCAGCCCCATCGAGTTGAGCCGGCTGCGGACCTGGGCGGCGGAGGCCAGGTAGAGGTCGCGCATGGTGCCACCGAAGATGACCATCTCCGGGTTGAAGATGTTGACCAGGTTGGCGACGCCGAATCCGAGCCAGTCGCCTGCCTTCCGTACGGCGGTCTGGGCGCGGGCGTCGCCGCGGTCGGCGGCGTCGAAGACGGCCAGCAGCGCGTCCCGGCCGCGGGCGTCGGAGCGGCCGGAGGCCCGCAGCAGGCCGTGCTCGCCGATCTCCGTCTCCCAGCAGCCCCGCGAGCCGCACTCGCAGCGGGCTCCGTCGCGCACGACCACCATGTGCCCCACCTCGCCGCCGTACCCGCCGTGGCCGGTCAGTCGGCGCCCGCCGGCGATGATGCCGGCGCCGACGCCGACGTCCCCGTACAGGTAGATGACGTTGTCGCAGCCGGCGGCGACGCCGCGGGCGTGCTCGGCGAAGGCCGCCACGTCGGCCACGTTGCCGACCGTGACAGGCACGTCGAGGCCGAGTTCGGCGGCGAGCGCGGCGCCGATCGGCTCGTCCACCCAGCCGGTGGTCGGACCGAGCCGGACCAGCCCGTCCGCCTTGCGGACCATGCCGCAGACCGCCACGCCGGCGCCGAGGCAGAGCGCCCCGGCCGGGACGCTCTGGTGCATCTCCTTGAGCGCGCCGGCGAGCAGCGGCGCGGTCTCCCCGGCGTCCAGGCCGCGCGGCCGTTCCAGATCCCGGCGGTCGAGCACCGCACCGCCGAGACCGACCCGGGCGGCCCGCAGCCGGTCCACCTCGATGGAGTACGCGTACGCGTAGACCCGGGCCGACTCGGGCCGGACGACCAGCGACGGTCGGCCGGCCCGGCCGGTCTCCTTCGGCGTCCCCTCGCTGACCAGACCGGCGCCGGCCAGGTCGGCGGTCAGCGCGCCGATGGTGCTGCGGTTGAGCCCGAGGGTGGTGGTGAGTTCCGCGCGGGAGGTGGCCCCGTGGACGTGCACGTGCCGCAGCAGCGCACCGAGGTTCTGCCGCCGGATCTCGTCCTGGCTCTGTCCTGCCCGCATCGTTCCTGGCACTCCGTGGTCAGCGCGTGCCGGTGGCGGCGGAACGACGACGCGACAGCGCGTCGACGCCCGCGGCCAGTAGCAGCACCAGTCCGGTGAAGGTGTACTTGAGGCCGGAGCTGAGGTCCAGCAGCCCCATGCCATTGATGATGACAGCCACCACCGCGCCGCCGAGCACCGCGTTGATCATCCGCCCCTTGCCGCCGAAGAGGCTGGTGCCGCCGATGACGGCGGCGCCGACAGCGTAGAGCAGGACATTGCTGCCACCGGTGTTCGGGTCGACCGACCTGTCCTTGCTGGCGGCGATGATGCCGCCGACGGCCGCCATGCCGGAGCAGATCACGAAGGCGGAGATCTTCAGCCGGTTCACGTTGATGCCGGCCCGCCGGGCGGCCTCCTGGTTGCCGCCTACGGCGTAGAGGTGCCGGCCGTACGCGGTGCGGTTGAGCACGAAGGTCCAGAAGACCAGCAGGGCCCCGATGAGCGGCACGACGACGGGCATCCCCTTGGTGGAGCTGATCAGTGTGTTGATGCTCCGCTCCTGGTTGAGGACGTAGACCGCGGAGCCGAGCAGGAGGGCCAGCCCGGCGATCCGGGCGGCCACCACGGCGATCGGGTCGGTGACCAGGCCCCGGGTGGCCCGGTTGCGGTGGCTGAGGAACTGCACGGTGCCGTACCCGGCGACCGCGACGGCGGCCAGCAGCCACCCGATGGTGGGCGGCACGTAGTTGTTCTCGATCGCGATGATCACCTTGTCGCTGATCGAGATGTTGGTGCCCTCCTTCATCAGGAGCAGCACGACACCCTGGAAGGCGAGGAAGCCGGCCAACGTGACCACGAAGGACGGTATCCCGACCTTGGCCACCAGGAAGCCGATGGTGAGGCCGATGAGCGTCCCGGTGGCGAGCGCGGCGAGGACCGCCACGTACCAGGGGTAGCCGAGCACGCTGACCACGTTGGCCAGGATTGCGGCGCAGACGCCGCTGGCGAACCCGGCGGAGAGGTCGATCTCCCCGACCAGCAGGACGAAGATCAGGCCCATCGCGATCACGGTGACCGCGGCGCCCTGGGTGAACAGGTTCGCGAAGTTCGCGGCGGAGAGGAAGACCGGCCGGACGATCGCGAAGGTCAGGCAGAGCGCGCTGAGGCCGATCACGGCCGGCAGGGAGCCGAGGTCGCCGCCGCGTACCCGGGCGACGTAGTTTCGGACGTGGTCGCCGACGGTCGGCGCCGGGGTGCCGGCCGCCGCTCCTTCCCTGCGCACGACGGTGGTGGTCATCGGACTGCTCCCGGGATCGTGTCGGCCAGCTCTTCGTCGTCCGTGGTGCCCGCGGCCGGCTCGACGCGGAGGCCGAGGTTGCCGGAGCGGCCGGTGGTGATCAGCTCGACCACCTGCGAGTGGGTGATGTCGCTGGTCCTCACCTGCGCGACCAGCTGGCCGAGGTAGAGCGCGGCGATCCGGTCCGAGATGGCGAAGACGTCGTTCATGTTGTGCGAGATGAGCACGACGGCCAAGCCGTTGTCGGCCAGCCGGCGGACGAGCTCGAGCACCTGGGCGGTCTGCGCGAGGCCGAGCGCCGCGGTCGGCTCGTCGAGGATGACCAGCCGGCTGTTCCAGAGCACCGCCTTGGCGATGGCGACGGTCTGGCGCTGGCCGCCGGAGAGGCTGGAGACGTGCTGGCGCAGCGAGGTGACGGTCCGGACCCCGAGTCCGGCGAGCGTCTCGGTGGCCATCTGCTCCATGGTCGGCTCGTCGAGCACGATCCCGCTGCGCTTCTCCCGCCCGAGGAACATGTTCTGCACGATGTCGAGGTTGTCGCAGAGCGCGAGATCCTGGTACAGCACCTCGATGCCGAGCACGGCGGCGTCCCGGGGGCTGTTGATGTTGACCGGGCGGCCCTCGAAGAGGAACTCACCGGAGTCGGTGGGGTGGATGCCGCTGATGCACTTGACCAGGGTGGACTTGCCGGCGCCGTTGTCGCCCACCAGCGCGGTCACCTCGCCCGGGTGGACGGAGAGGGTGACGTCGCGCAGAACCTGGACGGGACCGAAGCTCTTGTCGATCCCGCATAGTTCCAGCAGGGGGGTTGCGGACACGGGGTTCTCCTTTGCGCGGAGGGGAAATCTCGGCGCCCCTCCGGTGGCGTCGCCGGAGCGGGTGGGGCGGGTGCGGGTCAGCTGAGGCCGGCGTCGGCACAGAGCTTGCCGTACTCCCCGCCGCAGACCTCGTCCTTCGTGACGAAGCCGTCAGCGATGACGTCGGAGACGTCGTCCTTGTAGATGGCCTTGGGGGTGAGCAGGACGGCGTCCACGTCGCGGCCGCTCTCCGGGTCCCTGACCGTCTGGCCGGTCTCCTTGCGCTCGCCGTTGGCCAGCGCGATGGCCAGGTCGGAGGCGGCCTTCGCCTCCTCCTTGATCGCCTTGTAGACGGTCATGCACTGGTCGCCCGCGAGGATGTTCCGCAGGCCCTGCGGGGTGGCGTCCTGGCCGGTCACCGGGATCTTGCCGTTGAGCTTGTTCTTCTTCAGCACGGAGATGGCCGCGTTGCCCAGGCCGTCGTTGGCCGCGAGGACGCCGTGGATCCGGCCCTTGGTCTGGGTGAGCATCTGCTCGAAGGTGACGCCGGCCTGCGCGTTGTCCCAGTCCGGGACCGACTGGTCCGGGCCCTTCGTGTACTCCTCGGCGTCGAACTTCGGCTTGAGGACGGAGTCGTAGCCGTTCTTGAACAGCGTGGCGTTGTTGTCGGTCGGCGAACCGTTGAGGTAGGCCACGACCGGCTTCTTGACGCCCTTGTCCGCCAGGCATTTGCTCAGGCCCTCGCCCTGGAGCCTGCCCACCGCCTCGTTGTCGAAGCTGACGTAGTACTCGGCGGAGCCGCTGAGGGTGAGCCGGTCGTAGTCGATGGTGGCGACGCCCTGCGACCTCGCCTTCTCCAGCACCGCTTTGCCGGTGCCCGAGTCGAGATTGACGATCATCAGGACGGTGGCGCCATTGGTGATCATTTGTTCGGCGATGTTGGAGAACTGTGACTTGTCGCCCTGCGCGTTCTGGATGTCGGATGCCACCCCGGCGGCGTCGAAGGCCTCCTTGAGGAACTTGCGGTCCGCGCCCTCCCACCGAGCGGAAGACTTGCTGTCGGGCAGGATCACGCCGATCTTCGGCTTCTTGGCGCGGCCGCCGGCCTGACTGCCGCTGGTCGACTGGTCGCCGCAACCGGCCACGCCGCCAGCGGCCAGCAGCCCGACGGCGGCGAAGGTGAGGAAGCCCTTGCGCATCTGCACGGGGTCCTTTCGGGGGTGGTGGTGGGGTAGGTGGCAGGCGTTTGTTGTGAGCGGCAACGTATTGCGACACACGTCACTGCCGCAAGACTCCGTGGTCGGAAGTCGCTTGGCCTGCGGTAACAATCCCGTAACGCGGGGAAGTTCGTCGAAATCCGCTCGCCGCGCCGTGATCAGCCCCGTCCCCGGGACTCCACGGAAAAGCGACGGGTCGCCGGACAATGGCGGTCGGAATTGGTGGTCGGACGCGGAGCGCGGCGTTTCATGCCCGTCCACCCGGGCCGGTGAAGTGTTCAGGGGGCGGCGACGTGCGCGGTGGTGGCGTCGGTCAGCGCGACCAGGTCGGCCGGGGCCAGTTCGACCTGGAGGCCGCGGCGGCCGGCGGAGACGTAGACCGTGTCATGGGCCAGCGCGGAGGAGTCCAGCACCGTGGGCAGGCGTTTGCGCTGGCCGAGCGGACTGATCCCACCCCGGACGTAACCGGTGGCCCGCTCGGCGACCGCGCGGTCGGCCATCGTCGCCCGCTTGCCGCCCACCGCCGCCGCCAGCGCCTTGAGGTCGAGCTCGCCGGTGACCGGGACGACCGCCACGGCCAACCCGCCGTCCACCTCGGTGACCAGCGACTTGAACACCCGCTCGGGCGGCACCCCGAGCGCCTCGGCGACCAGCGCACCGTAGTTCGGCGCGTCGGGGGAGACGTCGTACGGGTGGGTGCGGTGCGGGATCTTCCGCCTGGTCAGCAGCGCCGTCGCCGGAGTGCCCTGTCCCGCCATGGCATCACGCTAACCCGGCCCTGGTCGGCCGGCGACTCAGGACCCGACCGGGCGGCAGACCAGCACGGTCGGCGCGCCGGCGACCCGGGTCAGCACCAGGCTGGCCGCCGCGTCGCCGGCCAGCCTCAGGTCGCGGCGCAGCTTCTCCGGCTCCAGCGCCGAGCCGCGCTTGAGGATCTCCACCCGGCCGACCCGGCGCTCCCGCAGCAGCGCGCGCAGCCGCTTCAGCGAGAACGGCAGCACGTCGGTGATCTCCAGGCAGCGGGCGAACGGGGTCGCGGTCGGGGTGTCCGCGTACAGGTAGGCGATGCTCGGGTCGGCGATCGTCGCGCCGAGGTCGTCGGCCAGTTCGGCCACCAGGTGGGCCCGGACGACCGCGGGGTCCGGGTCGTACAGGAAGGAACGGGTCGGCCCGACCCTCGCCTCCACGTCGCCGGAGCCGGTCAGGGAGTGGACCGTGTCGCCGCGCAGCACGGTGGACCGGCGGGGGACCTCGGCCAGCCGGCCGCACCAGAGCGCCGCCTCCACCAGGTCGCCGTCCGCGCTCACCCACTCGGCCTCGGCGCCCGCCGGGATCAGCGCGTGCTCGATACCGGGGGCCACCTTCACCACCGTGTACGGCACCCGTTCGGCCAGCCCGGTGACGAAGTCCCAGGGCGGGGAGTAGGCGTTCGGGTCGAAGATCCGTCGACCGGTGCCGGCCTTCCGGCGCGCCGGGTCGCAGAAGACGCCGTCGACCTTGGTCACGTCGAACGCCGTGGCGTCACCGCATTCCACGGTGAACAGCTCGGCCAGCCCGGCCGCCTCCGCGTTCGCGGCGGCCATCGCGGCGGTCACCGGGTCGGCCTCCACGCCGTACACCCGGATGCCGGCGCGGGCGGCGGCGAGCGCGTCCGCGCCGAGGCCGCAACCCAGGTCGGCGAGGGTGCGCACCCCGGCGGCGCGCAGCCGCGCCGCCCGCCGGTCCGCGACCACCCGCCGGGTGGCCTGCTCCAGCCCGGCCCGGGTGAGGAACAGCCCAGCGGCCGACGGCCCGAACTTGCCGACCGCCCTGCGGCGCAGCTCGGCCTGGGTGAGCGCGGCGGAGGCCAGCCCGGCCGGCACGCCGGTGGAGCGGAGCGCGGCCGCCGCGGTCAGCGGGTCGCCGCCGGCCAGCGCGGTCGCCGCCGCGAGCGCGGCCGACCCCTCGGGGGTACGCAGCGCCGCCAGTTGGTCGGGATTCACCCCGCCATTCTTCCCGGCCGTCCGACTCGCCCGGCGGCGGGCTGGCACTCTCCTTGACGGAGTGCTAGCCGAGGAATAACCTGCGATTAGCACTCTCACCCTGAGGGTGCCAGCTCCCGGGCCGTCAGGTCCGGGTGCTGAACGCCAGGCGGACCGGCACCCGCGACGACGGCCCCGCCCGGTGGCATGTGGCAGATTGACGCTGGTCGGCCCCGGTCGACCGGCAACGAAACCAGTACCCCAGGAGGGTATGCCCGTGACTACCGCGACCAAGGTTGCGATCAAGCCGCTCGAGGACCGGATCCTGGTCCAGGCGAACGAGGCTGAGACCACCACGGCGTCGGGCATCGTGATCCCCGACACCGCCAAGGAGAAGCCGCAGGAGGGCACCGTCCTCGCTGTCGGCCTGGGCCGCGTCGACGACAAGGGCAACCGGATCCCGGTTGACGTGAAGGTCGGCGACACCGTCCTCTACTCGAAGTACGGCGGCACCGAGGTCAAGTACGCCGGCGAGGAGTACCTGGTGCTCTCCGCCCGCGACGTCCTCGCGGTCATCGAGAAGTAAGCAACCGATCAGTGTCGCTGCCCCGGTCCGGCTCGCCGGGCCGGGGCAGCGTCGCTTCGAAGGGACATTCATGGCGAAGATCCTGAGCTTCTCGGACGACGCCCGGCACCTGCTCGAGCACGGTGTCAACGCCCTCGCGGACGCGGTCAAGGTCACCCTCGGCCCGCGTGGGCGCAACGTCGTCCTGGACAAGAAATTCGGTGCGCCGACGATCACCAACGATGGCGTGACCATCGCCAAGGAGATCGAGCTCACCAACCCCTACGAGAACCTCGGCGCGCAGCTGGTCAAGGAGGTGGCGACGAAGACCAACGACGTCGCCGGCGACGGGACCACCACCGCGACCGTGCTGGCCCAGGCGATGGTCCGCGAGGGCCTGCGCAACGTGACCGCCGGCACCAACCCGGCGGGTCTCAAGCGCGGCATCGACGCGGCCGCCGCGAAGATCTCCGAGGCGCTGCTCGGCCGCGCCGTCGAGGTCGCCGACAAGGAGTCGGTCGCGCACGTGGCGACGATCTCCGCGCAGGACTCCACCATCGGCGAGCTGATCGCCGAGGCGATGGAGAAGGTCGGCCGCGACGGTGTCATCACCGTCGAGGAGGGCTCCGCCCTGCACACCGAGCTGGACGTGACCGAGGGCATGCAGTTCGACAAGGGCTTCATCTCGCCCAACTTCGTCACCGACCTGGAGTCGCAGGAGTCGGTCCTGGAGGACCCGTACATCCTGGTCACCACGCAGAAGATCTCGGCGATCGAGGAGCTGCTGCCGCTGCTGGAGAAGGTCCTCCAGAACAACAAGCCGCTGCTGATCATCGCCGAGGACGTCGAGGGCCAGGCGCTGTCCACCCTGGTGGTCAACGCGATCCGCAAGACCCTCAAGGTCTGCGCGGTCAAGGCCCCCGGGTTCGGCGACCGCCGCAAGGCGATGCTCCAGGACATCGCGATCCTCACCGGCGCCGAGCTGGTCGCCCCGGAGCTGGGCTACAAGCTCGACCAGGTCGGCCTCGAGGTGCTCGGCACCGCCCGGCGCGTCGTGGTCGACAAGGAGACCACCACCATCGTCGATGGTGGCGGTCAGGCCAGCGAGGTCGCCGACCGGGTCGCCCAGATCCGCAAGGAGATCGAGGCTTCGGACTCCGAGTGGGACCGGGAGAAGCTGGCCGAGCGGCTGGCCAAGCTCTCCGGCGGCATCGCGGTCATCAAGGTGGGCGCGGCGACCGAGGTCGAGATGAAGGAGCGCAAGCACCGGATCGAGGACGCCATCTCCGCGACCAAGGCCGCGGTCGAAGAGGGTACCGTCCCCGGCGGCGGCGCCGCCCTGGTGCAGATCCTGCCGGTGCTCGACGACGACCTCGGCTTCACCGGTGACGAGAAGGTCGGCGTCTCGGTCGTGCGCAAGGCGCTGGTCGAGCCGCTGCGCTGGATCGCCCAGAACGCCGGCCACGACGGTTACGTCGTGGTGCAGAAGGTCGCCGGCAAGGAGTGGGGCAACGGCCTCGACGCCGCCACCGGCCAGTACGTCGACCTGGTGAAGTCCGGCATCATCGACCCGGTGAAGGTGACCCGCAACGCGGTCACCAACGCCGCCTCGATCGCCGGCCTGCTGCTCACCACGGAGAGCCTCGTGGTGGAGAAGCCGGAGCAGGCCGAGCCGGCCGCCGCCGGCGGTCACGGCCACTCGCACGGCCACGGCCACCAGCACGGCCCGGGTTTCTGACCCACGCCGTACGCCAGGTCAGGGCGCACCGTCCGTGGGCGGTGCGCCCTGACGCGGTTGTGGGCACGATTACGGAACGCTGACGGTGTTGGCGGTCGGTCCGGTTGATCGACAACACTGGTCCGATGAGCAGCACGCCGCGCAGCCTCGCCGCGCTCGCCGGGATCACCGCCGCCGCCGTGGCGATCGGTGCCGCCGAGCCGGTGGCCGTCCTCACCGGTCCCCGGTCCGCGCCGCTGATCGCGGTCGGCGGGCTGGTCGTCGACGTGGTCCCCGAGCCGCTCAAGAAGTTCGCCATCACCGTCTTCGGGACGTACGACAAGGTCGCCCTGCTGGTCGGGACGGCGCTGCTGCTGGCCGGGTTCGCCGCGCTGCTCGGGATGCTGGCCGTCCGCCGGCTCTGGATCGCGCTGGCCGGCATCGCGGCCTTCGGCGCCCTCGGGGTGGCCGCTGCGCTGACCCGGGCCGGCGCGGACGCCGCCGACGCGCTCCCGTCGCTGGTCGGTGCGGGGCTGGGCGCGCTGGTGCTCTGGGCCTTCCTCGACGGACCGTTGCAGGTCGACCCCTGGCCGTGGACCCCGCCAACGCCCCTGCCGGCCACGCCTCCCGCCGCGGCGGAGCCCGGCGACCGGCCCGCCGTGCTGGCGGGGTCCGGCGACCGCCCCGTCGTGCCGGCGTCGACCGGTGAGCCGGCGCAGGCCGACGGGCCGCCCGCCGGGTGGGAGCCGTTGGAGAGCAGCGACCCGGAGTCCCGGCGCCGGTTCCTGCGCGGCGTGGGCGCGCTGGCCGGGGCGGCCGCCGTCGCCGGGTTGGGCGGGCACTGGCTCGCCGGCCGGCGGGGCGTGTCGGCGGCCCGGCAGGCGGTCGCGCTGCCCACCCCGTCGGCGGTCGCGCCCGCCGTGCCGGCCGGCGCGGACCTCTCGCTCGCGCAGCTCGCGCCCTACGTCACCCCGACCAGCGGCTTCTATCGGATCGACACCGCACTGGTGGTGCCGCAGGTCGATCCGGAGACCTGGCGGCTGCGCATCCACGGGCGGGTCCGCAACCCGATCGAGTTGAGCTTCGCCGACCTGCTGGCCAGGCCGATGGTCGAGCGGTACGTCACCCTGGCCTGCGTCTCCAACGAGGTGGGCGGGGACCTGATCGGCAACGCCCGGTGGCTGGGCGTGCCGATCAAAGAGCTGCTCGACGAGGCCGAGCCGGAGGAGGGCGCGGACCAGGTGGTGGGGCGCTCGGTCGACGGCTGGACCTGCGGGACCCCGACCGCGGTGCTGCGCGACGGCCGGGACGCGTTGCTCGCGGTCGGGATGAACGGTGAGCCGCTGCCGGTCGAGCACGGCTTCCCGGTGCGGATGGTGGTGCCCGGCCTGTACGGCTACGTGTCGGCCTGCAAGTGGGTGACCGAGCTGGAGCTGACCAGCTTCGCGGACTTCGACGCGTACTGGGTGCCGCGCGGGTGGTCGGCCCAGGGCCCGGTGAAGACCCAGTCGCGGATCGACACGCCGCGGTCGCGCAACCGGCTCACCGCCGGTCCGGTCACCGTCGCCGGGGTGGCCTGGGCGCAGCACCGGGGGATCAGCCGGGTCGAGATACGCGTCGACGGCGGCCCCTGGCAGGAGGCGACCCTCGCTCCGGTGGTCTCGGTGGACACCTGGGTGCAGTGGTCCTGGCGGTGGACCGCCACGGCGGGTGAGCACACCCTCCAGGTACGGGCGACGGACGCCGACGGGGAGACGCAGACCGGCCAGCGGCGGCCGGTCGAGCCGGACGGCGCCACCGGCTGGCACACGGTGAAGGTGACGGTCCGCTGAGCCGGCCGCCGGGCGGAGGAGATCTTGCCGGGAGGGCGCCGAGGCCGCGCCCCGGGAGCGGGGCGCGGCCTCGGTGAGGTCTGTGGGGTGTCGGGTCAGGCGACCTTGCGCTGGGCCGGCACGGTCGACTTGTGCGGGCTGCCCAGCCGGGCCTCGAGCCGGGTGATGTCCACCCGGGTCTGCCGGCGGTCGGCCAGGTCCTCCCAGCCGAGGGCGAGCAGCCGCAGCCGCTCCGACTCGCTGAAGCCACCCCAGACGCCGTAGGGCTCGCGGACCGAGAGGGCGTGCGCGGCGCACTCGGCGCGGACCGGGCAGGCCCGGCAGACGGCCTTGGCGCCGGACTCGCGACGCAGCCGGGACGAGCCGCGCTCGCCGTCCGGGTGGAAGAACTGGGCGCTGTCCCGACCCCGGCAGGCGCCGAGGCGCTGCCAGTCCCAGAGGTCGACGATGGGTCCGGGCAGTCTGCGTACGTTCGACATCAGCACCCCTCCTCCCGCGCGGCACCGCGCAGATCCTCGTTTCACCGGCGTCCGGCGGCGGTCCGCGTAGGCGCACCGTTTCCGGCCTGGACCCTCGGTACCCGGGCTTTCGGCGACTCACACGTCTGTGATCGAAAACCTCGGACAACTCGCGGTATATGCCCCAGATGTCGGAAAAGTTCGGAGGATTGCCTGGATCCCCCTCCCCGGCGGACCCGGCCATGGTCTGCTCTGTGCGGAGAGGAGACCACAGTGCGTACCGTTCTCGTGTGCGTTCGGACACCGCTCGCCGCGCAGCAGTTGACGTCCGCGGCGTCCCGACTCGGGTTGGCCGCGGTGGTGCGGACGGCCGTCTCCGATCCCGAGGTCATGCTGCGACTCGCCGAACGTCCGGTGGACGTGGTGCTCGCCGACACCGCCCTGACCCGCCCGGACAGCGCCGGCTTCGTCCGCCGGGTGCTGGCCCGGGCCCCGCAGGCCGCGGTGCTGCTGCTCGGCGCCGAGGAGTCCGAGGCGGCGGCGGCCAGCATCAGTGCCGGGGCCAGGGGGCTGATCCAGGGCGCCGACAACGACCTGACCAGCGCGGTGGCCAAGGCCCTGCTGCTGCTCTCCGCGCCCGGCCGGGCGGCCCGGCACCGGGTGACCGACCCGGCCCGGGACACCGCAGCGGTCGGCGCGCCACCCAGGCCGGCCGCCGGCGGTACCCCGGGCACGCCCGGGTCGGCCCGGACCGCCGGACCGCCCGAGGGGCCGGGCGGCGCGCCGTCGGTGGTGCCGGTGCAGCGCGGCGACGACGAGGCCGAACCGGACGGCGGTGAGCCCGACCCGGCCCCGCCGGCGGGCAAGCGTTCCGCGCCCGGGGCCCGGGGCGGCCGGACCCCGGTCGGGTTGACCGAGCGGGAGCTGCAGGTGCTGCTCGGCATGGCCGAGGGGAAGAGCAATGCGGAGATCGGGCGGGAGCTGTTCGTCTCGGAGGACACCGTCAAGACGCACGCCCGCCGGCTCTTCCGCAAGCTCGGCGCCCGGGACCGGGCGCACGCGGTCGCCGCCGGCTTCCGGGCCGGCCTGGTGGCCTGAGCCGGGAGACCCGCCGGCGGCTCAGTCGTCGGCGGCGGGGGAGTCGTCCTCGGCGGCCTCGGTGAGCGTGTCATGCACCCCGTCGGCGTAGCCGCGGGCGTAGTCCCAGGTGACGTAGTGGTCCGGATCCGGGTCGTAGGCCGGCTCGTGCACCCGGGGCCGGCCGGAGCTGAGCAGATGGCGCAGGTTGCCGCGGAGCAGGTCCCAGTCGAAGTAGTGCGGCTCCCGGCAGTCCTCGCACTCGATCACCAGCCCGCGCACCCCGATCGGTGCCAGCAGGGCCTGGTAGATCTCCAGGTCGGCCAGGTCTTCCAGCACGTCCTGGCGCTCGACCTCGGTCAGCGGGTCGAGCGGGGCGTCCTCGCCCGGATCGTGCAGGCCCGCTGCCGGATCGGCCGGGTCGCCGTTGAACGGGTCGATGGGCTCGTCGTGCACCCTCTCACCGTAGACCCAACCCCGGTGGGACGCGTCCCCCCGGCCGCCCCGGTGGCGCCGCCTGCCTGCGGCGGCACCGCCCGGGCCGGCGCAGCCCAATGGGTACGATGAAGCGACGCGCCGTCGCCCCGGCGTGTGCCGGTGCCCGCGCGCACCGCCGCGCTGAAGCCCGTCCGAGCAGCTCAGGAGAGCAATCGTGGAGAATTCGCCCAGCACCGATCTTCCGGCCGGCGCCGACCACGGCGAGCTGGGTGGTCACCTGCCGGAGCTGCCCGCCGGCTCGGCGCGGGTGGTGCCGCTCGGGCTGACCTTCGACGACGTGCTGCTCCAGCCGGGCGAGTCGGACGTGGTGCCCAGCCGGGTCAACACCCGGACGAAGCTCACCCGCAACGTCGAGCTGACCGTCCCGTTGCTCTCCAGCGCGATGGACACCGTCACCGAGGCCCGGATGGCGATCGCCATGGCCCGCCAGGGCGGCATCGGCGTGCTGCACCGCAACCTCTCGACGGAGGACCAGGCGCTCCAGGTCGACCTGGTCAAGCGCTCCGAGTCCGGCATGATCACCAACCCGGTGACCGCCAGCCCGGACGACACCCTCCGCGAGGTCGACGGGCTCTGCGGCCGCTACCGCATCTCCGGCGTGCCGGTGGTTGACGGCGACGGCCAGCTGGTCGGCATCGTCACCAACCGCGACATGCGGTTCGTCTCCGAGCCGGGCACCCGGGTCCGCGACATCATGACCCGGACCCCGCTGGTCACCGCGCCGGTCGGGGTGAGCAAGGACGACGCGCTCGACCTGCTCCGCCAGCACAAGGTGGAGAAGCTGCCGATCGTCGACGACTCCGGCCGGCTGCGCGGGCTGATCACCGTCAAGGACTTCACCAAGAGCGAGCAGTACCCGAACGCCACCAAGGACGACGCCGGCCGGCTCCGGGTCGCCGCCGCGATCGGCGTGGGCGAGGACGCGTACAAGCGGGCCCGGACGCTGGTCGACGCGGGCGTCGACGTGCTGATCGTGGACACCGCGCACGGCCACCAGCGGGCGGTGCTGGACATGGTCCGCCAGCTCAAGAAGGACGTCCCCATCGACATCGTCGGCGGAAACGTCGCCACGTACGCCGGCGCCAGGGCGTTGGTCGACGCGGGTGCCGACGGCGTGAAGGTCGGCGTCGGCCCGGGCGCGATCTGCACCACCCGGATCGTCGCCGGGGTGGGCGTACCGCAGATCACCGCGATCATGGAGGCGGCGCGGGCCGCGCGCCCGGCGGGCGTCCCGGTCATCGGCGACGGCGGCATCCAGTATTCCGGCGACATCGCCAAGGCCCTGGTGGCCGGCGCCGACACGGTGATGCTCGGCAGCCTGCTGGCCGGCTGCGAGGAGAGCCCCGGCGAGCTGATCTTCATCAACGGCAAGCAGTACAAGGCCTACCGCGGCATGGGCTCGCTCGGCGCGATGCAGTCCCGCGGCCAGGCCAAGTCCTACTCCAAGGACCGCTACTTCCAGCAGGACGTGCTCGCCGAGGACAAGCTGGTCCCCGAGGGCGTCGAGGGCCAGGTGCCCTACCGGGGGCCGCTCTCCGCGGTCGCCCACCAGCTCATCGGTGGGCTGCGCGCCGCGATGGGGTACGTCGGTGCGGAGAGCATCCCCGAGCTGCACCGCCGCGGTCAGCTCATCCGGATCACCGCGGCCGGGCTCAAGGAGAGCCACCCGCACGACATCCAGATGACCGTCGAGGCGCCCAACTACCACTCCCGCTGACCATCCCCTGCGACAACTGGAGTCCCCATGCGTGACGTGGTCGAGATCGGGCTGGGCAAGACCGCGCAGCGCGGTTACCACCTGGACGACATCGCCATCGTGCCGAGCCGCCGGACCCGGGACGTCGACGACGTCTCCACCAACTGGCAGCTCGACGCGTACCCGTTCGGCATCCCCTGCGTCGGGCACCCGTCGGACGCCACCATGAGCCCGGCCTCCGCCGTCCGGCTCGGCCAGCTCGGCGGCCTCGGCGTGCTCAACGTCGAGGGCCTCTGGACCCGGTACGAGAACCCGACCAAGATCCTGGAGGAGCTGGCCTCCCTCGGCGAGGACGCCCGGGCGACCAAGCGGCTCCAGGAGGTCTACGCCGACCCGATCCGCCCCGACCTGATCGCCGAGCGGGTCCGCGAGCTGCGGGCCGGCGGTGGCACGGTGGCCGTCCGGGTCTCCCCGCAGCACACCCTGGCGCTCGCCCCGGTGATCCTCGACGCGGGCGTGGACATCCTGGTCATCCAGGGCACCATCGTCTCGGCCGAGCACGTCTCGACCACCGACGAACCGCTGAACCTCAAGGAGTTCATCGCCGACCTCGACCTGCCGGTGGTCGTCGGCGGCTGCACCGACTACAAGACCGCGCTGCACCTGATGCGGACCGGCGCGGCGGGGGTCATCGTCGGCATCGGCGGCGACGACTGGTCGACCACCGAGTCGGTGCTCGGCATCCGGGTGCCGATGGCCACCGCGATCGCCGACGCCGCCGCGGCCCGCCGGGACTACCTCGACGAGACCGGCGGCCGGTACGTGCACCTGATCGCCGACGGTGACATCCAGACCTCCGGTGACATCGCCAAGGCGCTCGGCTGCGGCGCCGACGCGGTGATGATCGGCGAGCCGCTCTCGCTCTGCGAGGAAGCGCCGGCCGGTGGCGCCTGGTGGCACTCGGCGGCCAGTCACCCGTCGCTGCCGCGCGGCGCGTTCGAGGTCGCCGGGGAGCCGCTCGGCTCGATGGAGCAGCTGCTCTTCGGGCCGGCGGACGAGCCGGACGGCCAGCTCAACCTCTTCGGCGGGCTGCGCCGGGCGATGGCCAAGTGCGGCTACCGCGACCTCAAGGAGTTCCAAAAGGTCGGCCTGGTTCTCGACCGCTGACCCGACCGGCCATTCTCGAACATCGGTAAGCCGGCCCCGCCTCGCGGCGGGGCCGGCTTCCGCCGTACCGGGCCGGGTCAGTCCTCGGTGAACTCGACCCAGTTGAGGTTCGCCAGGCCGCTGGTCGGCCCGCCGGGAACGGCGGTGAAGATCAGGTAGAGCCGGTGCGCCCCGGCGGGTTGGTCCACCCGCCACGGTGGTGCTGGTGAAGTCGGCGTTGCCGGTGGTCACGCACCGTCGAGCCGGCCGGCACCTGCCTGGTGCCGGCCGGTCCCGACGTGACGCCCGCCGCCCCGCGCACCACCGGCGGCGTGAGGATCAACTTGGCCTGCGGAGGCCCGCTCCACCACCCGGTGGGGAGTCGCTCGCCCCCACGTCGGGGATCCACCACATGGAACCGGAAACCCGGTAGGCGTCAGTGGACACCGCACTAGGCTCGTCCTGACCGAAGGAGAGCGCATGGTCCAGGCCGGCCGGACCCCCGCCCGCCGCCGCGGGCCGGCCGTCGTCGCCGCGCTGACCTGCGTCGCCGCGCTCGGCGTCGGTGGGTGCACGCGCGACGACGACGGTGGTTTCCGGCCCGGGGCCGCCGACGCCGGTGACCCGTACGTGCCCGGCCACGGCAACGGCGGCTACGACGTCTCGGCGTACCGGCTGCGGGTGCGCTACGACCCGGCGGCCGACCGGCTCACCGGCCACGCCACGGTCACCGCCACCGCCACCGAGGCGCTCTCCCGGTTCAACCTGGACCTGGTCGGGCTGGACGTCTCCCGGGTCAGCGTGGCCGGGGCGGCGGCGGAGCACCGCCGTGACGGCGACGAGCTGGTGGTCACCCCGTCCCGGGGGCTGCCGCGCGGCGCCGGCTTCACCGTCGAGGTCGACTACGCCGGGGTTCCCACCGCCGTCAAGGACGGGGTGCTCGGCAATGGCGGCTGGCTGCACACCGCGGACGGCGCGATCGCGCTCGGCCAGCCGGACTCGGCGGCCACCTGGTTCCCGGTCAACGACCACCCGTCGGACAAGGCGACGTACCAGGTGGAGGCCACCGTCCCGGACGGACTCGCCGCGATCGGCAACGGGGTGCCGGGGAAGCGGAGCAGCGCGGACGGCTGGACCACCTGGCGGTGGACGGAATCGTCCCCGATGGCCAGCTACCTGACCACCCTGGTGATCGGCGACTACCGGGTCACCACCGGCACCCACGCCGGCCGGCCGATGGTCACCGCGGTCGCCGCCGGCCTCCCCGCGGACGGTCCGGCGGCCCGGTCCATCGCCCGCACCGGCGCCATTGTCGACTTCCTGGCCAGCCGCTTCGGTCCGTACCCGTTCGACGCGTACGGCGGCATCGCGATCGCCGAAGACCGGATCAGGTACGCCCTGGAGACCCAGTCCCGGCCGGTCTACGGGCCGGGCTTCTTCCGCGCCGGCCGGCCGGACGAGGCGGTGGTCGCGCACGAGCTGGCCCACCAGTGGTTCGGCGACAGCGTGTCAGTGGCCCGGTGGAGCGACATCTGGCTCAACGAGGGCTTCGCCACCTACGCCGAGTGGCTCTGGGCGGAGCACACCGGCGGCCGTACCGCACAGCGCGCCTTCGAGCTCCAGTACGCGGCGACCGACTGGTCGAAGCCGTCGGTCGACCCGGGCCGGGCGGGGCTGTTCGGCGACGCCGTCTACAAGCGGGGCGCCCTCGCGGTGCACGCGCTGCGCCGCACCGTCGGCGACGAGACCTTCTCCCGCATCCTGCGCGGGTGGACCGCCGAGCGGAAGGGGGGCACCGCCACCACCGCCGACTTCGTGGCGTACGCCGAGCGGGTCGCCGGCCGGTCGCTGCGCCTGCTCTTCGACGCCTGGCTGGTCGGCGGCATCGCCCCCACCCTGCCGTGACGATGTCGTGACCGTCGATCGCTAGGCTGCCAGCGGCGGCCGCCCCGGACGGGCGGTCGGACAACGGGGAAGGTCGAACGATGAGAGTGGTACGGCGGAGCCTGTCGTCGGGTGTCGCGCTGCTGGTGGCCGGGGCGCTCGGCCTGGCGGCGTGTGAGTCGGAGAAGTCCACGTCGGAGACGGGGTCCCCGTCGGCGAGCGCCGCGCCGACACCGTCGCGGAACTTCCAGCCCGGGGCGGCCGGGGTCGGCGACGCCTACTTCCCGACGTACGGCAACGGCGGTTACGACGTCGCCGGCTACACGGTCAAGGTCCGGTACGACCCGAAGACGGACCGGCTCACCGGCACCACCACCGTACGGGCGTCCGCGACCGCGGACCTGAAGTCGTTCAACCTGGACCTGGCCGGTCTCGCCGTGAGCGCGGTGACCGTGGACGGTGCCGCCGCCACCCACGCGGCGAAGGGGAACGAGCTGGTGGTCACCCCGTCGGCGGGGCTGGCGTCGGGCAGCGGCTTCGTCGCCGAGATCACCTACGGGGGTACGCCGAAGGCGCTCAAGAACGAGGTGATCGGCGACGGCGGCTGGCTGCACACCTCCGACGGCGCCATCGCGCTCGGTCAGCCGGAGTCGGCCAGCACCTGGTTCCCGGTCAACGACCACCCCTCCGACAAGGCCACCTACGACTTCGAGATCACCGTCCCGGACGGACTCACCGCGGTCAGTAACGGGGTCCCGGGCGGGAAGACCAGCGCGGGCGGCTGGACCACCTGGAAGTGGTCCGAGAAGTCGCCCATGACCAGCTACCTGAGCACCGTGGTGATCGGCAGGTTCCGGATCACCACCGGCCAGCACAAGGGGCGGCCGGTCTACAGCGCCGTCACCACGAAGGTGTCGAAGGGCGCCGCGGACCGGTCCATCGCGCAGACCGTCAAGGTGGCCGACTACCTGGAGAGCGTCTTCGGCCCGTACCCGTTCGGCGCGTACGGCGGCGTGGTCGTCTCCGACCCCCGCATCCGCTACGCCCTGGAGACGCAGAGCCGCCCGGTCTACTCCGCCGGCTTCTTCCGCCGGGGCGAGAACACCGAGGTGGTCGCGCACGAGCTGGCCCACCAGTGGTTCGGCGACAGCGTGGCGCTGGAGAAGTGGCAGGACATCTGGCTCAACGAGGGCCTGGCCACGTACGCCGAGTGGCTCTGGGCCGAGCACACCGGCACGTACACCGCCCAGCAGGCGTTCGACATCCGGATGGCCCGGGTGCCGGCGGCGGTCTGGAAGACCCCGCCCGGCAAGCCGGGGGTGAAGAACCTGTTCGGCGAGTCGGTCTACCAGCGCGGCGGGATGACCGTGCACGCGCTGCGGATGTCCGTGGGCGACCAGAAGTTCTTCGAGATCATCAAGGCCTGGGCCAAGGAGCAGCGCGACGGCAACGCCACCACCGCCGAGTTCGTGGCGCTGGCCGAGCGGGTCTCCGGCAAGCAGCTCGACAAGCTCTTCGACGCCTGGCTCTACGGCACGAAGCGCCCCGCGGTGCCGAAGAAGCTCTGAGGAGTTGGCGGCGTGACCAGCTGGCTGCGGGCGTGCTGGTAGATCACCGCCCTGGCCTGCGAGCGGGTGGACGGGGCAGCCCGCTACCTCGTCACCTTCAACGTGGGGTGGGCGGCCAGGAACTGCTCGGCGTCGCCGGCCTTGAGCGCGGTGAGGAACTCCCGGCCGAGCGGCTTGAGCTGCTCGCCCTTGTACGCGCGGCCCTTGCCCACCCCCGCGCCGGGGAGTGCGACCAGGGTGAGCCGGCCGAGGTCCAGCCCGCCGAGGGCGTACGCGAGGTCGACGATCCGGGGGCCGCCGGCGTAGATCACGGTGTCGCCGAGCGACGCCATGATCTGCTCGACCCGGTCCGGCTGGCGGGCCAGGTCCTCGTCCAGGATCTTGGCCGTCATCGCCTTGATCAGCTGTTGCTGGTGGCGCTGCCGGGCGTAGTCGCCGCCCGTGATGTAGCGCTGCCGGGCGTAGTCCAGCGCCTGCCAGCCGTTGAGGTGGCGTTCGCCCTTCTCGTAGACCATCTGCGGCCCGACGTAGCCGCCGCCGGACGGGGCCAGTTCCCGGTGCTTGCCGTCCGGCTTGCGGTGGAGGGAGACCACCCGCTGGTCGACGTGGATGTCGACCCCGCCGAGGAGGTCGATCAGCTTTTCGAAGCCCTGGAAGTTGATCACCGCGCCGGCGTCGACGCGCAGTCCGGTGTAGCCGCTGACCGTGCTGCGCAGCAGCTCGTACCCCTGGGCGGTGCTGGGCTCCTTGGGCTTGCCCGGCACCCGGCTGCCGTAGCTCATCGCGTGGGTCAGCTTGGTCCGCCCGCCCCGGTAGCCCGACTTCGGGAACGCCGGGATGTCGACCAGCAGGTCACGGGGGAGGGAGAAGAGGTACGCCCGGTCCAGCCCGGCCGGCACGTGCAGCATCAGCACCGCGTCCCCGTGCGGCTCCCAGCCCGGCACGCTGACCCGGGTGTCGACGCCGACCAGCAGCAGGTTGAGCGGGCCGGTGATGCCGGCGCCGAGCGGGCCGGTCGGGCTCGGCGTCGCGGTCGGGCGCGGCGTCGCGGTGGCGCCCGGGGTGCCGGCGGTGACCGTCCCGGTGCGGCGCTCCGCCCCGTCGTCGCGGACCAGTCGGGTGATCACCAGCGCGGCCGCCACCACCAGGACGACCGCGGCGAGGGCGGCCAGCCCCAGCCTCCAGCGCGGGCGCGCCGCCCCGCCCTCGTGAGTCATCCTCGCCACCCCCTTCTGCACAACGCCCCGAGGGGGGTCCCGGGTTGCGGCCCGATCGTCGGACGCTGAGCATGATCGCGCGAAAAGGGCACTGGCGCGATGGCTACCCGGCGGTAATGATGCCTTCATGCGGTACGACGTGGTCATCATCGGGTCCGGCTTCGGCGGCAGCGTCACCGCGCTCCGGCTGGCGGAGAAGGGGTACGCGGTCGGTGTGCTCGAGGCCGGGCGGCGGTTCGCCGACGACGAGTTCCCGAAGACCTCCTGGGAGGCCCGGCGCTTCCTCTGGGCGCCGAAGCTGGGCTGCTACGGCCTGCAACGGATCACCCTGCTCCGCTCGGCCGGCCGGAAGGCCGGCGGCGGGGTCATGGTGCTCTCCGGGGCCGGGGTGGGCGGCGGCTCGCTGGTCTACGCCAACACCCTCTACGAGCCGCTGGACGCCTTCTACGACGACCCGCAGTGGCGGGACGTCACCGACTGGCGCGACGAGCTGGGCCGCCACTACGACCAGGCCAAGCGGATGCTCGGCGTCACCACGTACCCGGTGCGCACCGGCGCGGACCGGGCGATGCGGGCGGTGGCCGAGCGGATGGGGGTGGCGCACACCTTCCACGCCACCCCGGTCGGCGTGCACATCGGCCGCCCCGGCCAGCGGGTCGCCGACCCGTACTTCGGCGGGGTGGGGCCGGAGCGCACCGGCTGCACGCACTGCGGCTCGTGCATGACCGGCTGCCGGCACGGCGCCAAGAACACCCTGGTCAAGAACTACCTCTGGTTGGCCGAGCGGCTCGGCGTCCAGGTGCACCCGCTGACCACGGTGACCGCCGTCCGGCCCGCCCCCGGCGGCGGCTACGAGGTGCACACCGCGCGCACCGGCGGCTGGCTGCGCAAGCGGCGGCAGGTGGTCCACGCCGACCAGGTGGTCTTCGCCGCCGGGGCGCTCGGCACCCAGCGGCTGCTGCACGAGATGCGGGCCACCGGGGCGCTGCCCGGGCTGTCGCCCCGGCTGGGCGAGCTGACCCGGACCAACTCGGAGGCGATCCTCGGCGCCTCGGTGCCGCGCCAGCGGGCCCGGGCCGAGCGGCTCGACTTCACCGAGGGCGTCGCGATCACCAGCTCGTTCCACCCGGACCCGCAGACCCACATCGAGCCGGTCCGCTACGGGCGCGGTTCCAACGCGATGGGGCTGCTCCAGTCGCTGCTGGTCGACGGCGGCCCGCACCGGTTCCGGCGCTGGCTGGGCAGCATCGTCCGGCAGCCCGGGTTGGCGGCCCGGATGCTCTCGGTGCGCGGCTGGTCCGAGCGGACGGTGATCGCCCTGGTGATGCAGTCGGCGGACAACTCGCTGACCATCCGGTGGCGGCGCGGCCCCCTCGGCCGGCGGCTGGTCTCCGGCCCGGGCCACGGCGCGCCCAACCCGACCTGGATCCCGGCCGGCAACCACGCGGTCCGGCTGCTCGCCGACGAGATCGGCGGTACGCCCGGCGGCGCGTTGACCGAGCCGTTCAACATCCCGATGACCGCGCACATCCTCGGCGGGGCGGTGATCGGCGCCACCCCGGCCGACGGCGTGGTCGACCCCTGGCACCGGGTCTACGGCCACCCGGGGCTGCACGTGGTGGACGGCGCGGCGGTCTCCGCCAACCTCGGCGTGAACCCGTCGCTGACGATCACCGCCCAGGCGGAACGGGCGATGTCGTTCTGGCCCAACAAGGGGGAGGAGGACCCCCGGCCGCCGCTCGGCGAGGCGTACCGCCGGCTGGCGGCCGTACCCCCGCGCCACCCGGCGGTCCCGGCGGACGCCCCGGGCGCGCTGCGCGGCTGAGACCGCCCGGCCCGGGCCGTGACCGGCGGGGACGTGACGCGGCGCGCGGAGTGCCCGGCCCGTGCCCGGTGTGGCCGCGACTGTCGGTAGGCTTTCTGCACATGAGCACGCCTCGCCCCGTCCTCGTGGTGGACTTCGGAGCCCAGTACGCCCAGCTCATCGCGCGCCGGGTGCGCGAGGCGAAGGTCTACTCGGAGATCGTCCCGCACTCCATGCCGGTCGCCGAGATGGTGGCCAGGAACCCGGCCGCGATCATCCTCTCCGGCGGCCCGTCCAGCGTCTACGCGCCGGACGCCCCGCAGATCGACGCCGGGATGTTCACCTCGGACGTGCCGGTCTTCGGCATCTGCTACGGCTTCCAGGCGATGGCCCAGGCGCTCGGCGGTACCGTCGCGAAGACCGGCAACCGCGAGTACGGCGGCACCCCGCTGCGCGCCCGCGCCGAGGCCGGCGTGCTGCTCCGGGAGTTCCCGGACGACCTGCCGGTCTGGATGAGCCACGGCGACTGCGTGACCGAGGCCCCCGAGGGCTTCACGGTGACCGCTGAGTCGGCGGGCGCCCCGGTGGCCGCGTTCGAGGACCTGGCCGGGCGCCGGGCCGGCGTGCAGTTCCACCCGGAGGTCGGGCACACCGCCCACGGCCAGGAGATGCTCACCCGGTTCCTCTACGACATCGCCGGCATCGAGCCGACCTGGACGCCCGAGAACATCATCGACGAGCAGGTCGCCCGGATCCGGGAGCAGGTTGGTGACAAGGAGGTCATCTGCGGCCTGAGCGGCGGGGTCGACTCCGCCGTCGCCGCCGCACTGGTGCACAAGGCCGTCGGCGACCAGCTGACCTGCGTCTTCGTCGACCACGGCCTGCTCCGCGCCGGCGAGGCCGAGCAGGTGGAGAAGGACTACGTCGCGGCCACCGGCATCAAGCTCAAGGTGGTCGACGCGCAGGCCCGGTTCCTCGGCGCGCTGGCCGGGGTGATTGACCCGGAGCAGAAGCGCAAGATCATCGGGCGGGAGTTCATCCGGGTCTTCGAGGCCGCCGCCCGGGAGATCGCGTCCCACGGCGACGTCGAGTTCCTGGTGCAGGGCACCCTCTACCCGGACGTGGTGGAGTCCGGTGGCGGCACCGGCACCGCCAACATCAAGAGTCACCACAACGTCGGCGGCCTGCCGGAGGACCTGAAGTTCGCCCTGGTCGAGCCGCTGCGCACGCTCTTCAAGGACGAGGTCCGGGCGCTCGGCCTGGAGCTGGGCCTGCCCGAGGCGATGGTCTGGCGGCACCCGTTCCCGGGCCCCGGCCTGGCCATCCGGATCATCGGCGCGGTCGATCGGGAGCGACTCGACCTGCTCCGCAAGGCCGACCTGATCGCCCGGGAGGAGCTGAGCGCCGCCGGCCTGGACCGGGGCGTCTGGCAGTTCCCGGTGGTGCTCCTGGCCGACGTGCGCAGCGTCGGCGTGCAGGGTGACGAGCGCAGTTACGGGCATCCCGTGGTGCTGCGCCCGGTCTCCAGCGAGGACGCG
This sequence comes from Micromonospora sp. DT47, assembly GCF_049844475.1. Classification (NCBI taxonomy): domain Bacteria; kingdom Bacillati; phylum Actinomycetota; class Actinomycetes; order Micromonosporales; family Micromonosporaceae; genus Micromonospora; species Micromonospora sp. DT47. Next base: position 77,384 of record NZ_JBNCLC010000020.1, on the reverse strand, counting down.
ATGACCGCCGACTGGTCCCGGCTGCCCTACGACGTGGTCGCCCGGATCTCCACCCGGATCACCAACGAGGTGGCCGAGGTCAACCGGGTGGTGCTGGACGTGACCAGTAAGCCGCCGGGCACCATCGAGTGGGAGTGACGCCGGGTCACGCGGTGGGCGGCTGCGGCGGGTAGGTCGGCTGCACCGCCGTCGGTCGCTCGCCCTCCGGCGCGTACCCGTCCGGCCGGGCCGTGGGCCCCGGCGTGGCGGTGGTCGGCGGGGTCTGCGCGGCACCCGCCGGGTGCGGCCAGGCGGGGGCGCCCGCCGGCTCCTCCGGCATCAGGAACCACATGATCGGGTACGCCAGCGCGGCGAGACCGCCGGTGACCAGGGTCGCCACCGCGAAGGCCACCCGGACCAGGGTGGGGTCGACGCCGAAGTAGCGGCCGAGGCCGCTGGCGACGCCGGCCACCATCCGGTCGGTGGTGGGGCGGCGGAGCTGCTTGTACGGGGCCTGAGGGCTGTGTGTGGAGGTCATGTCTCGACGTTCCGCGCCGGGCGGCCGGTCGACCTCGGTGACCGCCCGGATCCCTACCCTGACCGATCCCTGACGTGCCAGCAAAGAGTCAGGAATCTGACTCTTTTCGATGCAGGTAACCGGCGCCGGGGAGAATTTCCTCCCGTGACCACCTTGCTGGAGCCGCTCCGCAGGATCGCGGCATACGCAGTCTGTGCTGATTCAGTCGGCCGAGTGTTGCTGGTCCGCGCATCGGAGCGCTCCGGCACCCCCGGCACGTGGTCGTTGCCCGGCGGGGCGGTCGACCACGGCGAGGACCCGCGACACACGGTCGTCCGGGAGACCGCCGCCGAGACGGGCCTGTCGGTCGCCGTCGCCGGGTTGGACGACGTGCTCGCCGACATGCGGGCGCTGCCCGACCGGGGCATCACCATCCACACCGACCGGCTGATCTACCGGGTCTCGGTCCGCGGTGGCATCCTCACCGACCGGATCGACCGCCCGACCGACCTGGCCCGCTGGGTCACGCCGGACGAGGCGAGCCGGATGCCGCTGCGCTCGTTCACCGCCCGGGCGCTGGGCCTGCCCGCCTCCTCGGCCGACGTGGTGCCCGACGAGGCCCCCGACTTCCCCTCGTTCTACGCGGTGCCCGGCCCCGACGGGCTGCACCGCGCGCAGCGCTTCGCGGCGTACGCGGTGGTCACCGATCCGGAGGGGCGGGTGCTGCTCACCCGGATCTCCGAGGGCTACCCGGGAGCCGGCTGCTGGCACCTGCCGGGCGGCGGCACGGACTACGGCGAGCAGCCGGGCGCGGCGCTGATCCGGGAGCTGGTCGAGGAGACCGGGCAGACCGGCCGCCTGGTCGAGCTGCTCGGCGTGGCCAGCCACCGGGACGCCGCCTCGCTCGGTCCGGAGGGCTACCCGATCGACTGGCACGGCGTCCGCGTCTTCTACCGGGTGGTGGTCGACCAGCCGGCCCCGCCCACCGTGGCCGACGTCGGCGGCTCCACCTGCGAGGCCCGCTGGTTCGCCCCGGCCGAGCTCGACGCCCTCCCCGCGGACCGCCTCACCGAGGTGACCGCCGAGGCCGTCCAGGCCGCCCGCCTCACCTGACCCCCTCACCGTCCCCACCTCTCCCTCCCCGCCCGCACCTCCCACCTGCGCGCTTGATCATGAAGTTATTGTCGGGACACGCCGACGTGTCGGGCGATAACTTCATGATCAACCAGTGCGGGTCGGCGGGGCGGGGGAGCGCGGGATGGAGCGGCGGCGCAGGATCGGGGCGTACGGGGTCTGCCGGGACTCCGACGGGCGGGCGCTGCTCGCCCGGGGATCGGCGGCGTGTCCGTTTCCCGGCGTGTGGCAGCTGCCGGGTGGCGGGCTGGAGCACGCGGAGCACCCGGCGCACGCGGTGGTCCGGGAGTTCGCCGAGGAGACCGGCCTGACGGTCGAGGTGACCGGGGTGCGCGCCGCGCTGGCCGACGTGGCCACCTTCCGCGGCGCCGACCACGGCACCGACGTCGCGGTGCACACCGACCGGCTGGTCTTCGACGTCGAGGCGCGCGGCGGCGAGCCGCGCCCGGAGCCGGCCGGCGGCAGCGACGAGCTGGGCTGGTTCACCCCCGACGAGGCGGCGGCGGTGCCACTGATGCCGTTCACCGCCGAGCTGCTCGGCCTGCCGGTCACGCCGCTGCCGGCGGACCTGCCCCGCGCGCTGCCGCCGCCCGCCCCGCCAGCGCCCGACCGCGGCCAGCGCTTCGCCGCGTACGGGCTGGTCACCGACCCCGACGACCGGGTGCTGCTGACGATGATCGCGCCCGGCTACCCGGGGGCCGGTCGATGGCACCTCCCCGGGGGTGGCACGGATCACGGCGAGCAGCCGGACACCGGGCTGCTCCGCGAGCTGGTGGAGGAGTCCGGGCAGCTCGGCCGGGTGGTCGAGCTGTTGACGGTCGACAATCTGCACAACCCGGCCGCGCTCGGTCCGGAGGGCCGACCGATGGACTGGCACGCGGTGCGGGTGGTCTACCGGGTGCGGGTCGACCGGCCCACCGCGGCGGTGGTGACCGAGCAGGCGGGCGGATCGACCGAACGGGCGGCCTGGTTCACGTCCGCCCAGGTCAGAGGCCTGCGGCTGACCGAGGTGGCGGCCCTGGCAACCGGACGCGGAGGCCGATAGCACCCGCTCGCCGGGCCGAGCCCGGCAGGCTCCGGTACGATCGGAAATAGAGGTTGGCGGAGAAAAGGGGCGATGAGGCCCGAGATGGGAACAAGAAAGCGGTTCGCGCGGCTTAAGGGAGATATAAGTACCGCCGGCAGCTATCGCCAACCGCCACTTCCTGTGCAATGGTGTACTCCGCTTGAACGGGCTGCCGGGCCAAGAGCGGTCCGGCACGAGACAGCCGGACACCCGCCCACGAGGGCGGTCAGCCGATCCGGTGATGGAGGAAAACGTGCCGAGAGCCCCATGGCGCCGGCGTCGTACGACTGACAGTCCGCGCCCCGCAGGGCGTCGCTGGGCGGGCCGGTTGCGCCGCAGCAGCACGTTCGCCCGCCAGGTGCTGCTCGTCCGGGTGGGCCGCCGCGACGGCGACCCGCGCCCCGGCACCGACCTGGTGCTCCCCGAGCGCCTCGTCGACCGGCAGCGCCGCCGCTACGGCTTCGACCGCTTCGGCCGGGCCGGGATCGGCTACGAGCGCGCCGAGTTCGAGGCGATCATGCCGGTGAGCCCTGCCGTCGCCCCCACCGCGCCGGTCGACGAGTCGTCGGCGATGTCGATCCCGCTGCTGCCCGGGGAGCGCACCCCGGCGCGCCGGATGAAGTTCGCGCTGGTCAACGCCTGCACCCTGGCCAGCCTGATGCTCGGCATCAACGCCATCTTCGTGGCGATGAACGGCCAGGCGCGGCTCGCCGCGCTCCTCCTGATCGCCTGCGTGGTGTTCGACGGCCTCGACGGCGCGCTCGCCCGCAAGCTCGGCGTGGCCAGCCCGTTCGGCGCACAGATGGACTCGCTGGCCGACATGTGCTCGTTCGGCCTCGCCGCCCCGGTGGTGGTCTACGCCTCGCTCGCCGGGTCGGCCCCCACCCCGGCCGCCGCGGTGGCCGCGGCCCTCGTCGCGGCCTGCGCCGCGATCCGGCTGGCCCGGTTCAACGTCTCGCCCAAGGACGGCCGCTTCTTCTGCGGCGTGCCGACCACCATGGCGGCGGCGGTGCTCGCCCTGACGGTCGCCATCGGGCTGCCGCTGCCGGCCACCGTGCAGATCGCCGGCGTGGCGCTGCTCGCCTTCGCCATGGTCTCCAGCTTTCCGTACGCGAAGCTCGCCCGGCTGGTCAAGCTGCCCCCGTGGCTCTGGCTGGCCCCGGTGGTCGGCGCGCTGGTCGACATCCGGCTCACCTTCGCCCTCGTGGTGGTGGGCTACCTGGTCAGCGGCCCGCTGCTCTGGCTGCACCAGCGCCGTACCGCCTGATCCACCCGCACGTACGCGAAAGGGGCGCCGCAGCCGCGGCGCCCCTTTCGCATGTCCGCCGTCAGCGCCAGCGGGCGATCACCGTGGACCCGCCGACCACCTTGTCGCCGGGGCCGACCAGCGGCTCCGCGGCGTCCGCCGGCAGGTAGACGTCGGTCCGCGAGCCGAACCGGATCAGGCCGAAGCGCTCGCCCCGGGCCAGCAGCGCCCCCACCGGCGCCCGCTGCACGATCCGTCGGGCGATCAGGCCGGTCCGCTGCGCCACCACGACCGTGCCGTGGTCGGTGTCCAGCACGGTGTACGCCGCCACGTTGTGCTCGGCGTCCGGCTTCATTGCGTTGACGAAGCCACCGTCGGCGACGAAGTAGTCGACCACCTTGCCGGCCACCGGCGCCCGGTTGACGTGCACGTCCAGCACCGACAGGAAGACCGCGATCCGCAGCCACTCGCCGTCGCCGAAGCGCTCGTCGTGCAGCCGCTGCACCGACAGCACCTGACCGTCCGCGGCGGCGACCACGGCCGACGGGTCTTCCGGGACGTCCCGCTGCGGGTCCCGGAAGAAGGCGGCCACCGGGGCGGCGGCCAGCGCCGGCACCAGCCAGAGCCGGGACTTGGGCCGGGCCGCCCGGGCCAGCGCGGCCAGGCCCAGGGCGATCCCGGCCGCCGCGACGCCGTTGGAGTCGATGTGCATGCCGCGGGTCAGTGGCACGCTGGACGGCCGGTGCGCCGGGGCCAGCCGGGCGGCCAGCGCGACGTCGGCCGGGGTGAACCGGAGGTGGTGCACCCGGACCGGCGGCTGGTTGCGCAGCACCAGATCGGTGCCGACCCCGTGCAGCACGCCCTGCCGGTCCAGCTCGGCGGCGGCGCCGGCGGTGCGGAAGACCGGCGCGGCGACGCTCAGCACGGAGCCGTCGGTGAGGTACTTGGCCAGGCCGTCGACGGCCGTACGCGCCTCCTCGGCGGTGCCGGTGAACGGCTCGGCCGCGATGACCACCTCGGCGGCGTCGGCCTCGGTGAGGGAGTCGACGACGCGTACCCGGTCGGCGACCCAGCGGCCCAGTGCCGACACGTGCTCGCGCAGCGCCGCGACGCTGGTCGTCCCGGCCGGCACGACGGTGAGCGTGTCGCCGGGGAGCAGCGCGTCGATCGCCGCGGCCAGCACCGCGGACTCCGGGGCCGCGCCGACCAGCAGGGCGGTCTTCGGGTCGTTACGCCGGGCCAGTTCGGTGACGAGGGTTCGGGCGGCACGCTCGCCGATGCGGACCGGACCGGACGGGCCGGGGGTGCGCACGGCGGGGGACTGGGTCATGTCGGACGGGCTCCTGACGGGGTAGAGACGGGCATCGCGGCGGGACCGCCACTCGTGACCTGGTCGGCGTGGCCCCGAGCGACCCGGCGGCGCGGCCGCAGGCGTCACCCGGCGGGACGGGCCGGCCGGCGGAGGCGGGATCTCCACCGGCCAGCATACGAGCCCCCGCGGGGCGCCCGCACCGCCGCGGTCAGGCGGGCGGCCGGTGCTCCCCGGCGGGCGGGCCGGTGACCGGGCCGGCCGGTGGGCGGCCGGGACGGTCCTCGCCGTCCTCCGCCCACGGGTCCGGTGCGTCGGCCGGATGGTCCTGCACGGCGTCGAGCGCCCGGTCGCTGACCGCCCGGGTGGGCCACTCGTCGGCCTCCCCGGCCGGCCGGTACGGCGGTTCCGGGACGACGGTGGGCTCGTCCGGCTCCCAGACCGGGGCGGTCGCCCGCTCCGGGCCCTCGATCCGCAGGTCGGCGGTGTCCGGGCCGTCCCAGCGATAGGCGTCGTCGGTAGGCGGCGCGCTGGCGGGTTCCGGCGCGGCGGCGGCATCGCCGGTCTCCCGGTCGGCGTGCCGGGTCGCGCGCAGCGCGCCCATCAGGCCGAGCAGGCCGATCAGCAGCAGCGCGCCGGCCAGGAACCAGCCGACCGGTGGCAGGGCGAGCCCGAGGATCTGGGCGAGCAGCCACCAGACGGAGAGCCCGAGGAAGAGCAGCCCGAAGACGAGCGAGACGAGATCCGTGCGGTGGACCTTCACCGGGTCACCTCCAGGTTGCCGGCGTTGACGTGGACGTACAGGCGCAGCTTCCCGCCGCCGGCACCGTCCGGGCCGAGGTCGGTGACCTCCCGGGACCGCCCGTTCACCCCGGCCGTGCGCCGGCCGAACACGGTGGCGTCCCCGGCCTTGACGTCGGTCACCGTGGTCACGTCGACGTTCGGTGGCACCACCACGGTCGCCGCACCGAAGTTCACCACCACCGTGATCTCGGTGTCCCGTTGGGCGAAGTTCACCGCGCGCAGGTCCAGGGTGGCGTCGCCGAAGCTGTTCTCGTACCGGGTGGCCAGCTTGCGATAGTCGGCCGGCGACCAGGTCACGGTGCCGTCCACCCCGCGGATCCGGTCGTAGGACTCGGCCACCGTGGCCACGCCCAGCGCCGCGGCGGTCAGCAGGCCCAGGGCGATCAGCCAGCGGGCCCGGCCGAACCAGGTGCCGACCAGCAGCCCGAGGCCGATGGTGGCCAGCGCCGCCGCGAAGTAGCCGGCCGCACCGATCGGGAAGACGTCCAGCAGGTCCAGGACGGCCACCACGCCCAGGGCGAGGAAGATCAGCGAGAAGGTGGCCGGTCCCAGCGCCGACCGTTCGCGCGGCCGTTTCGGCGGCTTGACCGGCGGCGCCGGTGGGGCCGGTGGCGGCGGGTACGCCCCGGCGTAGGGGCCGCGCGGCGCGAACGGCGGCCGGTAGCCGCCGGGCGGCAGCGGCGCGGCCACCGGCGGCGCCGGGGGTACGGAGGCCGACGCGACCGGCGATCCGGCGGCGGGCGGCCAGGCGGGCAGCTCGGCGGTGACCGGCGCGGACGGCGGGTACCCCGGTTCGGTGCTCCCGGCGGTCGCCGGTGACCAGGCCGGCAGCTCGGCCGTGCGGGGCTCGGCCGGCGCGAGGGGTGCGGTCGGGCTGGCCGGCGCCGGGGCGAACAGGCCGGGCGCCGGGTAGCTGACCGGGGGCACCGGTCCGGGCGGGTCGGCCGGTGGCGCGCCCTCCGGCCCGGGGGCGGGCGCCGGCGCGGCGCCGGGCCGACTCTCCCGGTTGAGCAGCAGCGCCCCGCCGATCAGGATCGCGGCGCCGAGCAGCACCGCCCGGAACGCGTCGGTGACGATGTAGCCGAAGCTCACCGCCACCAGGATGCTCAGCACGATCACGGTGACCGGGGACATGCTGGACCGCCCCCGGCCGAGCACCGACTCCAGCGGCGAGGCGCTGTCGCCCTCGCCGGGGATGATCAGCCAGGCGGCCACGTAGACCAGGAGGCCGACACCGCCGAAGAAGCCGAGCACGGCGAGGATCACCCGCCACAGCACCGGGTCGGTGTTGGTGGCCCGACCGATCGCCGCGCAGACCCCGGCCAGGTAGCGGCCGTCGCGTGGGCGGACCAGGCCGTACCGCGAGGTGAAGCTGGCACCGCCGGACGGCGGCGGGGGGTACCCGCCGGCTGGCGGGGGCGGTGGCGCGTCGTCGCCCCCCGTGGGCGACGCCGGCGCCGACCAGGTCGGGCCGGCGGCGGGTGGCGCGGTCCGCGCCCCGCCCGGCTCGGCCGGCCCGGGGCGGGGCGACGGGGCAGCTTCCTCGGTCATGCCTCGATCCTGCTGGGTCGCCGGCCCGAGCGTCCTCAGGACCCGACCCTGACGCCACCCTGAGATCCCGGCGACCCGGATGTCCGGGGCGTCCCCGTGGTCCTCAGGCCCCGCCCCGTGTGACGATCGGACCGGCGGCGGCACGCACCGGTGTCCGCGCCGCACCGCTCGTCACCAGGGGAGCCTCCGATCAGCACCGTGACCCAGCCGCCCCGTCTCTACCGGGCGCCCGAGCACCGGATGGCCGCCGGTGTGGCGGCCGGCATCGCCGACCACCTCGGCATCTCGGTGCTGCGGGTACGGGTCGCCTTCATGGTCCTGCTCGGCCTGAGCGGCCTGGGGCTGCTGCTCTACGCCGCCTTCTGGGCGGTGGTCCCGCTGCGTCCCGGCGACACCGCCACGCCGGCCCGGCGCGACCTCGCCCAGCTGCTGCCGTTCGTGGCGATCGGGCTCGGCGTGCTGCTGGTGCAGGTGATGGTCTTCGACTCGGTCGGTGCGGCCGGCACCGCCGGCTGGCTGGTGGCGATCATCGCGGTCGGCGCCGGGGTGATCTGGCACCAGTCCGCGCCGGAGCGCCGACGGCAGTGGGGCGAGTCGCTGCCCGTGCCGTGGTTGGGCGCCGTGGTCGAGGAGAGCGACCGGCGGGCCTTCGTGCTCCGCTTCGTCGGCGGCGGGGTGCTGGTCGCGGTCGGCATCATCGGGGTCGCGGCGGTCTACTCGCCGGTGCAGAACTTCGACGCGGTGGTCAACGGCGTCATCTTCGCGCTGGTCGGGCTGGCCGGCGTCGGCGTGGTGGCCGCCCCGGTGCTCTGGCGGACCTGGAACCAGCTCCGCTCCGAGCGGGAGGGGCGCATCCGCGAGCAGGAACGCGCCGAGCTGGCGGCGATGGTGCACGACCAGGTGCTGCACACCCTCGCCCTGATCCAGCGCAACGCCAGCGACGTCAAGACGGTGCAGCGGCTGGCCCGTGGCCAGGAACGGTCGCTGCGCAACTGGTTGTACAAGCCCACCGCCTCGCCCGCCGAACGGTTCGCCGCCGCGCTGGAGCAGGCCGCGGCCGAGGTGGAGGACACCTTCGCGATCACCGTCGAGGCGGTGGTGGTGGGCGACCGGGAGACCGATGAGCGGATCGGCGCGCTGGTGGCCGCGACCCGGGAGGCACTGGTCAACGCGGCCCGGCACGCCGAGGTGCAGACCGTGTCGCTCTACGCCGAGGTCGAGCCCGAGCAGGTGAGCGCCTTCGTCCGGGACCGGGGCAAGGGCTTCGATCCGGATACCGTGGAGGATCACCGGCACGGCGTGCGGGGATCGATCGTCGGACGGATGAAACGGCACGGCGGCCGGGCCGAGATCAGGTCCGCGCCGGGTGAGGGAACCGAGGTACGGCTGATCCTGCCGATCAGCGGCAACGGCCCCACGGCGGAAAGGGACAGATGACATGGCGGAGCAGTCGATGGAACCGGTGGAGGGGGCGGGCGCCCGCGCTGAGCGGCTGCGCGTGTTCCTGGTCGACGACCACGCCATGTTCCGGGCGGGCGTACGGGCCGAGCTGGGCGGGCACGTCGAGGTGGTCGGGGAGGCGAGCACGGTGGCCGAGGCGGTCAACCGGATCGCCGCGACCCAGCCCGACGTGGTGCTGCTCGACGTGCACATGCCCGACGGTGGCGGGCGGGCGGTGCTCGACGCGATGCGACGTACCCATCCGCAGGTCAGGTTCCTGGCGCTGAGCGTGTCGGACGCGGCCGAGGACGTGATCGGGCTGATCCGGGCCGGTGCCCGGGGGTACGTCACGAAGACCATCTCCCCGGACGAGCTGACCGCGGCGATCCGCCGGGTGGCCGACGGCGACGCGGTGTTCAGCCCCCGGCTGGCCGGGTTCGTGCTGGACGCCTTCGCGGCCCGGCCGGACGCGCCGGTGGCCGACCCGGAGCTGGACCAGCTCACCAACCGCGAGCGCGAGGTGCTCCGCCTGCTCGCCCGGGGCTACGCGTACAAGGAGATCGCGAAGGAGCTGTTCATCTCGATCAAGACGGTCGAGACGCACGTGTCGAACGTGCTGCGCAAGCTCCAGATGTCCAACCGGTACGAGCTGTCCCGCTGGGCGGCGGACCGCCGCCTGGTCTGAGCCCGCCGCTCAGGGGAGCCGCCCGCCCGGCGGTCACTCGGTACGCAGCACGGTGAACGCCTCTGCCAGCCGGCCCGGCGGCAGTCCGGCGTTGTCGGCGACCGTGGTCAGCCGGTCGCGGACCCAGTTCTCCACGTCCATGTGGCCGGTCTGCGAGCGGTGTGCCCGCATCGCGGCGATCTTGCGTTCGGCGTGCCGGGTGACGTCGACGGCGTGGTCCGGGGCCGGGCCGCCGGCGTACCAGATCTCCCGGACCACCCACGGCTCCAGTCCCTCGGCGAGCAGGTCGGGGTGGAGAAAGGGGTTGCGCGCGTCCGGGTAGACCGCGCAGGTGGTGGCCTCGCCGACGGCGAGGTGGTCCGGGTGGCTCGGCCCGGCGAGGTGCTCCCAGCGGCGCAGCGGCGAGCTGGTCAGCACCCGGTCCGGCCGGAACCGCCGGATGGCGGCGCTGACGTCGCGGCGCAGGTCGAGCGTCGGGGCGACCGTCCCGTCGGTGTAGCCGTCGAGGAAGTGGACCCGGGTCACCCCGACCTCGGCCGCCGCGGCGCGCTGCTCCTCCTCGCGCAGCGGGGGCATCCGCTGGCGCGCGGTGTCGTCGAAGCCGCCGGCGTCGCCGCGGGTGACGATCAGGTACGCGACCTCGACGCCTTCCTCCACCCAGCCGGCGATCGTCCCCGCACAGCCGAAGTCGACATCATCCGGATGGGCAAAAACGGCCAGCGTCCGATGGACGTCGGAGAGGGCCGGAGCGGAGGCAGGGAAGCTCACAAGGCCTCAGCCTACGGTCGCCACAGCGCTCAGGCATCTTGATGTCTTACCTGCTCAGAGGGGTACGACCAGGGCACATCATGATCTTTGCTCAAGTATCGGCAACGCGGCGACCAACTAACGGCTTGATAACGGCACCTTCACGAAACAGGCCGGTGGGTGTCACAGTGGCAGCACCTCACCCCTGGCGCGAGGCACCCCGCACGTCCCGCCGGCCACGGCGCCGCTCCCCTGAGCGGTTCGTGGCCGTCGAGCCTGCGCGGCGTCGAACGCGAGAGGTGGGGTGGCTCGGCGGATCGGTCCCCCTGGGGTGTCCCGATTTCTCTGCGGTAAAACCAGTGACCTGCGACATCGGGGTCACTGGCGGCGTCACCCCCCATACGTCCGTGAAACCCACGACGGAACCAGGCCAGAAAGAGGAGGCCCCTCGGAATGAGAGTCTCGAAGCGGGCGAGCGGCGCGATCGCCGTGGGCGCGGCGTTCGCGCTCATCGCGACCGGCTGCTCCAGCGGCAGCGATGACGGCGGCAGCGCCGGCAGCAGCAGCGACGGCGGCATCGTCATTGAAGGCACCGAGCCGGAGAACCCCCTGGTTCCGGCGAACACCACCGAGACCGGTGGCGGCAAGATCATCGACTGGCTCTTCACCGGCCTGGTGGAGTACCCGAACGACGGTGGCGCGCCGCGTAACGCGCTCGCCGAGTCGATCGACACGGCCGACTCCAAGGTCTACAAGATCAAGATCAAGAAGGACACGAAGTTCCACGACGGCACCGTCGTGAAGGCCAAGAACTTCGTGGACGCCTGGAACTGGGGCGCCTACTCGCCGAACGGCGCGCAGAACGCCAGCTTCTTCGGCGACATCGCGGGCTTCGCGGACGTCAACACCACCGACCCGGACGACGACGGCCCGAAGAAGGCCCCGGAGCCCACGTCGAAGACGATGTCCGGCCTGAAGGTCGTCGACGACTGGAACTTCGAGGTCACGCTCGCCGCGCCGACCGCCGTGTTCCCGACCAAGCTCGGCTACAGCACCTTCATGCCGCTGCCGGACTCGTTCTTCGCGGGCAAGGCGGAGGACTTCGGCAAGAAGCCGGTCGGCAACGGCCCGGTGAAGTTCGTGTCGTGGGAGAACAACGTCGCGATCAAGCTCACCCGCTTCGACGACTACGCCCTGCGCGACAAGATGAAGATCAAGGACGTCAACGTCAAGATCTACCAGGACGACACGGCGGCCTACAACGACCTGGTCTCCGGCAACCTGGACTTCCAGCAGCAGGTTCCGGTCTCCTCGCTGGCCGGTGACAAGTGGAAGTCGGACCTGGGTGACCGGGCGATCTCCTCCACCACGCCGGTGACCGGCATCATCGCCTTCCCGATCTACGACGCCCGCTTCAAGAACCCGAAGCTGCGTAAGGCGATCTCGCTGTCGGTCGACCGCCAGCAGATCACCGACAAGATCTTCTTCGGCAACCGCAAGCCGGCCGACAGCTGGGCCAACCCGCTGACCCCGGGCGCCAAGCCGGGCAACTGCACCGCCTGCAAGTTCGACGTGGCCCAGGCCAAGACGCTGCTCGCCGAGGCCGGTGGCTTCAAGGGCCAGCTGAAGATGTACTACAACGCCGACGCCAGCCACAAGGACTGGATGGAGGCCGTCGCCCAGCAGGTCAAGACCAACCTGAACATCGACGCCGTCGCCGTCGGTGTGCCGACCTTCGCGGTCTTCCGCCAGAACATCAACGCTCACAAGATGGACGGTGCCTACCGCGCCGGCTGGCAGCAGGACTACCCGGACGTCGAGAACTGGGTCAACCCGCTCTACGTGACCGGTGGCTCCTCGAACGACGGTCTGTACAGCAACACGGAGGTCGACGCCCTGGCCAAGGCCGCCAGCGGCGCCCCGAGCATCGACGAGTCGCACGCCAAGTTCGCCGAGGCCGTTGCCAAGATCGACGCGGACGTTCCGACCATGCCGATCTACTTCGGTGGCCAGCAGTCCGGCCACTCGGAGAAGATCAAGAAGATGGAACTGTCCAACGTCGGCGAGCTCGACATCACCTCCGTCGAGCTCTGATCCGAACGGTCTGACCCCGGGTCGGGCTCGCCTACCGGTGAGCCCGACCCGGGGCCGTTCCGCGAGGGGGTGTACAACATTCCCTCGCAACGTTGTCGCCATCCGTGTCGGCCGTCCGACGCGCCCCCTGTCTGGAGGACCACCCCATGGGCCGTTATCTGGTGAGACGGCTGCTCCAACTCGTCCCGGTCTTCATCGGGACGACGTTAATGATCTACGCGCTGGTCTGGGCGGTACCCGGTGACCCGTTCGCCGGCAAGTGCGGTGATCGGGGCTGCCCGGAGAACTACATCGCCATGATGACCGAGAAGTACCAGCTGGATCAGCCGATCTGGGTGCAGTACGCCACGTACATGAAGAACCTCCTGCAAGGGGACTTCGGCTCCACCTGGTCGGGGCGGCCGGTGGGCGAGATCATCGCCACCGCGTACCCGAACACCCTCAAGCTGGCCGCGGTGGCCCTGGCGATCGAGGCGGTCATCGGCCTCACCGCCGGCGTCCTGACCGGCCTGCGCCGCAACGGCTTCCTGGACAACCTGGTCCTGGTCTCCACGCTCTTCCTGATCGCGCTGCCGGTCTTCGTCGTCGGCTTCGTGCTCCAGTGGCTCTTCGGCGTGAAGTGGGGCATCGTCACCCCCACCGTCTCCAACGAGATGCGCCTCTCCGAACTGATCCTCCCAGGCTTCGTGCTAGGTAGCGCGTCGATGGCGTACATCGCCCGGGTGTCGCGCACCAGCATCGCGGAGAACCGCCGGGCGGACTACGTCCGGACCGCGATCGCCAAGGGCCTGCCGATGCGCCGGGTGGTCGGCATCCACCTGCTGCGCAACTCGCTGATCCCGGTGGTGACCCTGCTCGGCACCGACCTCGGCGCCCTGATGGGTGGCGCGATCATCACCGAGGGCATCTTCGGCATCAACGGGATCGGGCGCACCGTCCTCCGGGCGATCGTCACCAAGGAGAGCGCTACGGTTGTCTCCATCGTGGTGGTCCTGGTGCTCGTCTATCTCCTGATGAACCTGCTGGTGGACCTGCTCTACGCCGCCCTGGACCCGAGGATTCGCTATGAGTGACCCGAGTGCCGCTTCGATCGTCAGCACCCCCCGCCCGGAGCAGCCGACCGAGATCGGCGCGCCGACCAACGCCGGCCTGCCGGAGAGCGCCAAGAAGGAGAAGCCCCGCGGCCTGCTCGGCGACGCGTGGCGGGACCTGCGGCGCAAGCCGCTGTTCTGGATCTCCGCCACGTTCATCGTGCTCTTCGTGCTGATGTCGGTCTTCCCGTCGCTGTTCACCTCGGGCGACCCGACCAACGGTGCGCTGGCCCGCAGCCGGGTCGAGCCCTCCGGCGAGGACTGGTTCGGGTTCGACGTGCAGGGCCGGGACGTCTACGCCCGGGTCATCTACGGTGCCAACGCCTCCATCGTGGTGTCGCTGCTCTCCACGATCGGCACCCTGCTGATCGGCGGGACGATGGGCATCATCGCCGGCTACCGGGGCGGTTGGGTCGACGGCCTGCTCTCCCGGATCGCCGACATCTTCTTCGGCCTGCCGTTCGTGCTCGGCGCGATCGTCATCCTGACCACCTTCAACGGTGCCGGGTCCAGCAACAGCGAGTGGAAGATCAAGTTCCTGGTGATCGGTTCGCTGGTCCTGCTGACCTGGCCGGTGGTCATGCGGCTGATGCGGTCCTCGGTGCTCGCCACCAAGGAGGCCGACTACATCGTGGCGGCCCGGGCGATGGGTGCCAGCACCAGCCGGATCATCCTCAAGCACCTGCTGCCGAACTGCCTGGCGCCGCTGCTGGTCTACGGGACGATCATGATCGGCTCGTTCATCGGCGCGGAGGCTACACTCTCCTTCCTGGGCATCGGGCTGAAGAGCCCGGTGGTGTCGTGGGGCATCATGATCAATGAAGCGCAGCAGTACATCCGGGTTTCGCCCTTCCTGCTCTTCTTCCCCTCCGCGTTCCTCGTCACCGCCGTGCTGAGCTTCGTCATGCTCGGTGAGGCGGTCCGCGAGGCCCTCGATCCGAAACTCCGCTAGGGGAGACTGAGTTGTCCGACATTCTCGTGTCCGAGCAGTCCGCGCCCGGCGCCGACGGATCCGGCCGCCCATCCGGCCGGCTGCTCGAGGTCGACGACCTGCGGGTGGAGTTCCGCACCCGCGACGGCGTCGCCAAGGTCATCAACGGGGTCACGTACCACGTCGACGCGGGGGAGACCCTCGCCGTGCTCGGCGAGTCCGGCTCCGGCAAGAGCGTCACCGCGCAGACCATCATGGGCATCCTCGACATGCCGCCCGGGTTCGTCACCGGCGGTCAGGTCCGCTTCCATGGCAAGGACATGCTCAAGATGTCCGCCGAGGAGCGCCGCCGCATCCGCGGCGAGGGCATCGCGATGATCTTCCAGGACTCGCTCTCCGCGTTGAACCCGGTCTTCACCGTCGGGTTCCAGATCGCCGAGCAGTTCCGGATCCGGCGCGGCATGGGCCGCGCCGACGCCAAGAAGCGCGCGATCGAGATGCTCGACCAGGTCAAGATCCCGAACGCCAAGGACCGGTTCAGCAACTACCCGCACCAGTTCTCCGGCGGTATGCGGCAGCGCGCGATGATCGCGATGTCGCTGGCGCTCGACCCGGAGGTGCTGATCGCCGACGAGCCGACCACCGCGCTGGACGTGACCGTGCAGGCCCAGATCATGGACCTGCTCGGCGAGCTCCAGCGGGAGCGGCGGATGGGCCTGATCCTGATCACCCACGACCTCGGCGTGGTCGCCGACGTCGCGGACCGGATCGCGGTCATGTACGCCGGCCGGATCGTCGAGGAAGCCGACGTGTACGACCTGTACGCCAAGCCGGCGCACCCGTACACCCTCGGCCTGCTCGACTCGATCCCGCGGCTGGACGAGAAGGGCCAGCAGCTCCGGACCATCAAGGGACTCCCGCCGAACCTGATGAACATCCCGCCGGGCTGCCCGTTCAACCCGCGCTGCCCGATGGCGCAGCCGGTGTGCCGCGAGAAGGTCCCCCCGCTGCTGCAGATCGGCGCCGGTCGGGCCAGCGCCTGCCACTTCGCCGAGGAGCTGGTGAACCGTGACTGAGAACATCCTCGAAGTACGTGACCTGGTCAAGCACTACCCCGTCACCCAGGGGATCGTGTTCAAGAGGACCATCGGGCAGGTCAAGGCCGTCGACGGCGTCTCGTTCGGCCTGAAGGCCGGCGAGACGCTGGGCGTGGTGGGCGAGTCGGGCTGCGGCAAGTCGACGCTGAGCCGGGTCCTGATGAACCTGGAGAAGCCGACCGCCGGCAGCGTGCACTACAAGGGCCAGGACATCTCCAAGCTCTCCGGTGGCGCGCTGCGCCGGCTGCGCCGGCAGATCCAGCTGGTCATGCAGGACCCGTACACCTCGCTCAACCCGCGGATGACGGTCGGTGACCTGATCGGCGAGCCGTTCGAGATCCACCCGGAGGTGGCGCCGAAGGGCAGCCGCCGGGACAAGGTCAAGGAACTGCTCGACCTGGTGGGCCTCAACCCGGAGCACATCAACCGGTACCCGCACCAGTTCTCCGGCGGTCAGCGGCAGCGCATCGGCATCGCCCGGGCGCTCGCCCTGCGGCCCGAGATCATCATCTGTGACGAGCCCGTCTCGGCCCTGGACGTCTCGATCCAGGCGCAGGTGATGAACCTGCTGGAGAAGCTCCAGTCGGAGCTCGGCCTGTCGTACGTCTTCATCGCCCACGACCTGTCGGTCGTGCGCCACCTCTCCGACCGGGTCGCGGTGATGTACCTGGGCAAGTTGGTGGAGGTCGGCACCGAGGACGAGATCTACGAGCGGCCGACCCACCCGTACACCCAGGCGCTGCTCTCGGCGGTGCCGGTGCCGGACCCGACGCTGCGGAACAACAAGGCGATCATCCGGCTCACCGGTGACGTCCCCTCCCCGGTGAGCCCGCCCTCGGGCTGCCGGTTCCGCACCCGGTGCTGGAAGGCGCAGGACATCTGCGCCCAGGAGCCGCCGCTGCTGCAGATCCGGCGGGGCTCGGACCACCCGAGCGCCTGCCACTTCGCGGAGAAGCGGGAGATCGTCGTCACCCACTAGGTGTGGTCGCGGTCCGGACCGCCTGCCGGCGTCAGCACGACGCCGGCAGGCGGTTTCGCCGTATCCGGGGTCGATCGCGTCGGTGCGGTGTCCGTCGGTCGCCGGCGCCTCCCGGGGTACGCCGGCAGAGGCCGCCCGGCTGCCGCCGCTCCCGGCATCGCGGCCTGCGGCCTCGCGGCGGCCCGTGCCCGAGCGCGCTGCCCTACAGCGGCCCTCGGCCGGCGCGGAGCAGCAGCAGGGCGAGCTGGGTGCCGTCGGCGCCCAACGCCTGGCGGAACCGCTCCAGGATCTCCCGCTCCCGGGAGAGCACCAGCCTGGTGCCGCCGGAGGCCATCCGGGTCGCGCCGATCTCCTGGGACAGGGCGGCCCGCTCCTGCCAGAGCGCGATGATGGTGCGGTCGATCTCGTCGATCCGCTCCCGGATCTCCACGATCCGCCCGGCCGCCGCCGTGTCGTCGGTGCCGGTCCGGGCGGCCGCCTGGCGGCTGCCGCCCCGGTCGTCGCGCGCCAGGCTGCCGCTGGACTCCACCACGTCTGTCATCATCGTTCGTCCCTCTCGGGTGTCGGGCCCGGTGCCCGGATCCCGGGACGAAAAAACCCCGGGCTCTCCGAGCCCGGGGCTTTCGCAGGTCTTGTCGATCAGGCGCGACCTACGGCTGCCGGACTCCCGGTGCCGTAGTAAAAGTAGAAGCGCGCTGCGATCACGCCGTCGAGTATGCCGACCGGCGACCCGGCCGCGCAAGGATTCCGGCCAACAGGTGGGACGCGGCACGGTCCCGGGCGGCCCGGGACCGCGCCGCGCCGCGCCGCGCCGCGCCGCCTCAGCCGAGGCGGGTGATCCGGTCCGCCGGGCCGGGGGCGACCGGGGTGCCCGCGCCGAGGTAGGCGACGAGCGCGTCAGCGCGACCTGCGCCCCGTCGCCCCTGGTGCAGGTTCATCTCAGTCCGGGACCGGTGACGGCTGCCCCGCGCCGGACGTGCGCGGGCGGGAAGTGTCCGGCGGGCGGCATAGACTCGCCGTGCGATGCATCCTCTCTTCGACATCCCCGCGTCCCCGCCCGCGCCCGAGCCGGCCCGCACCCCGCCGCGTCGGCCGGGGCCCGGTGCCGCCCGGCTGGATCCGCAGGCCCTGGTCGACGGCCTCAACGGCCCCCAGCGGGACGCGGTGACCCACGCCGGTTCGCCGCTGCTGATCGTGGCCGGCGCCGGCTCCGGCAAGACCCGGGTGCTGACCCACCGGATCGCCTACCTGCTCGCCGCGCGGGACGTGCACCCCGGCGAGATCATCGCGATCACCTTCACCAACAAGGCCGCCGGCGAGATGAAGGAGCGGGTGTCCCACCTGGTCGGCCCGCGCGCCCGGCTGATGTGGGTGTCGACGTTCCACTCCGCCTGCGTACGCATCCTGCGGGCCGAGCACGAGCACGCCGGGCTGAAGTCGACCTTCTCGATCTACGACGCGGACGACTCGCGCCGGCTGATGCAGCTCGTCGCCCGGGAGCTCGACCTCGACCCGAAGCGCTACCCGGCGCGCGGGCTGGCCGCCCAGGTCTCCAACCTGAAGAACGAGCTGGTCGACCCGGAGGAGTTCGCCGCCCGGGCAACGGGGCCCAACGAGCGGGCGCTGGCCGAGGCCTACACGCTCTACCAGCGTCGGCTGCGCGAGGCGCACGCGCTGGACTTCGACGATCTGATCATGACGACGGTGCACCTGCTCCAGTCGCACCCGCACGTGGCCGAGAGCTACCGCCGCCGGTTCCGGCACGTTCTGGTGGACGAATACCAGGACACCAACCACGCGCAGTACACGCTGATCAAGGAGCTGGTCTCCGGCACCGAGGGGATCGCGCCGGCGGAGCTCTGCGTGGTCGGCGACGCCGACCAGTCGATCTACGCGTTCCGCGGCGCGACGATCCGCAACATCCTGGAGTTCGAGCGGGACTTCACCGACGCCCGGACGATCCTGCTGGAGCAGAACTACCGCTCCACCCAGACGATCCTCAACGCGGCCAACGCGGTGATCGACCGGAACACCTCCCGCAAGCCGAAGCGGCTGTGGAGCGACGCCGGGGCCGGCGAGCAGATCGTCGGCTACGTGGCCGACACCGAGCACGCCGAGGCGGACTGGGTGGCCCGGGAGATCGACCGGCTGGTCGACGCCGGCGATGCCCGTCCCGGCGACGTCGCGGTCTTCTACCGCACCAACGCCCAGTCCCGGGTCTTCGAGGAGGTGTTCATCCGGGTCGGCCTCCCCTACAAGGTGGTCGGCGGGGTGCGCTTCTACGAGCGCAAGGAGGTCCGCGACGCGCTGGCCTACCTGCGCGCGGTGGTCAACGACGACGACACGGTCAGCCTGCGCCGGATCCTCAACACCCCGCGCCGGGGCATCGGTGACCGCGCCGAGGCATGCGTCGAGGCGCTCTCCAGCCGGGACCGGGTCTCCTTCGGCGCGGCGCTGCGCCGGGCCAAGGACGCGCCGGGCATCTCCACCCGGGCGGCCAACGGCATCGCCGACTTCGTCGCGCTGCTCGACGGCGCCCGCGAGCTGGCCGAGACCGGCACCCCGGAGGAGGTGCTGGAGGCCCTGCTCACCCGTTCGGGCTACCTGACCGAGCTGGAGGAGAGCCTGGACCCGCAGGACGCCGGCCGGGTGGACAACCTCCAGGAGTTGGTCAGCGTCGCCCGGGAGTACACCGAGCGGATCGAGGCGCTCGGCGAGGAGGGGGAGCGGGCCACCCTGGCCGGCTTCCTGGAGCAGGTCGCGCTGGTTGCCGACGCCGACCAGATCCCCTCCGACGACCCCGACCACCAGGGCGTGGTCACCCTGATGACCCTGCACACCGCCAAGGGCCTGGAGTTCCCGGTGGTCTTCCTGACCGGCCTGGAGGACGGCGTCTTCCCGCACCTGCGCTCGCTGGGCGACACCCGCGAGCTGGAGGAGGAGCGCCGGCTGGCGTACGTGGGCATCACCCGGGCCCGGCAGCGGCTCTACCTCTCCCGGGCGGTCACCCGCTCGGCCTGGGGGCAGCCGGCCTACAACCCGCCGTCGCGGTTCCTGGAGGAGCTGCCGCCGGAGCTGGTCCGCTGGGAACGCACCGAGGGGTCGTACACCTCGTGGGCCGGCGGGGGCGGCGGCGTCGGCGGCCGCGCGGACCGCGCGCCCGGCGGGCGTGCCGGCTTCGCCGGGGGTACGCCGAAGGCGGCGCAGCTGGCCAAGCGGCTCGGCGTCGACGGCAGTCGGCTGGCCACCGCCAGCGAGCTGCCGCAGGGGCCGAAGGTGTCGGCGGGGGACCGGGTCAACCACCAGCGGTACGGGCTGGGCCGGGTGCTCGCCGTGGAGGGGCACGGCCCGGGCGCCCGGGCGCAGATCGACTTCGGTGACCAGACCCTGTGGCTGGTGCTCCGGCACGCCCCGATCGACAAGCTCTGAGCGACCACGAAGGGCCCGGCCGGGGCGGGGGATTGGCCGTACTGCCCGGCCTGTTGGCCGCGAGCGCCGGGGCCGCCGGCGCCTGGGCGGCGCACTGGGCACTGCCCGCCGTGCCGGCGCTGACCGCGGCCATGGTGCTGGGGATCGCCGCCGCCCACCTACCCGTCGTCCGCGAGCGGGTGCGCGGCGTGGCCCGGCCCGGGCTGAGCGTCGCGGGCAAGCGGCTGATGCGGCTGGGCATCGTGCTGCTCGGGCTGAAGCTGAGCGTGCAGGACGTACGCGAGCTCGGGTGGCCGACCATGGTGATGGTGGTCGCGGTGGTGGCGGCGACGTTCCTGGGCACGTGGTGGCTGGGCCGCCGTCTCGGCCTGCGCGGCGATCAACCGCTGCTGATCGCCGCCGGCTACTCGATCTGCGGCGCCTCGGCGATCGGCGCGGTCAGCGCGGCGACCGGCAGCGACGAGGAGGACGCCGCGGCCTCGGTCGCCCTGGTGACGCTCTGCGGCACGCTGGCCGTCGCCGTCCTTCCGCTGCTGCAACAGCCGCTGGGGCTCGACGACGTGCAGTTCGGACGCTGGGTCGGAGCGAGCGTGCACGACGTGGGGCAGGTCGTCGCCACCGCGCAGACCGCCGGCCCGGCGGCCCTCGGCGATGCCGTCCTGGTGAAGCTGATGCGGGTGGCGTTGCTCGCGCCGCTGGTCGCCGCCGTGGTGTTCGGCCTCGGGCGGCGGGCGCTTCGCGCCGGCACGCAGGGCGCGGACGGCGACGGGCCGCGGAGTCGGCGGCCGTCGCTCGTGCCCTTGTTCGTCGTCGGCTTCCTCGCCATGATCGGGTTGCGCAGTACCGGCTGGCTCCCCGAGGGTGTGCTCGTCGGCGCGTCCCTGGCGCAGGAGATCCTGCTCACCGCGGCACTGTTCGCCCTCGGGAGCGCGGTGCACCTGCCCACGCTTGCCCGCACCGGGGGGCGGGCCGCCGCTCTGGGGCTGAGCTCCTGGGCGGTCGTCGCCGGGGTGTCGTACGCGGGCGTGCTGTTGACCACCTGACCGGGCCTAGATGTACTGACCGGGGACGTTGATTGAGTCTCGGCGTCGTGGGTCCACGATCACAGGCGGTGAATGAATCAGGGCCGATGGCTCCTCGCCTTCTGTCGGGCGTAGTAGGCGCGGGCGCGGTTGCGGTCGCCACAGTCCTTCGTGTTGCACCAGCGGCGGTTCCGCCGCGGTGATGTGTCGAGATAAACCCAGCCGCACTTGGCGTCTTCGCACTGGTGGAGGCGGTCGAGGTCGTCGCGCTGGGTGAGAGCCACGAGCCCGCGGACGATGCGATTGCGGGGCAAGCGGAGGTCGGTTTCCCGGTCTCGCCATTGCCAGCGGTCGCCCGTGCGGACCAGGTCGGCTGCGGCGATCGCCGCCCGGTACATGCTCGCGACGTCTGCGGCGGCTTCGGGGTCATCCTCGAAGAGAGCCGCGTAGACCCTCTCGCGCGCTTCGATGACCTGTTGCCGTTCCCGCTCGGCCCGGGCGTCGTCCTGGCCGGCGAGGTCGCGCAGGGCCACGGCCTCGTCTCCGCTGATCAGGTCGGACTCGATGCACCAGTCGACGACGTCGGAGAAGGTCTTCAGGTTCTCAGTGCGCTCGCACCCGCCGAGGCGCCAGTCAACGGTGTTCACCAGGTCGAGCATGCGGTCGCCCGCGATGTGGCCGAACCTCACCATCAGCTCCTCTCATGGCCAAAAGCATTGTTGCATGTGAGACGACCCACTGGCATGCTCATTCCTAATCGGCCAATCACCCATGAGAACACCACCAGGAGACTGATCGTGCCTGCCGCCGCCCCACGCAGATCGTTCACTGCACTGTGGGCGTCCCAAGCGTCTTCAAACCTCGCCGACGGGCTGCTGCAGGCCGCGGCGCCGCTGCTCGTCGCCACGCTGACCCGTGACCCGCTCGTGGTGGCGGGCATGACGGTGGTGCAGTTCCTGCCCTGGCTGGTCGCAACCCTCCCCGCCGGCGCGATGGCCGACCGGGTGGACAGACGTCGGATACTTACCGCTGGCAACTGGCTGCGCGCGGCCGGGTTCGCGCTGCTCGCCGTGGCCTTGGCGGACGGATGGCGCCACGTCGCGCTGCTCTACGCCGCAGTGTTCCTAGCCGGTTGCGCCGAGACGATGGTCGACAACGCCGCCCTGACCATCCCGCCCCGTCTCCTGCCACGCGAGCAGCTCGAGCGCGCCAACGGCCGGTTGTTCGCGACCCAGTCCGTCATCAACACCTTCATCGGTCCGCCTGCCGGGGCGGCGTTGTTCGCGCTGGCAGCATCAGCGGCCTTCTACACCGGCGCGGCCGCGTTCGCCCTCGCCGGCCTGGCAGCTCTGCTGCTGCCCGCGCTGCGCCCCACCAGCGAGGAACAGGAGCGCCGCCGCTCGACCCCGACCACCATCACCCAGGACATCCGCTCCGGATGGGCCCACTTCTGGCGCCACGACCTGCTGCGCCGAGTCGCGTTCATCTCGGCGGCAATCAACTTCTTCGGCTCGGCCACCGGCGGGTTGCTCGTTCTGCTGATCACCGGCCCGTACCAAATGCCCATGTCGCGCTACGGCCTGTTCGTCGCCGTTCCCGCCGCCGGTGCGATCGCCGGCTCACTGCTCGCCGAACACGTCGTGCCCCGCATCGGCGGCGGCCCCATCACCTGGCTCGCCGCCCTCGCCCCGGCCGCGAGCTACGCCATCCTCGGCCTGGGTCACAACACACCCCTCGCCCTTGCCGGCATGTTTTGCGCTGCCATTGCCACCTCGCTGAACCAGATCGTCGTCAGCACCCTGCGCCAAGCAGCAGTCCCCGACGAACTCCTCGGCCGCGTCACCGCCGCCTACCGCCTGGTCGTCCTGGGTGTCGTCCCCCTCGGAGCCCTCGCCGGCGGCTTGCTCGGACGCAGCCTGGGGATCCGCGCCCCCTTCATCGCCGCAGCCCTCGGACTCGTGCTCGCCGCGCTCCTGCTCGCCTCCCGGGTCACCACCCAAGCCCTCCGTGACGCCGAAACAACCCATCACCCTGAAAGGAATCCAGCATGGCACTGAGTCTGTCCCACACCACCTTCGACGCCCACGATCCCCACGCCATCGCCGAGTTCTGGCGCCAGCTGCTCACCTGGGACGTCCAAGAACCCGAGAGCCCGGGCGGGTACGACGACCCTTCCCGCCCCGCGAGCCGGGCCGGCCGTCGTGAGCCGGCGAGCGCCAGGTAGGTGGCCGGCCGGGCAGGCACGGGGATTGCGGCGTGGCGAGCGCCTCGGTGGGCGCGACGCGGGCCGCCCGTCAGGCCGGATAGACGCTGGCGACCAGCAGCGCGACCGGGCCCAGGCCCAGCAGGAGCCCGGTCCGAAAGATCTAATGAGAACTACAGCGCGCCGTCAGCAGGGCACGTCGATGCCTCGGGCGCGCAGGAACGGCGCCGGGTCGATCTGGTTCCACATCTGACCCTGGTGCACCTCGAAGTGCAGGTGCGGGCCGGTGGAGTCGCCGGTGGAGCCCTCGTAGCCGATCACCTCGCCGGCGCTGACCTTCTCGCCGCCGGTGACCTCGAGGCTGCTCTGGTGGGCGTAGTGGGTCAGGTAGCCGTTGCCGTGGTCGATGAAGACCGAGTTGCCGTACCCGTCACCGGCGTCGCCGGCCTTGACCACGGTGCCGGCTGCGGCGGCGTGGATCGGCGTGCCGGCGGGCATCGCGAAGTCGATCCCGGCGTGCAGGGTGCCCCACCGCTGCCCGTAGCAGGACGTGATCTCGGCGCCCTTCATGGGGATCACCCAGGACGGCTTCGGCTTCGCCGTCCTCGTGGGCGTGGGCGTGGGCTTCGGCGTGGCCTTCCGCGTCGGGGTGGGCTTCGGGCTCGCCGTCGGGCTGGCGGTGGTCGGGCTCGGGGTGGCCGACGGGCTGGCCGGGCTGACGGAGGCGACCGGCTCGCGGTCGGAGCGGTCGGCCCGCTCGGCGGCCTCGGCGCGGGCCTGCGCGTCGAGCGCCACGGCGGTGGCGGTCGGGGCGTGGTGGCCGCGGTCGAACGCGACGGTCGAGACGCCGGCGAGGCCGAGACCGACCAGCGCGACGGCGCCGACGACGAGGGAGCGCCCGCCGCGACGCTTGCGCAGCCGGTGCCGGCCCGGGGCGACCGCGGTCTTCTCGTTGCGGGGGTTGCTGTCTTTCTGCACGCGGCCGGCCTTCACACACTCAGGGGGACGGGGACCCGACCATCCTGGGTGTGGGACCGGCCGGCGGTGGGTACGGGTACCGTCGGGTAACCGTGCGCGGTGACGGGCGCTGTCCGCCTTTGTCCCGATGCCGGGGATTACGTCCAGATAGGTGATCTTGCGACATCGTGTCGCCGCTCACATTCATGACTGTGACCCAACAGACTTCCGGGCACGAAAAACCGCCCGGATCGCGTGATCCGGGCGGTCATCGGGCGATACGGAGCGTCAGGACGCCGCTACCTCGCTGTAATACGCCTCGACTTGCAGCTTGATGTCCACTCCGCGGTCCTGCAGCCACGGCACCGGGTCCAGCGGCTGCCCCTTGACATGGATCTCGAGGTGCAGGTGCGAACCGTACGAGTGGCCGGTGTTGCCGACCAGGCCGAGCTGGTCGCCCGCCTTGACCTGCTGCCCCTCCTGGACGCTGACCGAGGAGGAGTGGCCGTAGATGGCCTCGCTGCCGTCGGTGTGCTGGACGATGACGGCGTAGCCGTAGCCGCCGAACCAGCCGGCCTTGGTGACGGTGCCCGAGTGAATGGCGACGTACGGGGTGCCCTCCGGCGCGACCAGGTCGACGCCGGTGTGCAGCTTGCCCCAGCGCATGCCGTACGGCTGTTTGAAGTCGTAGCCCTGCAGGGGCAGGAGCCACGGGTCCTGCTCGGTGGACTCCGCCACGGCGCCGCGGTCGTTGTCGCGGGTCGCCCGGTCGGCGGAGTCGGCCCGGGCCGCCGCGTCCTGGCTGGTGACCGAGGCCTGCTTGAGCTCGTCGAGGACCGACGGGCTGACGCTCTTGGCGTCTGGGAGGGCGCCCGCGCCGAGCGCGACGACGCCGGCGCCGACGAACGCGGTCGTGACGACCGCCGCGTAGCGGCTCCGCGGCGGGGTGGGTACGCGGCGGCGGCCGCGATATCTATCGGGCTCAGACGACAGGCGCTGGCGCACGCACACCCTCCGTTGTCGGGGATCCGATGCGATCTCCGGCCGTTCGATGAAGCTCGGTCGAACGTCCGTTGATCGCGTCATCACCCGTCCGTGGACCTGATGACAACCGTGGACACGTTAGCCAACCGCCGCCCCCGTCACAAGCGGAACCGCCGAACCGGTGAATCTTTCTGTCCCTTTCCGTCCACCATTGTCATAGCTCGGGACACCGGACGGCTGTCCCTGGTACTGCCCGTTCGTCGCGCAGAGTGACCGTTCGGCGGAGGTGTCCCGCTTCCCGGCCGACCGGCCGGGCGGTAATGGTGTGGCCCGGTTGTCCCGCCCCCGGTCGGCCGGGTTACCGTTCGTTCAGGTGAGAAGTCGCGGAGCCCGTGAAAGGTGTGCGCTGATGAGCTCTCGTATCCGGGTCGTCGTCGCGAAGCCCGGCCTTGACGGCCACGACCGGGGCGCCAAGGTGGTCGCGCGTGCCCTCCGCGACGCGGGCATGGAGGTCATCTACACCGGCCTGCACCAGACCCCGGAGCAGATCGTGGAGACCGCGATCCAGGAGGACGCCGACGCGGTCGGCCTCTCCGTGCTCTCCGGCGCGCACATGACGCTCTTCCGCCGGGTGCTGGAGCTGCTCGGCGAGCGGGACGCCCGCGACATCGTCGTGTTCGGCGGCGGCATCATCCCGAACGCCGACATCCCCGAGCTGAAGCAGCTCGGCGTGGCGAAGATCTTCACCCCGGGCGCGACCACCCAGTCGATCGTCGAGTGGGTCCGGACGAACGTGGCGCAGGCCGTCGCCTGACGGGCCCCTCGTCCGGCCCGACCCCGTTGCGCGCGAGTGGCGGTTGTCCCCCTGGCGGGATGCCGCCGGGACCTGTTCCTCGCCATGTCGAAGTTGCGGTGTCCGGTCGCGTTGCCGCGATGTCGCCGATACGGAGTCGATCACGAACATCCGCGGGGCCGGACCGGCGCCGAAATCCGGGCAGGGGGAAGGGCCGGACGCACCCCTCACACGCCCGGCCCTTCTATGCACGATGCCCCGCCGCCACCCCTCGACCGACAGGGCATCGGCCGCTCCCGTCCTCGCGCTGAATCAGCGCTCCGACATCAGACTCAACGACGCCCCCATCCGGGGGTTACGCATCTTCCGCGACATCCTCGGCGCCGGGTGCGACCCCGTCCGGCCACCGGCGAGTCGCGCCCGGCGCGCTGTGCATTACCGCACACCGCGCACCCGCTCGGTTGCCCCCGGTGCCCACCTCGCTAGGCTGCGGCCAACGGCCTGTGTCAACTGATGACAGGCGTCAACGGAGTTTCCACAACGCTGGTGGCGGCGCGACGGCGCGCCGCGGAGACGGGACGGGACGCGCAATCGTGGACCTGTACGAGTACCAGGGGCGGGACCTGTTCGAGCGGCACGGGTTGCCCGTGCTCGCCGGCGGCGTCGCCACTACCCCGGAGGAGGCCCGCGCGATCGCCGAACGCCTCGGCGGTCGGGTGGTCGTCAAGGCGCAGGTGAAGGTCGGCGGTCGAGGCAAGGCCGGCGGCGTCAAGCTGGCCGAGGGCCCGGATGAGGCGGTGGCCCGGGCCACCGACATCCTCGGCATGGACATCAAGGGTCACACCGTCCACAAGGTCATGATCACGGTGACCGCGGACGTGGCCGAGGAGTACTACTTCTCGTACCTGCTGGACCGGGCGAACCGCACCTTCCTCTGCATCGCCAGCGTCGCCGGCGGCATGGACATCGAGCAGGTCGCCGCCGAGACCCCCGACAAGGTGGTCAAGGCCCCGATCGACGCGGTCAAGGGCGTCGACGAGGCGAAAGCCCGCGAGATCGTCACCGCGGCCGGCTTCCCGGCCGAGGTCGCCGACCAGGTCGTCGAGGTCGCGGTCGGCCTGTGGCAGGCCTTCGTCGCCGAGGACGCCACGCTGGTCGAGGTGAACCCGCTGGCCAAGACGGGCGACGGCAAGGTGCTGCTGCTGGACGCCAAGATCACCCTGGACGAGAACGCCGGCTTCCGGCACCCGGACCACGAGGCCCTGGTCGACCAGGCCTCGGTGGACCCGCTGGAGCAGGCCGCCAAGGAGAAGGACCTCAACTACGTCAAGCTCGACGGCGAGGTCGGCATCATCGGCAACGGCGCGGGCCTGGTCATGTCCACGCTCGACGTGGTCGCCTACGCGGGTGAGCGGCACGGCAACGTCAAGCCGGCCAACTTCCTCGACATCGGCGGTGGCGCGAGCGCCGCGGTGATGGCCAACGGCCTGGAGATCGTGCTCTCCGACCCGTCGGTGAGGAGCATCTTCGTCAACGTCTTCGGCGGCATCACCGCCTGCGACGAGGTCGCCAACGGCATCATCCAGGCGCTGGCCCTGCTCGAGCAGCGCGGCGAGAAGGTCACCAAGCCGCTCGTCGTCCGGCTCGACGGCAACAACGCCGAGGCCGGTCGGGCGATCCTCGACGGCGCGAACAACCCGCTCGTGCAGCGGGTCGACACCATGGACGGCGCGGCCGAGCGGGCCGCCGAGCTGGCAGCTGCGGGGGTCTGACGATGGCTATCTGGCTGACCAAGGACTCGAAGGTCATCGTCCAGGGGATGACCGGTTCCGAGGGTTCCAAGCACACCCGGCGGATGCTCGCCGCCGGCACCAACGTGGTCGGCGGCGTCAACCCGCGCAAGGCGGGTCAGACGGTCGACTTCGACGGCACCGAGTTGCCGGTCTTCGCCTCCGTCGCGGACGCGATGAAGGAGACCGGGGCCGACGTCACGGTCATCTTCGTGCCGCCGCAGTTCACCAAGGGCGCCGTGATCGAGGCGATCGACGCCGCGATCCCGCTGGCGGTGGTGATCACCGAGGGCGTGCCGGTGCACGACACCGCCGCGTTCTGGGCGTACAACGTCGACAGGGGTGAGCAGACCCGGATCATCGGCCCGAACTGCCCCGGCATCGCCTCGCCGGGCGCCTCCAACGCCGGCATCATCCCGGCCGACATCACCGGCTCCGGCCGGATCGGCCTGGTCAGCAAGAGCGGCACGCTGACCTACCAGATGATGTACGAGCTGCGGGACATCGGCTTCTCGACCTGTGTCGGCATCGGCGGTGACCCGATCATCGGGACCACCCACATCGACGCCCTCGCCGCGTTCGAGGCCGACCCGGAGACCGACGCCATCGTGATGATCGGCGAGATCGGCGGCGACGCCGAGGAGCGGGCCGCCGAGTTCATCAAGGCCAACGTCACCAAGCCGGTGGTCGGCTACATCGCCGGCTTCACCGCGCCCCCCGGCAAGACCATGGGGCACGCCGGCGCGATCATCTCCGGCTCGGCGGGCACCGCCGAGGGGAAGCAGGCGGCCCTGGAGGCCGTCGGCGTCAAGGTCGGCAAGACGCCGACCGAGACCGCCAAGCTGATGCGGGAGATCATGTCGGGCCGCTGAGCGGACGGATGATGACTGAGCCGGCCGCTGAGCGGACGGCTGAGTCACCGAGGGGGTCGACCGAGGACGGTCGGCCCCCTCAGTTGTCGTTCCAGAGCGGGTACGTCCCGCTGGCCCGCCAGATCGCGGTGCCGATGATGTTGATCACGCCGAAGGCGATCGCGAGGTAGCCGAGCACCGGCGACTGGCCGTACCGCTTGGCGTCCCGGATCGACAGGTAGCCGAAGACGATGCCCAGGATGCCGCAGCACACCAGGCCGAGGACGATGCCGAGCACCCCCCACAGCGTGGTGCGGTCCCTACCCGCGGCGGGCGGTGGCGGGGGTGGCGGGTACGGAGCGTTCACGGCTTCCTCCCAGCGCTCGGGGCCGCGACTCGGGTCGCGCCCTGCGCCGAGGCTAGACCGGATCCGGGCCCGGGGGCCGGTGGATCACGGAACTCGCCGGTGCCACGCCGCACCGCCGGGCACCCGCCGCTCGTGCGGCGTGCCAGAGTAGACCCGATGTCCCCGGTCCCCCCTGATCAGCCCCGCCGTCCCGCCGGCGTCCGTGCCGGCGCGAGGCCACCCGGCCGTGCCATGCCGGGCCCGCGGGTGCCCGCACCCCGCCGGCCGGAGCCGTCCCGGGGTCGGGCGCCGCTCGTCGTCGCCGCCGGGGTCGCCGCCGGCTGGGCCGCGCTCACCTCGTACCTGCCGGTCGCGCTGGTGCTGGGGCTGGCCCAGCTCAGCGAGGACGCCGCCTCGGTCACCGGTGCGCTGCGCGCCGGGCTGGCCGGTTGGCTGCTCGGCCACGGGGTGCCGTTGCAGACCTCCGCCGGTCCGCTCGGCCTCATCCCGCTGGCCCTCTCCGGCCTCGCGGTCTGGCGGCTGACCCGGGCCGGCGTGCACACCAGCCGGGCGATCGGCGCCCGCGGGGGCCGCTCGCCGGGGCAGGCGCTCACCGCCGCCGCTGCGGTCGGCCTCGGGTACGCACTGCTCGGCGCCCTGGCCGCGGTGCTGGCCGGCACCGGCGGGCTGCGGGTCTCCCCGGTCCGAGCCGGGGTCACCTTCGCGGTCTTCGGCACGCTGTCGGCGCTGGTCGGAGCGGCCCGCACCACCGGCGTCGCCGGCCTGCTCGCCGCTCGGGCGCCGGCGGTGCTGCGCGACGGCGTCCGGACCGGCCTGGTCGCCGGGCTGCTGCTGCTCGGCGCCGGCGGCGGGGCGGCCGGCCTGGCGGTGGCGACCGGCGGCGGCGACGCCGCCGACATGATCGGGGCGTACCGGACCGGGGTGGCCGGGCAGGCCGGCATCACGCTGATCAGCCTGGCCTACGCGCCGAACGCCACCGTCTGGTCGACCGCCTACCTGCTCGGGCCGGGCTTCGCCGTCGGCACCGGCACGGCGGTACGCACCAGCGAGGTCTCCGTCGGCGCGCTGCCGGCCGTACCGTTGCTCGCCGGCCTGCCCAGCGGCCCGGCCGACGGGCTCGGCGCCCCGCTGCTCGCGGTGCCGGTGCTGGCCGGCATGGCCGCCGGTTGGCTGCTCGCCCGGCGGCTGCTGCGCCCGGCGGCGGAGGAACGCACGGAACTGGGCTGGGCGGCACTGCTCGGGCCGGCGGCGCTCGCCGGCCCGGTGGTCGGCCTGCTCGCCGGACTCGCCGCGGCGGCCTCCGGCGGGCCGCTCGGCGGCGGCCGGCTGGCCGAGATCGGGCCGGTGCCCTGGCAGGTGGCGGCGGTGTCCACCGCCGTCGTCATGGCCGGCGCCCTGCTCGGGGCCGCCGCCGCCAAGGTCACCGCCCGGCCCGCCACGGCCGCGCGCCCGCCCCGCGCCCGCCCGTCGGCCGACCCGCGCCCGACCCGCGGCTGATCCCGCGCCCGACCCGAGCGGCCTGTCGGCCCGATCGTCGCGTTGTCGCGGCCGTTCGCTGGCACCCTGCCGAGCGGTCGTCGCCGGCGGTCGGGGCGGCCCGCCGCGGGCCTGCGGCGGCCCCTGGCCGGGAACGACGAAGGGGCGCCCGGCCAGGTCCGGGACGCCCCCTCGCGTGCTGCGGATCGGTCAGGCGCCGGGCAGGTCCATGTTCAGCGCCACGACCGCCACGATCTGCACGATGCCGAGCAGCAGGCCGACGCCGCCGCAGATCAGGCCGGCGAGGGCCTGGCCGGCGTTGTCCGCCTCGCCGCGGGTCGCCTTCTGCCGGCCCAGCCAGCCGGTGACCACGGCGGCGATGCCGAGCGGGATGCCCAGGTAGCAGCAGACCAGCGGGATGGACGCGATGCCGAGGATCATCGACACCAGGCCCAGGGTGTTCTGCTGCCCCTGCGCCATCGGGTAGCCGGCGCCCGGGTAGGACGCCGCGCCATACGGCTGCTGACCGTACGGGTCCTGGTAGGGCTGCCCGTAGGGCTGGCCGGACGTCGGCTGCCCGTACGCCGGCTGGCCGTACGGCTGCCCCGAGGTGGGCTGCCCGTACGGCTGCTGCGGCTGCTGCCCGTACGGTTGCCCGGAGCCGGGCTGCTGGCCGTACGGGTCGTGCGGCTGCTGCCCGTACGGCTGCTGCGGCTGCTGCCCGTACGGCGCCTGGGGCTGCTGGCCGTACGGCTGCTGGGGCTGCTGCCCGTACGGCGCCTGGGGCTGCTGCCCGTACGGCTGCTGCGGCTGCTGGCCGTACGGCGCCTGGGGCTGCTGGCCGTACGGCTGCTGGGGCTGCTGGCCGTACGGATCCTGAGGCTGCCCGTACGGTTGCCCGGAGCCGGGCTGCTGGCCGTACGGGTCGTGCGGGGGCTGCTGACCGTACGGGTCCTGACCGGGGTGTCCGGGCTGCATGTGGCGATGCTCCTCAGTCGATGGTCTGTCAGTAGGTGCCGGTGTCGGAGCCCATCATGCTGGCGAGGCCACCCGCGACGCAGCACACGAGGGAGATGACCCAGCCGATGATGCCGATGATCAGCGCCCACTTGGACCACTTCTTCGACTCGGCCGCCGCCGCCTGCGCGCCCGCGTAGTCGCCCTGCTGGAGCAGCGGGTTGACCTTGGAGGCGTTGATGATCGCGGGGATGGCCAGCGGCCAGAAGAAGAAGATGCCGACGATGGACATCGTCATGTTGTTGTTGATCGGCTGCTGCTGCGGGGCGTTCGGGTAACCGGGCTGCATCGCGCGTGCTCCTCGTCCGACGGCACGTGTCCGTGCCGGCTCACTGGTGAAGGGTGCGGCAGCGGGCGTACGCCGGCCACCGAGCGACCGGCAGCGTATCGCGTCCAGGCGATGCGGGAGATCACCCGAACCGCCGCTGCCCGCCCGCTGGGCGTCCCGACCTGCCCGTTAGGGTTGGTCGCGTGACCGAGCCCGCGTCCGTCGCCCGCCTCGTCGTCCTCGTCTCCGGTTCCGGCAGCAACCTCCAGGCGCTGCTGGACGCCGCCGCCGACCCCGCGTACGGGGCCCGGGTGGTCGCGGTCGGCGCGGACCGGGACGGGATCGCCGGCCTGGACCGGGCCGCCGCCGCCGGGGTGCCGACCTTCGTCGAGCGGGTGAAGGACCACCCGAGCCGGGAGGACTGGGACCGCGCGCTCACCGCGCGGGTCGCGGAGCACCGGCCCGACCTGGTCATCTCCGCCGGCTTCCTCAAGCTGGTCGGGCCGCAGTTCCTGGCCGCCTTCGGCGACCGTTACCTCAACACGCACAACACCCTGCTGCCGGCGTTCCCGGGCATCCACGGCCCGCGCGACGCCCTCGCCTACGGCGTGAGGGTCACCGGGGCAACCCTCTTCTTCGTCGACGCCGGAATGGACACCGGCCCGATCGTCGCGCAGGTCGCCGTGCCGGTGCTCGACGACGACGACGAGGAGACGCTCACCGAGCGCATCAAGGACGCCGAGCGACGCCAGCTCGTCGAGCAGGTCGGTCGGCTGGTCCGTGAAGGTTGGACGATCACCGGAAGAAGGGTCACGGTCCCGTGAGTTCCACTCAGGACGAGCGCCGCCCGATCAGGCGGGCCCTGGTCAGCGTCTACGACAAGACCGGTCTGGTCGAGCTGGCCCGGGCCCTGCACGACGCCGGGGTGGAGATCGTGTCGACCGGCAGCACCGCGTCGACGATCTCCGGCGCGGGCGTGCCGGTGACCGCGGTGGAGCAGGTGACCGGCTTCCCGGAGATCCTCGACGGCCGGGTGAAGACCCTGCACCCGAAGATCCACGGCGGTCTCCTCGCCGACCTGCGCAGGGACTCGCACGCGGCCCAGCTTGACGAGCACGGCATCGCCGGGATCGACCTGCTGGTCTCCAACCTCTACCCCTTCCAGGCCACCGTCGCCTCCGGCGCCAGCCAGGACGAGTGCGTCGAGCAGATCGACATCGGTGGCCCGGCGATGGTCCGGGCGGCGGCGAAGAACCACACCTCGGTCGCCGTGGTGACCGACCCGGCGGCTTACCCGGCCCTGCTGGCCGCCCTCGGCGAGGGCGGCTTCACGCTGGCCCAGCGCCGGGCGCTGGCCGCCCGCTCCTTCGCCGACATCGCCGAGTACGACGTGGCCGTCGCCGAGTGGTTCGCCGCCACGTTGGCCCCCGAGCAGGACGGCTGGCCGCGCTTCGCCGGCCTGGCGCTGCGCCGTCAGGCGGTGCTGCGCTACGGCGAGAACCCGCACCAGGACGCCGCCGTCTACGCCGACCCGAGCAGCCCGCCCGGGCTCGCCCAGGCGGAGCAGCTGCACGGCAAGGAGATGTCCTACAACAACTACGTCGACGCGGACGCCGCCTGGCGGGCCGCGAACGATTTCGCCGACCGGCCGGCGGTGGCCATCATCAAGCACGCCAACCCGTGCGGCATCGCGGTCGGCGCGGACGTGGCCGAGGCGCACCGCAAGGCACACGCCTGCGACCCGGTGTCGGCGTACGGCGGGGTGATCGCGGTCAACCGCGCGGTCTCCGTGGAGCTGGCTCGACAGGTCGCGGAGATCTTCACCGAGGTGCTGGTCGCGCCGGAGTTCGAGCCCGGCGCCGTCGAGGTCCTTCAGGCGAAGAAGAACATCCGGCTGCTGCACGCCCCGGCCTTCGCTCCGCTGCCGGCCGAGTGGCGGCAGGTCACCGGTGGCGTGCTGGTGCAGATGCGGGACCGGATCGACGCCGAGGGGGACGACCCGGCGAACTGGCGGCTGGCCACCGGCGAGGCGGCCGACGAGGCGACCCTGCGTGACCTCGCCTTCGCCTGGCGGGCGGTGCGCGCGGTGAAGAGCAACGCGATCCTGCTGGCCAGGGGCGGTGCCACCGTCGGGGTCGGGATGGGTCAGGTCAACCGGGTCGATTCGGCGCGGCTGGCGGTCAGCCGGGCCGGCGCCGACCGGGCCCGCGGCGCGGTCTGCGCCTCGGACGCCTTCTTCCCGTTCGCCGACGGCCCGCAGATCCTCATCGAGGCCGGCGTCCGCGCCATCGTCCAGCCCGGCGGCTCCATCCGCGACGAGGAGGTCATCGCCGCCGCCAAGGAGGCCGGCGTCACGATGTACCTCACCGGCACCCGCCACTTCTTCCACTGATCCCCCGCCCCCCGGCCGCCCCCGTCGATCAAGAAGTTGTTGCCGCGACACGCCGAGGCGGCTGGTAACAACTTCATGATCAACCAGCGGTGCCCGTCGTCAGGCGGCGGTGGGGAGTATCTCGGCGAAGTGGCAGGCCGAGGGGTGGGGGTCCGCCGCGCGCGCCACAGTGGGCGGATCCTCGATCGCGCAGATCTCCTGGGCCTTCCAGCATCGGGTGCGGAACCGGCAGCCGGACGGCGGATCGGCGGGCGACGGCACGTCGCCGACGAGCCGGATGATGTTCCGGTCGCCGCGGGCGTCTGGGTCCGGCACCGGCACCGCCGAGAGCAGCGCCTGGGTGTACGGGTGGGTGGCCCGCTCGTAGATCTCGTGCTCGGTGCCGATCTCCACGATCCTGCCCAGGTACATCACCGCGACCCGGTCCGAGATGTGCCGGACCACCGACAGGTCGTGCGCGATGAAGATGTACGAGAGCCCGAACTCGTCCTGGAGCTTCTCCAGCAGGTTGATCACCTGGGCCTGGATGGAGACGTCCAGCGCGGAGACCGGCTCGTCGCAGACGATCACCTCGGGGCGCAGGGCGAGCGCCCGGGCGATGCCGATGCGCTGCCGCTGGCCGCCGGAGAACTGGTGCGGGTAGCGGTTGATGTGCTCGGGGTTGAGCCCGACCACGTCCAGCAGCTCCCGCACCCGCTGCCGCCGGCTGCCCTTCGGTGCGGCGTCCGGGTGGATCTCGAACGGCTCGCCGATGATGTCGCCGACCGTCATCCGCGGGTTGAGTGAGGTGTACGGGTCCTGCATGACCATCTGCATGTTGCGGCGCAGTCGGCGCAGCTCCGCCCCGGAGGCCTTGAACAGGTCCTTCCCCTCCAGGGTGGCCCGACCCGACGTGGGCGTCTCCAGCCGCATCAGCAGCCGGGCCAGGGTCGACTTGCCGCAGCCGGACTCGCCGACCACGCCGAGCGTCTCGCCCCGGCGCAGCTCGAAGCTCACCCCGTCGACGGCCCTGACCGCGCCGGTCTGCCTCTGGAACAGCAACCCCTGGCTGATCGGGAAGTGCTTGACCAGGTTGTCGACGGACAGGATCGTCTCGCCCCGGACCTTGGTCGGGCTAGCGGGCGCTGTCATCACGGACCTCCTGCGCGAAGTGGCACGCGCTGGTTCGGCCGTCACCGAGGACCAGGTCGTGCGGCACCACGTCCACGCAGACCTGCTGCACGTACGGGCACCGGGGGTGGAACGGGCAACCGGAGGGGATCCGCATCAGGTTCGGCGGCAGCCCCTTGATCGTGGACAGCTCCTGGCCGCGGACGTCCAGGCGCGGGATCGACTCCAGCAACCCCTTGGTGTACGGGTGGGCCGGCGCCCGGTACAGCGAGCGCACGTCGGCGTGCTCGACGATCCGGCCGGCGTACATGACCGCGATACGGTCCGCGACGCCGGCGACCACGCCGAGGTCGTGGGTGATCAGGATCATCGCCATGTTGAGGTCGCGGCGCAGGTCGGCCAGCAGATCCATGATCTGGGCCTGCACGGTGACGTCCAGCGCGGTGGTGGGCTCGTCGGCGATCAGCACCTTCGGGTTCATGGCCAGCGCCATCGCGATCATCACGCGCTGCCGCATGCCGCCCGAGAACTGGTGCGGGTAGTCGCCGATCCGCCGCGCCGCGGCCGGGATCCCGACCAGGTCCATCAGCTCGATCGCCCGGCGCCGGGCGTCGCCCTTGGACACCCCCTCCCGCTGGCGCAGCGTCTCGCCGATCTGCCAGCCGACCGGGAAGACCGGGTTCAGCGCGGAGAGTGCGTCCTGGAAGATGATCGCGATCTCCTTGCCCCGCACCTGCCGGCGCTGCTCCTCCGGCTGGGTCAGCAGATCCCGACCCCGGTAGAGGATCTGGCCGGACCGGATCACCGCCGGGGGAGTGTCCAGGATGCCCATGATCGCCTGGGCGGTGACCGACTTGCCCGAGCCGGACTCGCCGAGCACGGCCAGGGTCTCGCCGGCGTCCAGGTGGAACGAGACCCCGTTGATCACCTTGGCCACGCCCTCGCCGGTCCGGAACTCGACGTGCAGGTCCCGGACCTCGAGCAGGTGGCCGCCCTCGGGCGTGGGGGAGGCCGGAGTCGGCTGGACAGCGGACCGGGTCATGGGTGTCACCGCAGCTTCGGGTCGAAGGCGTCGCGGATCGCGTCGCCCAGCATGATGAAGGCGAGCACGGTCAGTGCGAGGAAGGCGGACGGGACGACCAGCGGCGTCGCCGACTCGCGCATGTGCACCCGGCCGGCGTCGATGTCGATGCCCCAGGAGATGGTCGGGGCCTTCAGGCCGATGCCGAGGAAGCTCAGCGTCGCCTCGGCGGCGATGAACGAGCCGAGCGCGATGGTGAGCACCACGATCGCCGGGGCGAGCGCGTTCGGCAGGATGTGCCGCCACATGATCCGGCCGTTGCCGGCGCCGAGCATCCGGGCCGCGGCGACGTAGTCCTGCTCCTTGGCGATGATCACCGAGGAGCGCACCACCCGGGCCGCGGTGGTCCAGCCGAGCACCGCCAGCACGAAGATCACCGCGAACAGCCGCACGTTGTCGCTGCTCGTGCTCACCCGCTTGAGCAGCACGATCGCGGCGAGCAGCAGCGGGATGCCGAGCACGATGTCGATCACGCGGGAGAGCACCGCGTCGACCCATCGGCCGAAGTAGCCGGCCAGCATCCCGACGACCAGCGCGATCACGCCGGTGAGCAGCGCGGAGACCGCGCCGACCAGCAGCGAGGCGCGGGCGCCGTAGACGGCCCGGGCGTACGTGTCGCAGCCCTGGAAGTCGTACCCGAAGATGGCCCCGCCGGAGGCCCCGGCGTGCTGCCGGGAGAGCACGCAGTCGCGCGGGTCGTTGGCGGTGAAGAGCGAGGGTACGGCGGCCATCGCGGCGGCCAGCACGACCAGGGCCAGGCTGATCCAGAAGATCGGGTTGCGGCGCAGGTCCCGCCAGGCGTCGCCGGCCAGGCTGCGCGGCTTGTGCGGCGCGCCGACCTGGTTGGGCGTCCCGGGCTCGCCGGACACGCCGCGCCGCGCCGCCTGGTTCTCCGTCGCCGCCACCGTTTCGAAGTCACTCATAGCGGATCCTCGGGTCGAGTACGGCGTACAGGACGTCCACCACCAGGTTCGCGACCAGGTAGACCACGACGAGCACGCTGACGATGCCCACCACCAGCGGGCCGTCCTCGGTGCGGATGCCGCGGAAGAGGTTGAAGCCGACGCCGGGGATGTTGAACACGCCCTCCGTGATGATCGCGCCGCTCATCAGGTTGCCCAGCTCGACGCCGAGGAAGGTGATCACCGGGATGAGCGAGTTGCGCAGCACGTGGACGCTGACGATCCGTCGCTTCAGCAGGCCCTTGGACCGGGCGGTCCGGACGTAGTCGGCGCGCAGGTTCTCCGCCACCGAGGTACGGGTCAGCCGCAGCGCGGTGGCCAGCGAGAGCGAGCCGAGCACGATGCCGGGGAGCAGCAGCGCGTACAGGTCGGGCTCGGCGCCGGCGGTGGGCGGGAAGAGCTGCCACCTCACGCCCAGGAAGTACTGCGCCAGCGGGGCGAGCACGATGGTCGGGATGCCGAGCACCAGCAGGGTGAGCACCAGCGTCGAGTTGTCGAAGATGCTGGCCCGGCGGATGCCGGCGAGCACGCCGGCGGTGACGCCGACGACGATCGTCACGGCCATCGCGATGAGCGCCAGCTTGACCGTGACCGGCCAGGCGGCGGCGAGGATGTCGCCGATCTGGCGGCCGGTCAGCGACTGCCCGAGATCACCCTGGAGCAGGTTCTTGATGTAGTCGAAGTACCGGTAGAAGAAGCCGCCGACCCCGGTCTGGTCCAGGTGGAACTTCTCAGTCAGGTATGCCCGCTGGGCGGCGGTGACCGGGCGTTCACCGGCGAGCGCCTGGATGGGGTCGCCCTGACCGGCGAACATCAGCGCGTAGACGATCAGGGTGGTGCCGAAGAAGGCGAGGACCATCTGGAGCAGTCGCCGCAGAATGAAGCGGAACATACTGTTCAGTCTCTCCGAAAAAGGGCGAATAGCGTGGCGGGTCGGGCCACCTCGCGGTGGCCCGACCCGTCCAGCGGGTGTTACTTGACGGCCTCGATCTTCAGCAGGTCGACCCGGTCGAAGAGATCCATCTCCACGTTCTTGACCTTGGTCGAGTGCCCGAAGTTGTTCTGGCCGTACCGGAGCGGGATCACCGGCATGTCCTCGGCCAGGAGGTCCTCCGCCGCCTGGTACTTCTTGATCGCCTCTTCCTCGTTCGGCGCCTTGGCGCCCTCGGCCAGCAGCTTGTCGAACTCGGGGTTGCTGTAGCCGTAGTAGTTCGAGGAGCCG
Source organism: Micromonospora sp. DT47 (assembly GCF_049844475.1). Classification (NCBI taxonomy): domain Bacteria; kingdom Bacillati; phylum Actinomycetota; class Actinomycetes; order Micromonosporales; family Micromonosporaceae; genus Micromonospora; species Micromonospora sp. DT47. Next base: position 38,790 of record NZ_JBNCLC010000020.1, on the reverse strand, counting down.
TTGCTGCTGTACAGCGGGCCGAGGTAGTTCTCCATGGACGGGTAGTCCATGACCCAGCCCATCCGGAACAGGCCGACCGGCTGCTTGGCCTTGACCTTGGTCAGCAGGTCCGCGAACTTGGGCTCGGCGGTGCCGACGCACTCCACGCCCAGGTTGGCCTTGAGCTGGTTGCAGGTCGCGTCGACCCAGTCCTTGTGGCCGCCGTCGCCGTTGTAGGACAGCTCGATCTTCTTCGGGCCGCCCGCGGCCTGGTACATCGCCTTGGCCTTGGCCGGGTCGAACTCGCCCGCCGCGCCGATGGTGTTCTCCCGGTAGCCCGCGACGACCGGCGAGACGAAGGAGCGGGCCGGCTGCTGCGAGTCCTTGAAGATCGACTTGGTGATCTCGTCCCGGTCGATCGCCATCGAGATGGCCTTGCGGACCTCGGGCTTGCTGAATTCCTTCTGGAACGTCGGGAACGCCAGCACCTGCAGCGACGAGGCCGGGCTCTGCTGGAACCGGACACCCAGGTCGGTGCCGGCCGTGGACAGGTTCTCGGTCGGGATCGTCTTGATGACGTCCAGGTTGTCCGAGAGCACGTCCGCGTACGCGGCCGTCGGCTGCTGGTAGATCCGGAACTCGACGCCGCCCACCTTCGGCTTCTGGCCGGGGAATGCGTCGTACTTCGTGACCTCGACCTTGGCGTCGTGCTGCCAGGTGCCCTTCATCTTGAACGGGCCCTGCCCGATCGGCGCCTGCTCGTAGCCCTCCGCCAGCACGCCGGGGGCGGAGAAGGCCGCCTTCGGCATCGGGTAGAAGGCCGTGTAGCCGAGCATCGTCTTGAACTCGCTGTACGGCTGGGCCAGCGTCACGGTGAAGGTCGAGTCGTCGACCTTCTTCAGGCCGGAGAGGGTCTTCGCCTTCGGCTTCTCGCCCTGCAGGTCCTCGTAGCCGGCGACCTTCTCGAAGAAGTAGCTCGAGTTCTGGCCGTTCGGGCCGTACGCGCCGTAGTTCCACGCGTCGATGTAGTTCTGGGCGGTGACCTTCTCGCCGTTGTGGAAGGTGTAGCCGTCCTTGAGCTTGATCGTCCAGACCTTGTTGTCCGACGACGTCACCGACCCGGCCGCCACCTCGACGGGCTTGTTGGCCTCGTCATACTCCACCAGCGGGCTGAACAGCGCGCTGAGCACCTGCGAGCCGCTCGTCTCGTTGGTGTTGGTCGGCACCAGGTGCTGCGGCTCGGCGATCTCGATCCGCACGGCCGCGTTGGGGTCGCTCTCGCCGGATCCGCCGTCGCCGCCCGAGCCGCAGGCCACCAGGCCCAGGGTCACCGTGAGCGGGAGGGCGGTCCAGGCAGCCAGCCTACGAACTCGCATTGAGTCTCCTCATCTCCTCACGCTGCGCAGTCAGGCCCGGGTGTTGGGTTACGCTGCGCAACAATCGGCAACGGTAGGTCGTCAGGAGCCGTTTCGGCAACGAGAGCGTTGCGAACGGATAACAGGTGGGCCGCCCCAGTCTTGTCCCGGCCTGGCCCGTCTGCTATGAGGGGTGCCGCGTTAGTGCTGGCCAACGGCGGTTTTCCGGGCGACTTGCCGGGCCTGTCGGCCACTTCGGGGCCGGCCGGATGGTTCGGTGCTGACTGTCCGCTCCATGCCGCTTGGTGATCGACTGACCGCCTCACCATGTGACGCGATCCACACTCGATAACTCTCCGTGACGAACCCCACGTAACGGATCGTCACCATTGCTTGTCGTCGGATCGCCGGGCCGACGGCGTGAGACGATGCGGACGTGACGGCGACCATCCTGGACGGCAAGGCGACCGCGGCGGAGATCAAGGACGAGCTGCGGACGCGGGTGAAGGCGCTCGCCGAGCGCGGGGTCACCCCGGGTCTGGGTACGGTCCTGGTCGGCGCCGACCCGGGCTCCCAGGCGTACGTCAACGGCAAGCACCGCGACTGCGCCGAGGTCGGCATCGCCTCGATCCGCCGCGAGCTGCCCGCCGACGCCAGCCAGCAGCAGGTCGACGACATGCTGGCCGAGCTGAACGCCGACCCGGCCTGCCACGGCTACATCGTCCAGCTGCCGCTGCCCGGTCACCTCGACACCCAGCGGGTGCTGGAGATGATCGACCCGGACAAGGACGCCGACGGCCTGCACCCGGTCAACCTGGGCCGGCTCGTGCTCGGCTACGACGGCCCGCTGCCCTGCACCCCGCGCGGCATCGTCGAGCTGCTCCGCCGGCACGACGTCGCGCTGCGCGGCGCCACGGTGGCCGTGGTCGGCCGGGGCAACACGGTGGGCCGTCCGCTGGGCCTGCTGCTCACCCGGCGCAGCGAGAACGCCACCGTGACCCTCTGCCACACCGGCACCCTGGACCTTGCCTCGCACACCCGGGCGGCCGACATCGTCATCGTCGCCGCCGGGGTCCCCGGACTGCTCACCGCCGACCTGATCACCCCGGGCGCGACCGTCGTCGACGTCGGCATCACCCGGGTCGTCGGGCCGGACGGCAAGGGCCGCTACACCGGCGACGTGGACCCGGAGGTGGCCGAGGTGGCCGGCAAGCTGGTCCCGATGCCCGGCGGCGTCGGGCCGATGACCCGGGCCATGCTGCTGACCAACGTGGTGGAGCGCGCCGAGCGGGACTGACCCGCGACGAAGCGGACACCGGTGACGTGCGCCCCATCCCGGCGATGGCCGCCGCCCCTGGCCCGATCGGTGCCAGGATGACTGATACGGTCCGGAAAACCGACTGGTATCAGGGAGTGGGACGACCATGGGTAAGAAGGTCACTGTCGTCGGGGCCGGCTTCTACGGCTCCACCACCGCACAGCGCCTGGCCGAGTACGACGTCTTCGACACCGTCGTGATCACCGACATCGTGGAGGGCAAGCCGGCGGGTCTCGCGCTGGACCTCAACCAGTCCCGCGCGGTCGAGGGCTTCGAGACCAAGGTCGTCGGCGTCACCACCGGCCCGAACGGCGAGGGCTACGAGGCCATCGAGGGCTCGGACGTCGTCGTCATCACCGCGGGCCTGCCCCGCAAGCCGGGCATGAGCCGGATGGACCTGCTGGAGACGAACGCCAAGATCGTCCGTCAGGTCTCCGAGAACGTCGCCAAGTACGCCCCGAACGCCGTCGTCATCGTCGTGTCCAACCCGCTGGACGAGATGACCGCGCTGGCCCAGCTCGCCACCCAGTTCCCGAAGAACCGGGTGCTCGGCCAGGCCGGCATGCTCGACAGCGCCCGGTTCACCAACTTCGTCGCCGAGGCGCTGAACGTACCGGTGAAGTCGGTGAAGACGCTGACGCTGGGCTCGCACGGCGACACGATGGTCCCGGTGCCGTCGAAGAGCACCGTGAACGGCAAGCCGCTGCGTGAGGCGATGCCGGCCGAGCAGATCGAGGAGCTGGTCGTCAAGACCCGCAACGGTGGCGCCGAGGTCGTCGCGCTGCTCAAGACCGGTTCGGCGTATTACGCCCCGTCGGCCGCCGCCGCCCGGATGGCCAAGGCCGTCGCGGAGGACTCCGGCGAGATCATGCCGGTCTGCGCCTGGGTCGACGGCGAGTACGGCATCTCCGGCGTCTACCTGGGCGTCGAGGCCGAGATCGGCCGCGAGGGCATCCGGCGGATCGTCGAGACCGACCTCGACGCCGACGAGCTGGCCAGCCTCATGGCGGCCGCCGAGGCCGTCCGCGCCAAGCAGGCCGACGTCGCCAACATGTGACCTGACACCTGCTCGGAAGGGGCACGCCGGCACCCGCCGACGTGCCCCCTTCCCCCTTCACGCCCCGCTGGGCGGCAGGGGCGTGAAGGGGGTGCCGAGGTGGGGGGTGGCGAGGAGGGTGGGGCCGGTTGCGGCCAGGGTGCGTAGCAGGGTCACGCGGGAGGTGCGGGCCGTTGCCGGGTCCTCCTCGTGGGCGTACGACAGGTCCGGGTCGAGCAGTTGTACGGCGTGGACCAGCAGGTCTCCGGTGAGCAGCAGTCGCTCGCCGGCCGCCTCCAGCAGCACCGACTGGTGGCCGGCGGTGTGCCCCGGGGTGGGCAGCAGTCGTACCCCCGGGGTGAGGGTGGTGTCGCCGTCGACCACCCGGAGCTGGCCGGCGGCGCGCAACGGCGCGACCAGGCCGGCCGGCAGCCCCGGGTTGACCATCTCCATCGCGTCCACCTCGGCCCGCTGCACGACGTAGCTCGCGTTCGGGAAGTACGGCCGTCCGGGCGTGCCGGTCACCGCCCAGCCGATGTGGTCGCTGTGCAGGTGGGTCAGCACCACGGTGTCGACGTCGGCGGGGTCGATGCCGGCCGCGGCCAGCTCGGCGGGGAGCCGGCCCGGCACCGGAGCCCAGCTCGCGGCGGGGGAGCCGGCCGGGCCGATGCCGGCGTCGACCAGCGTGACCGGCCCGTCGCCGGCGCGGAGCGCGAAGCTGCGGAACGGCAGCCACCAGCGACCGTCGGCGGTGACCGAGGCGGGGTCGCGCCGGTCCGCTTCGCGCCAGTGCGCCTCGGTGGCGTCGGGGAACGCCTCGGCGCGGGGCTGGAAGAACGCCCCCTCGCCGTCGGTGAGTGCGGTGACCGTGATAGACCCGAGGGTACGGCTCAGTGGCATCCGGCGATGGTGCCAGTGATCTCCCGGGCCGGGCATCCGGTTATCCGGCCGAGCGAGGCCGGCTGGGGGGTGCCGGCGAGTTTCCAGTACGCTCGTACTGCTTGAGCACGTGTCCCCCGAGAGGAGCGCCGGCCGATGGCGAAGATCAAGGTAAACAACCCGGTCGTGGAGCTCGACGGCGACGAGATGACCCGGATCATCTGGAAGCAGATCCGGGAGCAGCTGATCCTGCCCTACCTCGACGTCGACCTCCACTACTACGACCTGTCGATCCAGCACCGCGACGAGACCGACGACAAGGTCACCGTCGACGCCGCCAACGCCATCAAGCAGCACGGCGTGGGCGTCAAGTGCGCGACCATCACCCCGGACGAGGCCCGGGTCGAGGAGTTCGGCCTGAAGAAGATGTGGCGGTCGCCGAACGGCACCATCCGCAACATCCTCGGCGGCGTCGTCTTCCGCGAGCCGATCATCATGTCCAACGTGCCGCGGCTCGTCCCCGGCTGGACCAAGCCGATCATCATCGGCCGGCACGCCCACGGTGACCAGTACAAGGCCACCGACTTCGTCGTCCCCGGCCCGGGCACGGTGACCATCACCTACACCCCGGCCGACGGCTCTGCCCCGATGGAGATGGAGGTCGCCAACTTCCCGGGCGGCGGCATCGCCATGGGCATGTACAACTTCGACGAGTCGATCCGGGACTTCGCCCGCGCCTCGTTCCGGTACGGCCTGGACCGCAACTACCCGGTCTACCTGTCGACCAAGAACACCATCCTCAAGGCGTACGACGGCCGGTTCAAGGACATCTTCGCCGAGGTGTTCGAGAACGAGTTCAAGTCGGAGTTCGAGGCCGCCGGCATCACCTACGAGCACCGGCTGATCGACGACATGGTCGCCGCCGCGCTCAAGTGGGAGGGCGGCTATGTCTGGGCCTGCAAGAACTACGACGGTGACGTGCAGTCCGACACCGTCGCGCAGGGCTTCGGCTCGCTCGGCCTGATGACCTCGGTGCTGCTCTCCCCGGACGGCCGCACGGTCGAGGCCGAGGCCGCCCACGGCACCGTCACCCGGCACTACCGGCAGTGGCAGAAGGGCGAGAAGACCTCGACGAACCCGATCGCGTCGATCTTCGCCTGGACCCGCGGCCTGGCCCACCGGGGCAAGCTGGACGGCACCCCGGCGGTCACCGAGTTCGCCAACACGCTGGAGCGGGTCTGCATCGACACCGTCGAGGGCGGCCAGATGACCAAGGACCTCGCGCTGCTCATCTCGCGGGACGCCCCGTGGCTGACCACCGACGAGTTCATGAACGCGCTCGACGAGAACCTGGCGCGCAAGCTCGCCGCCTGATTCGCCACCGCACCGACCGAGCCCGCCGGCACCCGCCGGCGGGCTCCGTCGTACCCGGACCCCGGGCCGCCCGCCGGGCGGGCGCGTCACCGGCGGGGGCGTGGGTCGTTGAAATGGGTGGACGCGATGCCAGTCTCGTCCAGGAGGGTTGACCGCGGTCGCCTCGCGGCGCGAGTGCCGATCAGCCAGCCTTCCCGGCTGTCGTGGACAGCCAGCCGTCCCTTCCCTGCGGGGGGCCCTGTCCCGGGCCCCCCGCGCCCTGTCTCCCGCCCCCTTCCCGCGCTCGCCCCCCGCCGCGCCGCCCGGGCTGATCCACTCCGACGAAAGAACGGGGAGTCAGGCGGCGCGGAGCAGCTCCGCCGCCCGCTCGGGTGCGATGTCGTTGATGAAGACGCCCATCCCGGACTCGGAGCCGGCGAGGTGCTTCAGCTTGTCCGTGGCCCGCCGGACGGTGAACAGCTGCAGGTGCAGGTGGCCCAGCTCCCGGTCGATCCGCACCGGCGCCTGGTGCCAGGCCGCGATGTACGGCATCGGCAGGTCGAAGAGCCCGTCGAAGCGGCGCAGCAGGTCCAGGTAGAGCGGCCCGAAGGCATCCCGCTCGGCGTCGGTGAGCGCCGGGAGGTCCGGCACCGGCCGGTGCGGCGCCACGTGCACCTCGTACGGCCAGCGCGCGGCCGCCGGGACGTACGCCGTCCAGTGCTCGTTGGCGGTGACCACCCGGTCGCCGGCGGCCCGCTCGGCGGCGAGCACGTCGGCGTAGAGGTTGCCGCCGCCGGTCCGCTCGGCGTGCCGGCGGGCGGCGGCCAGCAGCGACCGGGTCCGCGGCGCGACGAACGGGTACGCGTAGATCTGACCGTGCGGGTGGTGCAGGGTCACCCCGATCTCGACGCCCCGGTTCTCGAACGGGAACACCTGCTCCACGCCGGGTAGTGCGCTGAGCGCCGTGGTCCGGTCGGCGAGCGCGTCCAGCACGGTGCGTACCCGCTGGGGCGGCAGGCTGGCGAAGGAGGCGTTGTGGTCGTCGGTGAAGCAGACCACCTCGCAGCGCCCCCGACCGGGGCGGACCGGGGTGAACGGGGTGATCTCGGCCGGCTCCTCGGCGACCCGCTGGCTCAGCGAGGGGAAGCGGTTCTCGAAGACGGCCACGTCGTAGTCGGGGGCCGGGATCTCGCTCAGCCGGTCCGGCGTGGACGGGCAGAGCGGGCACTGGTCGGCCGGCGGGAGGAAGGTCCGGGTCTGCCGGTGCACGGCGACCGCCACCCACTCGTCGGTGAGGGGGTCGTAGCGCAGCTGGGACGCCGGTGGGGGCGGGAGGAGGTCGCGGAGGTCCCGCTGGTCCCGGACGGCGTCGTCCCGCTCGTCGAAGTAGATCAGCTCGCGGCCGTCCGCCAGCTCGATCGCCGTACGCCTCACCGCACCGCCTCCTCCGCCGTCGTCCGCCCCGTGCCCGTGACGATCACCAGTTCCCCCACCTTCTCGTCGAGTACCCGTCGTGCATCCGGCGCCAACCGGTCGTCGGTGACCAGCGTGTCCGCGGCGTCCAGCCCGACGATGGAGGAGATGCCGACGGTGCCCCACTTGGTGTGGTCGGCCAGCACGACCAGCCGGTCGGCGGCGGCCACCAGGGCCCGGTCGGTCTCCGCCTCCCTCAGATTGGGCGTGGTGAAGCCGGCCCGCGCGGTGATCCCGTGCACGCCGAGGAAGAGCAGGTCCAGGTGGAGCGAGCGGATCGCCTCCACGGCCAGCGGCCCGACCAGCGCGTCGGACGGGGTCCTTACGCCGCCGGTGAGCACCACGGTCTGGTCGGGGCGACCCCCGGTGTGCAGGATCTCGGCGACCGGCAGCGAGTTGGTCACCACGGTCAGGCCGGGGACGTCGACCAGCCGGCGGGCCAGCTCGGCGGTGGTGGTGCCGGCGGAGAGGGCGATCGCCGCGCCCGGGCGGACCAGCCCGGCGGCCCGGCTGGCAGCAGGCCCTGGTCGTGCAGCGTCTCCAGGTCACGCCGGATGGTCATGTCCGAGACGCCGAACTCGGCGGCCAGGTCGGTCACCCGGACCCCGCCGGAGGCCCGGACCCGGTCGAGGATGGCCGCCTGTCGCTGCCGCGCCAGCATCCCGCCGCACCTCCGCCTGTTCCCCACGCACTCTCACGCGGTCAAACGTGTTCCAACAAGAATGAACACTAGCGGGCAGGGGAAAGCGACGGAAGGAATCCGGGCGGGAAGAAGGAATCCGGGCGGGAATCAGGCGGACTGGAGGCGCGGCTCCACCCAACCGGTCTCGGTCAGGTGGTGCATCACCGACTGCACCGCCTCCTCGACGGTCAGGTCGGTGGTGTCGATCACCAGCTCGGCGTCGGCCGGCGCCTCGTACGGGTCGTCGATGCCGGTCATCCCGGTGAGCAGGCCGGCCCGGGCCCGCGCGTACAGGCCCTTGCGGTCGCGCTGCTCGCAGACCTCGAGCGGGGTGGCCACGTGCACCAGCAGGAAGCCGGCCCCGGCGGCGAGGGCCATCTCCCGGGCGGTCGCCCGGGCCCGGGCGTACGGGGCGATCGGGCAGCAGATGCCCAGCCCGCGGTGCCGGGCGACCTCGGCCGCCACCCAGCCGATCCGGCGGACGTTGGCGTCCCGGTCGGCCTTGCTGAAGCCCAGCCCGGCGGAGAGTTCCCGGCGCACCACGTCACCGTCGAGCAGGGTCACCGTGCGGTCGCCCTGCTCGCGCAGCGCGTCCGCCAGCCCTCGGGCGATGGTCGACTTGCCCGAGCCGGAGAGGCCGGTCAGGAAGACCACCAGGCCGCGGTGCCGGCGCGGCGGGCGGGCCCGGCTCAGCTCCTTGGCCACCGCCGGCGGGGTGTGCCACTCGGGCAGCGGGAAGCCCCGGTCCAGCAGATCGTCGATCTCCTCCTGGCTCAGCGCCAGCCGCCGGTTGCGCGGCGGGATGTCCTCCCGCCAGCGCCACTGCCCGTCCCGGTTGTCGTAGGCCAGCTCGCGCGGCACCAGCACCCGCAGCCCGGCGCCGGAGAGCATCTCGCCGGTGGAGAGCAGGTGGGTCACCCCGTACGCGGCGGAGATCCGGGCCCGCAGCAGGGCGTCGCTGATCTCGTCCCGGCGGCGGGGCATCGGCACCGCGATCAGGGTGGCCGGGGGCATCCGGTCGCGGGCCGCGAAGACGCTGCGGACCAGGGCCTCCGGCGGCAGCCCGCCGGTGCCGTCCGCATCCACCGGGATCATCACCAGCAGGTGGGCGGCGAGGGTACGGGCGGCGTGCGCGATCTGGGCCAGCTGCGGCCGGTGCAGCGGCCGGTCGGCGATCACCCCGAGCACCCGGCCCGGGGGCAGCAGCGCACGGACCTCCTCCGGGTTGCGGCGCAGCCGCTGGAAGGGGCCGTGCCCCCCGTCGCCGAGCCGGCGCACCGGGCCGCCCACCCCGGCCACCCCGTCCCGGGCCGCCCAGACGTCGGCGACCTCCAGCGCGGCCACCGGAGCGCCCTCGCCGTCGGTGAGCACCAGGGCGCGGCGCACCGGGTCGGCCGGGTCCAGCCCGTCGGCCAGCGCCGCCGGCACCTGGAGGGCCACCGGCACCGGCCAGGCGGTGCCGTCGGCGAGCCGGCCGCGGCGCTGCAGCGAGGCCAGGTCGGCGCGGGTCATGAAGCCGGCCAGCGGGGCGTACGCCCCGCTCAGCAGCAACTCCAGATCGGCCAGCTCCCCGGGGCGCGGCGTGTACGCCGGCGCGTCCCGAAGCACCTCGTCGGGCAGCACCCACCCGTTGCTCATTCGTACCCCTCACTCGCCGACCGGCACACAGTTTCGCAGCCGACCGGCGATCGGTCGAGAGCGCCACTCCACTCCCGGCCACCGGGGTGGGCGCCGATCAGCCGGCCGACCGGGCCGCCCTACGACTTTCTTACCCCTACTGGCGGGATCAGGGGCGTGCCTGATGTCCGCACGGGCGTCCGGTCCCTACGCTGGCGGGCGTGACACTGATCGCGACCGAGTCGCTGACCAAGACGTACGGGGGTCCGGTCACCGCGCTGGCCGACCTGACCGTCGCGGTCGAGCCGGGGATCATCGGCCTGGTCGGCGCGAACGGCGCCGGCAAGTCCACCCTGATCAAGATCCTGCTGGGCCTGCTCGCCCCGACCAGCGGCCGGGTCTCCGTGCTCGGCCTCGACCCGACCACCGACCCGGCTGCGGTGCGCGCCCGGGTCGGCTACATGCCGGAGCACGACGCGCTCCCGCCCGACCTCTCCGCCGCCGAGCTGGTCACCCACCTCGGCCGGATCAGCGGCCTGCCCCGCACGGTGGCCCGGGAACGCGCCTCCGAGGCGCTGCGCCACGTCGGCCTCTACGAGGAGCGCTACCGCCCGGTCGGCGGCTACTCCACCGGTATGAAGCAGCGGGTCAAGCTCGCCCAGGCCCTGGTGCACGACCCGGACCTGCTGCTGCTCGACGAGCCGACCAACGGCCTCGATCCGGCCGGGCGGGAGGCGATGCTCGCCCTGATCCACCGGATCGGCACCGAGTTCGGCATCTCCGTGCTGGTCTGCTCGCACCTGCTCGGCGAGGTCGAGCGGATCTGCGACACGCTGGTCGCCATCGACGGCGGCCGACTGCTGCGCGCCGACCGGATCTCCGCGATGACGTCGGTCACCGACGTGCTCGCCGTCGAGGTCAGCGAGGGTACGGAGGAGCTGGCTGCCCGGCTCGCCGCGCTCGACCTGCCGGTCAGCCGGGACGGCCGGATGCTGCTCGTCCCGCTCGCCGACGAGGGCACCTACGACCTGATCCTCGGCGCGGTCGCCGCGCTGGACCTGCCGCTGCACCGGCTGGACCAGCGCCGGCACCGGGTGGCCGAACTCTTCGCCACGAGGGAGCCCAGCCATGCCTGAGCCGACCGGCGTCATCCACGACATCGGCTACCAGCGGTACACCGGGCCCCGGCTGGGGCGCCGGCATGTCTTCGGCGCGCTCTACCTGCACGGCCTGCGGACCGTCTTCGGGTTGGGGCGCAGCGCCAAGGCGAAGATCTTCCCCTGGCTGGTGGTCGCCATCGTCACCGTGGTGGCCGCCGGGGTCACCGCGGTACGCAGCCAGATCGGCCAGGTGGTGATGACGTACGCCCAGTTCGCCGACGCGATGAGCTGGCTGGTCATCTTCTTCGTCGCGGTGGCCGCTCCCGAGCTGGTCTCCCGTGACCTGCGCAGCGGCGTGCTGCCGCTGTACTTCTCCCGGCCGCTGCCGCGCGGCGACTACGCGCTGGCCAAGCTGCTGGCCCTGGTCACCGCCCTCTGGCTGCTACTCGGCGGCCCGCAGCTGGTGATGTTCCTCGGCGCCGCATTCACCACCGACAACGGGATGCGCGGGGTCTGGGACGAGCTGCTGGACCTGCTGCCCGGGCTGCTCTACGCCGGTCTCTGGGCGGTGGTCTTCGCCTCGGTCGGCCTGCTGGTCGCCTCGCTCACCGGCAAGCGGGCGTTCGCCGCCGGCGGCATCGTGGCGGTCTTCCTGATGACCACCCCGATCGTCGGCGTCCTGTCGATCATGCCGTCCCGGACGATCAACGAGCTGGCCTTCCTCGCCTCGCCGTCGACCCTCGTGGGCGGTGTGGGCACCTGGGCGCTCGGTGACCTGCTGGTGCCCGAGGGCCAGGGTGGCGGCATACCGATCGGCGACTTCGGGCCGGTCTACGCGACCGCCGCCGTGCTGCTGGTCGCCGCCTGCGTCACCCTGCTGCTCCTGCGATACCGGAAGGTGGCCGCCCGATGACCACGCTCAGCGCCGGCGCGCCGCCGGCCGTCACCACCAGCACCCTGGACCTCGCCGGGGTCTCCCGCTGGTACGGCAACGTGGTGGCGGTCAACGACGTCACCATGCGGCTCGGCCCGGGGGTGACCGGGCTGCTCGGCCCGAACGGGGCCGGCAAGACCACGCTGCTGCACATGATGGCCGGGTTCCTGTCCCCGTCCCGGGGCGCGGTGACCCTGGACGGCGAGCCGACCTGGCGCAACCCCGGCGTCTACCGCCGGCTGGGCCTGGTCAGCGAGCGGGAGGCGGTGCACACCTTCCTCACCGCGTACGAGTTCGTGCTGGCCAGCGCGAAGCTGCACCGGCTGGCCGACCCGGAGGCCGCGGCCCGGCGGGCGATCGCCCTGGTCGAGATGGCCGACGCGCAGGACCGGCGGATCGGCACGTACTCCAAGGGCATGCGGCAGCGCACCCGGGTCGCCGCAGCGCTGGTGCACGACCCGCAGGTCCTGCTCCTCGACGAGCCGTTCAACGGGATGGACCCGCGCCAGCGGCTGCACATGATGCAGCTGCTGCACAGCCTGGGCGACGCCGGCCGGACGATCCTGTTCAGCTCGCACATCCTGGAGGAGGTCGAGCAGGTCTCCGGCACCGTGCAGGTGATGGTGGCCGGCCGGCTCGCCGCCTCCGGCGATTTCCGGACCATCCGCCGGCTGATGACCAACCGGCCGCACGTGTTCGCGGTCCGCTCCACCGATGATCGTGCGCTGGCCGTGGCGCTGATGGCCGAGCCCTCGGTCACCGGCGTCGAGCTGGACCGCACCGGCCTGACCGTCAAGGCCGGCGACTACGGCGCCTTCACCCGGGCGCTGCCGAAGATCGCGCTGCGCCAGGGGATCCGGGTCCGGCAGCTGCTGCCGGAGGACGAGTCGTTGGAGAGCGTCTTCTCGTACCTGGTGGAGGCATGATGTCGACCGTTTCCTGGATCACCGCGCGCGGGCTCTTCGGCCGCCGCCGGTTCCTGATGCTGCTCCCGCTGCCGCTCGTCCTGGTGGGGCTCGCCGTGCTCTGCCGGGCGCTGCGGGTGGACCCGGGCCAGTGGGCGCCGCCGGTGCTGGTCGGCCTCGGCCTGGCCGTGGTGCTGCCGGTGGTGGCGCTGATCGTCGGCACCGGCGTGCTCGGCGCCGAGATCGACGACGGCACGCTGGTGCACATCCTCACCAAGCCGCTGCCGCGCTGGCAGATCGTGCTGCCGAAGCTCGCGGTGGCCGCCGCGGTCAGCGCGGGCACCGTCGCCGTGCCGCTCTACGTCGCAGGCGTGCTCGCCGATTCGGTACGCCTCGGACTGGCGCTCGCCGCCGCCTCGGCGCTGGGTGCGCTGGCGTACTCGGCGCTCTTCCTGGCGCTCAGCCTGGTCACCCGGCGGCCGGTGCTGCTCGGCCTGGTCTACGTGCTGATCTGGGAGGGCCTGCTGGGCAACTTCGTCAGCGGCACGAAGGTGCTGTCGATCCAGCAGTGGGTGATCGCCCTCGCCGACCGGATGGCCCCCACCGAGCTGCTCTCGACCACCGTCTCCGTCCCAGTGGCCGCCGTGCTGACCGCCCTGGTCAGCGTGGGCTTCACGGTGCTGGCGATCGACCGCCTCCGCTCCTTCAGCGTGGCCGGCGAGACGAGCTGACCCACCGGCCGCCCGGTCACCTGGCATGATCCGGACGACACGACCACCGGGCGGGGGAGCGACGATGCCATTTCCGGCGAACGACGTGGAGACGGCACTGAGCCGCCTGCGGGCGGGACAGGGGAGCCCGGACGAGCTGTTGGCCGCCCTCGCCGACGGCGAACTGTGGCTGTCGCTGCCGGCCGGCGCGCCGGCCGACGACGAGATCCAACTGCCGATCGTCGCCATGGACGGCCACCCGCTGGTGGTCGTCTACACCTCCGCCGAGCAGTACGCGCGCGGCGCGGGGGAGGGGACGCACGCCGTCATGCGCGGCCGCGACCTGGCCGACCGGCTGCCGGCCGAACTGGGGCTCGCGGTCAACCCCGGCGGGGAGTACGGCCTGCCGATCCGCCCTGTGGGGGTGCGTGCGATGAGCGGCGGCGCGCACACCTTGCGGGCCGGTCAGCAGGTCCGGCTCGGCCTGCCCGCCGAGGAGCCGGAGGAGCTGCTCGCCGCGCTGGCCGAACGGCTGCGCGCGGTGCCGGCCGTGGCCAGTGCCCGCCGGGCGTGGATGCAGGTCGGCGACGAACCGCCGGGCCTGCTGATCGGTGTGGCGCTCGACCCGGCGACCGACCCGGACCGGGAGCGGACGCTCGCGGCCGTGCGGGACGCTGTCGCCGCGGTGCCGGTGGACTACGCGGTCGACACGATCTTCCTCGACAACCCTGCCGACACGGTGCAGGGCTGGCTGCTGGACAACACCCAGCCCTGCCACGAGCGCTGATGTTTCCTCAGGCTGGTCAGAAGGCGCAGGCGATGACCAGCTCGGGGGTGCGGTCGGGGAGGAGGTCGAGCTTGGCGATCCGCCCCGCCGCGCGGACGTCGTCGGCGACCAGGGTGAGCCGGTCGAGCAGGGCGGCCGGGCCGAGCGCCTCGGCCAGCGGCACGTCCGCCTTCATGGACAGCTTCCGTTCCGACTTGGCCCGGCGCACCTGCCCCAGCGCGTCCCCGGCCAGCCGCAGCAGCCCCGGGTCGCCCGGCCCCTGGACAGCCCGGCCCACCTCGTACGTGGTGGGCCACGGCGCGCGGTGCACCGAGCCGTACCGCCACCAGGACCAGACCTCCTCGGTCACGAAGGGCAGCACCGGTGCGAAGAGCCGCAGCTGCACCGAGAGCGCGGTGGCCAGCGCCGCCCGGGCCGAGTCGGCGCCCGGCCCGGTGCCGTAGGCGCGCTCCTTCACCAGCTCGATGTAGTCGTCGCAGAACCGCCAGAAGAACGCCTCGGTGGCCTGCAACGCCGCCGTGTGGTCGTACCCGTCGAAGGCGGCGGTCGCGGTCGCGACCACGCCGGAGAGTTCGGCGAGCATGGCGGTGTCCAGCGGCTCGGTGGCCGGGGCGCGCAACGCGTCCGCGGCGCCCAGCCCCAGGGCGAACCGGGAGGCGTTGAGCAGCTTGGTGGCGAGCCGCCGGCCCACCTTGATCTGCGCCGGGTCGAAGGCCAGGTCCATGCCGGGCTTGCCGTTGGCCGCCCAGTACCGGACCGCGTCGGAGCCATGCTGCTCCAGCAGGCCCATCGGGGTGACCACGTTCCCCTTGGACTTGGACATCTTCCTCCGGTCCGGGTCGAGGATCCAGCCGGAGAGCACCGCGTCCCGCCAGGGCAGCACGCCGTGTTCCAGGTGGGCGCGGACCACGGTGGAGAAGAGCCAGGTCCGGATGATCTCCTGCCCCTGCGGGCGCAGGTCCATCGGGAAGACCCGGCCGAACAGGTCCGGGTCGGTCTCCCAGCCGCCGACGATCTGCGGGGTCAACGACGAGGTGGCCCAGGTGTCCAGCACGTCCGGGTCACCGACGAAACCGCCCGGCACACCGCGCCGCGACTCGTCGAAGCCGGGCGGTGCCTCGCTGGACGGGTCGACCGGCAGGATCGACTCCTCCGGTGTGAGAGGCTGGGACCAGTCCGGCTCGCCAACGTCGTCGAGCCGGTACCACACCGGCACCGGCACCCCGAAGAAGCGCTGCCGGCTGACCAGCCAGTCGCCGGTCAGGCCGGCCACCCAGTGCTCGTACCGGTGGCGCATGTGCTCCGGCACCCAGCGCAGCTCGCCGCCCCGGGCCAGCAGTTCCTCGCGCAGGCCGGCGTCCCGGCCACCGTTGCGCAGGTACCACTGCCGGGTCGAGACGATCTCCAGCGGCCGGTCGCCGCGCTCGTAGAACTTCACCGGGTGGGTGATCTCGCGCGGCTCGCCGACCAGGTCACCCGCATCGGCCAGCAGCTCCACCAGGGTCCGCCGGGCGCCGTTGACGGTCTGCCCGGCGAGCGCCGCGTAGGGCTGCGCCGGCACGCCGGCCGGCGGCTCGGGCAGCAGCCGACCGTCCCGGCCGATCACCACCCGGGTCTCCAGGTCCAGGTCCCGCCACCAGGTCACGTCGGTCAGGTCACCGAACGTGCAGACCATCGCGACGCCCGTGCCCTTGGCCGGGTCCGCCAGCGGGTGCGCGCGGACCGGCACCTCGACCCCGAAGACCGGGGCACGCACGGCCGTGCCGACCAGGTCCGCGTACCGCTCGTCGTCGGGGTGGCAGACCAGCGCCACGCAGGCCGGCAGCAGCTCGGGCCGGGTGGTGTCGATCAGCACCTCACGCCCGTCCGGCCCGGTGAACCGCAGCCGGTGGTACGCCCCGGGCCGCTCCCGGTCCTCCAGTTCCGCCTGGGCGACCGCGGTGGCGAACCCGACGTCCCAGAGGGTCGGCGCCTCCGCCTGGTACGCCTCACCCCGGGCCAGGTTGCGCAGGAATGCCCGCTGGCTGGCGGCCCGGGCGACGCGGCCGATCGTGGTGTACGTCAGCGACCAGTCCACCGAGAGCCCGAGCCGCCGCCAGAGCGCCTCGAAGACCTCCTCGTCGGCGACCGTCAGCAGCTCGCACAGCTCGATGAAGTTGCGCCGGGAGATCGGGGTCTGTTCCTTCCGGGCCGCCTCGCTCACCGGGGTGGCGGGCGGCACCCAGTCCGGGTCGTACGGCAGGGCCGGGTCGCAGCGCACGCCGTACACGTTCTGCACCCGGCGCTCGGTGGGCAGGCCGTTGTCGTCCCAGCCCATCGGGTAGAAGACCGTCCGGCCGCGCATCCGCTGGAACCGGGCCACCGTGTCGGTGTGCGTGTACGAGAAGACATGCCCCATGTGCAGCTCGCCGGATACGGTCGGCGGCGGGGTGTCGATCGCGTACACGTCCGAGCGCTCCTTCGAGCGGTCGAACGCGTACGTGCCCTCCTCCTGCCAGCGGCGCGCCCAGGTCTCCTCGAGCCCGTCCAGCGTGGGCCGCTCGGGGACGCCGACGCGGGCCGTCCTCGCCGTATCGGTCATCCGTCGATCCTAGGCAGCCCGCGTCGCCGCGCCATGGTTTTATCGTCGCCGCGCCACGGCTTGTCGCTATGACGCCTGACGGGTCGTGGAGACGATCGGGCCGAGCAGCGGGCCGCGGGTGGCGATCTGGAAGCCGAGGCCGGCCCGGCCCCGCCCGGCCGCCGGCTAAACCAGCGAGTCGCGCCACTGCTGGTACAGGGCGGCGTACCGGCCGCCGGTGGCGGCGAGCCGGGCGGGCGGCCCGTCCTCGACGATCCGGCCGCCGTCGAGGACCAGCACCCGGTCGGCGGTCTCCACGGTGGAGAGCCGGTGCGCGATCACCAGCGCGGTGCGGTCCCGCAGCACGGTGGCCAGGGCCCGCTGCACCAGCCGCTCGGTCGGCACGTCCAGCGACGAGGTCGCCTCGTCCAGGATCAGGACCCGGGGATCGGCCAGGAACGCCCGGGCGAACGCCACCAGCTGCCGCTGCCCGGCGGAGAGCCGGCCGCCGCGCCGGTGCACCTCGGTGGCGTACCCGTCGGGGAGGGCGGCGATGAAGTGATGCGCGCCGATCGCCCGCGCGGCGGCCTCCACCGCCGCATCGTCGGCGGTCGGGCGGCCGAACCGGATGTTCTCCGCAACGGTGCCGCTGAACAGGTGGTTCTCCTGGGTCACCAGCACTACCGCGCGCCGCAGCTGCGGGTCGGACAGGTCGCGTAGGTCGACCCCGTCCAGCTTTACCGTGCCGTCGTCCGGGTCGTGGAAGCGGGCCAGCAGCCTGGCGACGGTCGACTTGCCGGCGCCGGTCGGCCCGATCAGCGCCACCGTCTGCCCGGCCGGGACCACCAGGTCGAACCCGGCGAGGATCGGTGTCTGCCGCCGGTAGCCGAAGGTGACCGACCGGAAGGTCACCGCCCCGCGCCCCGGCCCGGCCGGCAGCGGCACCGGGTACGCCGGCTCGGGCACCCCCGGCCGCTCGTCGAGCACCCCGGCGAGCTTCTCCAGCGCGGCGGTCGCCGACTGCAGGGAGTTGTAGAACTGGCTCAGCTCCTGCATCGGCTCGAAGAACCGGCGCAGGTAGAGCAGGAAGGCGGCGAGCACGCCCACCTCCATGCCGCCGCCGAGCACCCGCCAGCCGCCGTAGCCGAGCACCACCGCGACGGTGACGTTGCCGATCACCTTGATGCCGGGGGAGAACGTCGCGATCAGCCGGAACGCCCGCACATTGGCCCGTCGGTACTCGTCGTTCACCGCCGCGAAGATCTGCTGGTTGCGCGGCTCCCGGCGGAACGCCTGCACCGCCCGGATGCCGCGCAGTGACTCGACGAAGTGGACGATGACCAGCGCCACCGCCTCCCGGCTGCGTCGGTACGCGTCGGCCGAGGCGCGGGCGAACCAGCGGGACAGCCAGTAGAGGAAGGGGAACGCCAGCAGGGTCACCGCGGCCAGCGGCAGGTCCAGCCAGAGCAGGATCCCGGCCACCGAGAGCACCGACAGCGCCGCGAGCACCAGGCTGTCGATGCCACCGTCGACCAGCTCGGCGATCGAGTCCAGGTCGCTGGTGAGCCGGGAGACCACCCGACCCGAGGTGTAGCGCTCGTGGAAGCCGACGGAGAGGGTCAGGAAGTGGCGGTACACCCGCTGGCGCAGCTCCAGCAGGACGGCCTGGCCGATCCGGGCGGAGAGGGTGAGGAAGCTGCGCCGGGCCGCGTACTCGGTGCTCGCCGCGACGGCGAAGGCGCCGGCGACGGCGGCCAGCGGCCGCGGGTCACCGGCCCGCAGCGGCCCGATCGCCCGGTCGATGCCCAGCATGACCAGGTACGGCCCGGACATCGCGGCGGCGTTCTGGGCGAGCAGCAGGGTGACCGCCAGCCCGAGCCGGCGCCGGTGCGGGCGGAGCAGTTCACGCAGCAGCACCCGGCTGCGGCCGCGCAGCCGGGCCATCGCCTCGGGCGACGTGTCCTCGGCGCGGCTGCGGTCGGCGTCCGGGTCGGTGGCCACCCCCCGCCACCGGGACAGGTCCCCCGCCGGGCCGCCTCCCGCCGGGCCGTCCTCGGCCGGGGCGCGGGGGCGGGGCAGGCGCGGGCTCATGAGCGCACCAGGCCACGGTCCTGCGCCGACGACTCGGCGGAGAGCACCGCCCGGTACGCGGGCACGGTGGCGAGCAGCTCCGAGTGCCGCCCGACCGCGGTGATCCGGCCCGCGTCGAGCAGCGCCACCCGGTCGGCCAGCGCGACCGTCGACGGCCGGTGCACCACCAGCAGCGCGGTGGTGTCCCGCAGCACCCGTTTCAGCGCCGCCTCGACCAGCGCCTCGGTGTGCACGTCGAGGGCGGAGAGCGGGTCGTCCAGCACCAGCAGCGCGGGCCGGCCCAGCACCGCCCGGGCCAGCGCGAGCCGCTGCCGCTGCCCGCCGGAGAGGGACAGCCCCTGCTCGCCGACCCGGGTGGCCAGCCCCCACGGCAGGTCGTACGCGAAGTCGGCCTGGGCCAGCGTCAGCGCGGCCCGGACCTCCTCCTCGTCGGCGTCCGGCCGGCCCAGGGTGAGGTTCTCCCAGACCGACATGGAGAAGAGCGTCGGCTCCTCGAAGGCCACCCCGACCAGCCGGCGCAGCGAGGCCAGCCGCAGGTCCCGCAGGTCGCGCCCGTCCAGGGTGATCCGCCCGCCGGTCACCTCGTGCAGCCGGGGGACCAGGGAGAGCAGGGTGCTCTTGCCGGCGCCGGTCGCGCCGACCAGGGCCAGCGTCTCGCCCGGCTCGACGGCCAGCTCGATCTCCCGCAGCACCGGCGCCGGACTGCCGGGATAGCGGAACGAGACGCCCTCGAAGCGCAGTCGGCCGCGGACGGCCTCCCGGGCCAGCGGGACGGCGTTCGAGGCGTCCACGATCGACGGCGGGGTGTCCAGCACCTCCTGGATCCGGTCGGCGGCGGTCGCCGCCTCCTGCCCGTTGGCGATGATCCAGCCCAGCGACTGCACCGGCCAGGTCAGCATGAGCTGGAGGCTGACGAAGGCGACCAGCTCGCCGATGGTGAGCGTGCCCCGCGCCACCAGCGCCGCCCCGCAGACCAGCACCACGCCGAGGGTCAGGTTGGGTACCAGGTCGAACAGCGCCGAGGTACGGGCCAGCAGTCGCGCCTTGCCGACGCCGGTGTCGTGCAGCGCCCGGGCCCGTCCGGCGAACCGCTCGGCCAGCTCCGGCCCCCGCCCGTACGCCTTCATGGTGCGCAGCCCCTGGGCGGTCTCCTCGACCAGGGTGGCCACGTCGCCCTGCTGGTCCTGCATCCGGCGGGACGCCGCGTGGTAGTGCCGGGCGAACCGGCGGCTGATCAGGAACAGCGGCGCCGCGCTGGCCGCGACGAGCAGGCCGAGCGGCCCGTGCAACCGGATCAGCAGCAGCACCACGGCGACGTAGGTGACCAGGTTGAGCACGAGGAAGAGCAGTCCGAAGGAGAGGAACCGGCGGATCACCGACAGGTCGCTGACCGCCCGGGAGAGCAGTTGGCCGGACTGCCACCGGTCGTGGAAGCCGGCGGGCAGGCGTTGCAGGTGGGCGTAGATGTCGGCGCGGATGGCCGCTTCCATGCCGACCGAGGAGGACGACTGGGCCCACCGGCGGATGAAGATCAGCACCGCCTCGGTCAGCCCGAGCAGCAGGGCCAGGCCGCCGAGCCGGAGCAGGCCGGCCGTGTCGTGCCGGGCGATCGGCCCGTCGACCACCCGCTGCACCACGAGGGGCACCGCGAGGCTGGCCGCGGTGGCCGCCAGCGCCGCGACCAGCAGCCAGCACCACTCCACCGCGTACGGGCGCAGGTAGCGACGCAGCCGCCAGAGGTTGCGCAGCGGACGGGGTCCGGCGTCAACCGGGGTCGCCGGGTTGCCGTCGCTCTCCGCAGGCACTACCCGACGTTAGCGTCAAATGTGAGTCACGCTTGTGTCATCTTTCCGTCACTCCCTGCTCCCGGCGCTCGTGGTTCAGGAGCCAGGTCTTCACGTCCAGTCCCCAGCGGTAACCGCCGAGGGTGCCGTCGGTGCGCAGCACCCGGTGGCAGGGGACGAAGAGGGCGGCGGCGTTGCGGGCGCAGGCGCCGGCCGCCGCGCGGACCGCGGCGGGCCGCCCGGCCAGCCCGGCGAACCCGGTGTACGTCACCGGCTCGCCCGGCTTCACCTCGCGCAGCACCGCCCAGGCGTGGGTCATGAACGCCCCGCCGCTGTGCTGCTCCACCGGCACCCCGTCGATCGCGGTCAGGTCACCATCCAGGTAGGACCGCACGGCGAGGTCGACCGGCCCGAGGTCGGCGCGGTGCCGCAGCGGCCCGCGCAGGCTCGGGTGCACCAGGGGGAGCAGGGTCTCCGGCGCGGGCGTGAAGCCGGCGGCGCGGACCGCCCCGTCCGGGCCGGCCAGGATGCTCAGCGGCCCGGCAGGGGTGTCGATGACGGTGCTGTCGATGCTCATGCTGCTCTCCAGAGGCGGATCATCGCGTACGACCGCCAGGGGCGCCAGCGGTCGGCGTACGCGTCGAGGGTCTTCGGGTCGGTGGGCAGGCCGAGGGCGGCGGCGCCCCGGCGTACCGCGAGGTCGGTGGGGAGCAGGACGTCCGGGTCGCCGAGCGCGCGCATGGCCACGTAGCCGGCGGTCCACGGCCCGATGCCGGGCAGCGCGGTGAGCCGCCGTACGGTCTCCTCGCGGTCCCCGCCCGGCTCCAGGTCGATCTCCCCGGCGGCCACGGCACGCGCGAGAGCCCGGATCGTCTCCCGCCGCCCCGCCGGCATCCCGAACGCCTCATCCGGCACCGAGAGCACCTCCTCGGCCCCGGCAAACCCCCGCAGCGTCCCTGACTCCGCGCGTTGATCATGAAGTTGTTGTCCCGACACGCCGTCGCCGAGGGCGACAACTTCATGATCAACGAGGGCTGGGGTGGGGGAGGTGGCCTGGAGGAGGCGGGTGAGGGTGGTGCGGGCGGATCGGACCGAGACCTGTTGGCCGATGACGGCGCGGAGGGCCATCTCGAAGCCGTCCGCGGCGCGGGGGAGACGTACCCCGGGTTCGGCCGCGACGGCGGGGGCCAGGGCGGGGTCGGCGGCGAGGGTGCCGTCGACGGCCTGCGGGTCGGCGTCCAGGTCGAGCAGCCGGCGGCAGCGGGCCACCGCGGGCGCCAGGTCGCGCATGTCGGCCAGCCGCAGGGTCGCCGAGACGTGGCCGTCCGCCGGGGTCAGCGCCGCCTCCGCGGCGCCGTGCGGCAACCGCAACCCCCGGCGGTACGTCCCGTCGCGCACCTCCTCGACGCCGGGCAGCGCGCGTCGGGCGAGGAAGTCGAGCAGCGCGGCGGCGTGCAGCGGTGGCCGGTACGCCAGCCGCAGCGTGATCGTGCCCGCGCCGCCCGTCGCGGGCGCTCGCCGCGCCGACCGCAGCTCTGACGGCGCGACGCCGTACACCTCGCGGACTGTGTCGTTGAACTGGCGGACGCTGCCGAACCCGGCGGCGAACGCGATCTCGGCCATCCCCAGCCCGGTCGTCTCGATCAGCGTCCGGGCGGTCTGCGCGCGCTGCGCCCGGGCCAGCGCCAGCGGGCCGGCGCCCAGCTCGGCGCGGAGCATCCGGTGCAGGTGCCGTTCGGTGTAGCCGAGCCGGGTGGCCAGGCCCGGGACGCCGTCCCGGTCGACCACCCCGTCCGCGATCAGCCGGACGGCCCGGCCGACCACGTCGGCGCGGACGTCCCACTGCGGCGAGCCGGGCGCGGCGTCCGGTCGGCAGCGCCGGCAGGCCCGCAGCCCGGCGCCCTGCGCGGCGGCCGCGGACGGGAAGAACCGGACGTTCTGCCGCTTGGGCGTCATTGCCGGGCAGGACGGCCGGCAGTAGATCCCGGTCGACGTGACCCCGGTGTAGAACCAGCCGTCGAACCGCTGGTCACGGCTGTCCACGGCCCGGTAGCACCGCTCGAAGTCCAAGTCCACGCCACCGATGATGCCTGCAGCTCAGGGCCGGTGGCTCGCGGGATTCGGACCTGAGCGTCGCCGGCACCGGGCGCGCCGGTCAGCGCGGCGACGGGCTGGGGACGGGCGTGAACCGGATCGGGCCGGCCGGGCTGGCCGACGGCCGAGCCGGGACGGGCGAGGGCAGCCCCGGCGCGGGTCCGCGCGGACTGGGCGTCGCCGTCGGCCAGGCCGGACCCGGGCGGGACGGGCCGGGCGCCGGGGGCCGGGGGGTGGGCGGGTCGGTGGGGCTGGGCGAGGGGACCGGGGTGGCCGGGTTCGGGGTCGGTGGCGCGGTGGGGGCGGCAGGACGGGGGGCGTCCGGGCCCGGGTCGGCCAGCGCGAGCGGGGTGGCGATCAGGACGGCGGCGAGGGTGCCCGCCGCGGCCATCGTCACCGTGGCGCGGCGGGTCCGGGCACGTCGTTCCGCCGGGATCAACTGGTCGTGCACTGTCGGTGCCTCCTCGGCCAGGTCGGAGAGGGTGGCGCGGATGAGGTTCTCGAAGGGCGTGGTCACCGCCGTACCTCCAGGAGTTCGACGTCCGGCAGGAGCTGGCGCAGCCGGGCGACGGCCCGGTGGGTACGGCTGCGGACGGTGCCGACCGAACAGCCCAGCGCCGCCGCGACCTGGCTCTCGGTGAGGTCCTCGTAGTAGCGCAGGACCACCACCGTGCGCTGCGCCGCGGGCAGCGCGTCCAGCGCGGCCCGCATCGCCAGGCGTACGTCGGCGCCGCCGCTCGGATCGGGGTCGACGCGTTCGTCCGCTCCGGTGAGCGACGTCTCCCGGTACCGGCGCAGCCGCCGCCACCAGCTCACCCGCTCCCGGTACATGACCGTGCGCAGGTAGCCCTCCGGGTCGGCGTGCCGCAGCGTCCGCCAGCGGGGGATCGTCCTGGCCAGCGCCGACTGGAACAGATCTTCGGCGGCGTGCCGGTCCCCGGTGAGCAGATACGCGACCCGCATCAGGGCCGGCGTCCGGCTGGCCACGAACTCGGCCAGCCGGGCCCGATCGTCCTCGTCCACCCACCCTCCCCGGTTTCGGTTGTCACAGATACAGACGCCGCAGGTCAGCCCGGCTATCCATTGCGCGGCAACGAATCCGGCCCGGGAAAGTGTCGGTAGTGGTCGGTAGCGTCGCGCCACCAACTCCAGAAAGGGTGCGGCGATGGCGGGCGTGGCCGGGCGAGGAGCCTCTCGGTCGGGGCGGGCGGGGATCGACCGCGCGGTGGCGCAGGGCCTCTACGACCGGATGCGGGTGGTGGCTCCGGCCGCCTTCGGCGCGATCGAGCGGGACGGGGCGGACGATCCGGCCCGGCCCTTCGCCGACACCGCCTGCGGCCGGCTCGCGGCGTCCCTCGACGCGGACGGGCTGCGCGCGCTGGGCATGTGGGCGCACCACTGGTGCATGCGCAGCTACGACGACGACACCCGGGTCGGTCTGCGGCTGGTCCGCGAGATCGCCGACCGGCCCGGGCTCGGTTGGACGGTCGACGAGGTGCGCTGGATGCTCGGCGAGTCGGAGCTGGCCGGCCCGTCCGCCGCGCACCGCTTCACCCTGCCGCTGGCCGCCGCGGCCGAGCTGCCGACCGGCGCGCTGCCGGAGGTCGGCTCCGACGGGGCGGGCTGGCGGTTGGCCGGCTGACCCGCGTCGGCGCCGACCCGCGCGGCGGCCGGGGCCGCGACTCCGGCGGCGGGCACGGCGGTTCTCTGCGCCGGGGTGGCCCGGTCGGCGGGTGCCGGGCGCGGGGGGAGCTGGCCGACCACCATCGCGGTCACCGCCAGCGCGAAGCCGGCGAGCTGGGTCGGGGTCAACCCCTGGCCCAGCACGAGCCAGCCGAGCGCGGCGGCGGTCAGCGGGCTCAGCGCGCCCAGCACCGAGACCTGGGTCAGCGGCAGCCGGCCCGCCCCCCGGAACCAGAGCACGTACGCCAGCGCGGTGCCGACCAGCCCGAGCCAGGCGTACCCGAGCAGGGCCGGAATGTCCGGCGTCGGCGGCGTGCCCTCCACGACGACCGCGACCGGCATGATGAGCAGGCCGCCTGCGGTCAGCTGCCAGCTGGTCGCGGCGAGCGTGCCGACCCCGGGCGGGCGGCCCCAGCGGCGGGTGAGCACCAGGCCGGTGGCCATCGCGGCGGTGGCGGTCAGGCCGGCGGCCACGCCGAGCGGGTCGATGCCGGCGTCGGGGCGGAGCACGACCAGGCTCACGCCGAGCGGGGCGGTGAGCGCGGCCAGCAGCACGGTGCGGCGTGGCCGGTCGCCGAGCGCCAGCACGGTGAGCCCGGCCACCAGCAGCGGCTGGGCGGCACCCAGCACCGCGGCGGTGCCGCCCGGCAGCCGGTACGCCGCGAGGAAGAGCAGCGGGAAGAACGCGCCGATGTTGAGCGCGCCGAGCAGCGCGGCCCGCCACCACCAGGGGCCGTGCGGTCGGCGTCGGGTCAGCGCGAGCAGCAGCAGGCCGGCGGGGAGCGCCCGGAGGACGCCGGACCAGAGCGGCCGGTCCGGCGGCAGCAGCTCGGACGTGACGAGGTAGGTGGTGCCCCAGGCGGCGGGGGCCATGGCGGTCAACACGACGTCGGTGCTGCGGCTGCTCATCGGACGCCCTCTTTCTCTCGACACTAAGTAGCTTAGTGCTAAGCTAATCAGTGGCGAGCGAAAGGGGAAGTGCGAGGTGGGGCACAATCCGGTGGTGACCGAGCGGGACGACGTGGATGTGATCGTCGAGCAGTGGCGGCGGGAGCGGGCCGGCATGCGCCCCGAGCCGATGGCCGTCTTCGGCCGGATCTACCGACTGGCCCGGATCGTCGGCGACGCCCAGGAGAAGGTGTACGCGAACTGGGGCCTCGGCCGCGGCGAGTTCGACGTGCTGGCCGCGCTACGGCGCAGCGGCGAGCCGTACGCGCTCGCGCCGAAGGCGCTCACCGCGGCGCTGATGCTCACCTCCGGCGGGATGACCGGCCGGCTCGACCGGCTGGAACGCCAGGGGCTGGTCCGGCGTACCCCGGACCCGGCCGACCGGCGCGGGCTGCGGGTGACGCTGACCCAGCAGGGCCGCCGGGTGGTCGAGGAGGCCGCCGAGGCGGGCCTGGAGGTGCAGCGACGCACCCTCGACGCTCTGCCCGCCGAGGACCAGGCGCGCCTGGGCGACCTGCTGCGCGCGCTGCTCGCCGCCGCCGAGTCCCCACCCTGACCGGGGCGGCGGCCGGCCCGGCGATGACGCAGGATGGGGACGCCAGTGCCACCGACGGAAGGACGAGCGTGCCCGCCAGCGAACCCACCATCGTCGCCACCAGCATGGGCTTCTCCCGCCGGGGCCACGGCCCCTGGGACGCCGATCCCGGCCCGGTCTTCGCCCTGATGGCCGAGCTGGCGCAGGCCGGCGACGCGCCGCGGATCTGCTACCTCAACCAGGCCGTCGGCGACCAGCCGACCTCGTTCACCGTCTTCTACGGCGCGTTCGCCGGCACCCGGTTCCGACCTTCGCACCTGGCGCTGTTCCCGATGCCGAACGTCGAGGACGTCCGCGCGCACCTGCTCGCCCAGGACATCATCTGGGTCGGCGGCGGCAGCGTCGCCAACCTCTGCGCGGTGTGGCGGGTGCACGGCCTGCCCGAGATCCTCCGCGAGTGCTGGGAGGCGGGCGTGGTGCTCGGCGGCGTCTCCGCCGGCTCGATCTGCTGGCACCTCGGCGGCGCCACCGACAGCTACGGCCCGGAACTGCGCGCCTTCACCGACGGGCTGGGCTGGCTGCCGTACGGCAACGGGGTGCACTACGACAGCGAGGAGCAGCGCCGTCCGCTGCTGCACCGGCTGGTCGGCGACGGCACCCTGCCGGTCAGCCACTGCACGGACGACGGGGTGGGGCTGGTCTACCGGGGGACCCGGCTGGCCGAGGCGGTCGCGGAGCGGGAGGGCGTCTACGCGTACGAGGTCAGGCCGGACGGTGCCGGCGGCGCCACGGAGACCCGGATCGAGCCCCGGCTGCTGACCGCCGGCTGACGGTCAGGTCGGCTCGGCCCGCTCGCCCGCCGCCGCCCACCCGGCCCGGCGGCGGCGAGCGGCGTCGAAGACCTGGGCCAGCTCGGCCGCGTCCTCCCCGGCGTGGTGGGTGTGCGGCACGTCGGTCAGGCCGAGTTGGTGCTTGATGATCCCCTTGCGGGTGGCCACCCACTCGCCGCCGGTCATCCCCATCCAGAAGCTGCGCAGGTCGACGCCCGAGCCCGTGGCGCCGAAGGGGCTGTGCCCGACGAAGCGCACGAAGTACCAGTGCACGAACATGCCGTCCCAGACCGCCGGCGCGGCCAGGAAGACCGGACGGCCGATCCGGCGCAGCCCGTTCACCCAGTTCGCGGCGGCGGCCATCGCCTCGCCGGCGGTGGGCGCCTCGCGGAGCAGCCGGTCCCGGTCGAGGCCGGAGACGGCGAGCGCGGCGGGCACGACGTCGTCCGAGATCGGCTTCAGCTCGGTGTAGAAGGTGAGGTCGGGGCGGCCGGCGACGGCCATGCCCAGCGAGATCATGCTGTACGGCCCGGGGATGGGGCCGTCCGCCTCGACGTCCACCGCCACATACAGCTCGGGCAGCTTCTCTCCTGGTGCGCTGGTCACCGGGGCACGTTAGCAACGCCTCGGTCGTCCCCGGGATCCCTTTCCGTGCCTCTGGCGGGCCTGCCTGTCCGGTGCCGGCGGCGAACCGCGTAAGCTGGCTGGTCGTGAGTCTCACCATCGGCATCGTCGGCCTGCCCAACGTCGGCAAGAGCACCCTGTTCAACGCGCTGACCAAGAACGACGTGCTCGCGGCGAACTACCCGTTCGCCACCATCGAGCCCAACGTCGGCGTCGTCGGGCTGCCGGACGAGCGGCTGGAGAAGCTGGCCGAGATCTTCGCCTCGCAGAAGGTGCTGCCCGCGCCGGTGTCGTTCGTCGACATCGCCGGCCTGGTCCGGGGCGCCTCCAAGGGGCAGGGCCGGGGCAACGCGTTCCTGGCGAACATCCGGGACGCCTCGGCGATCTGCCAGGTGGTGCGGGCCTTCTCCGACCCGAACGTGGTGCACGTCGATGGAAAGGTCTCCCCGGCCGACGACATCGAGACGATCAACACCGAGCTGATCCTCGCCGACCTCCAGACCCTGGAGAAGGCGCTGCCGCGGCTGGAGAAGGAAGCCAAGCTCCGCAAGGACCGGGCCGCCGCGGTCGAGGCCGCGAAGATGGCGATCGACGTGCTCGACGGCGGCATCACGCTGTACGCCGGCGCGGCCGCCGCGAGGATCGAGCTGGAGCACCTGCGCGAGCTGCACCTGCTCACCACCAAGCCCTTCCTGTACGTCTTCAACGTCGACGAGGCCGAGCTGGCCAACGCCGAGTTCCTGGACGAGCTGCGCGCGCTGGTCGCCCCCGCCGAGGCCGTCTTCATGGACGCCAAGATCGAGTCCGAGCTGGTGGACCTGCCCGAGGCGGAGGCCCGCGAGCTGCTGGAGTCGATCGGGCAGAACGAGCCCGGCCTGAACCAGCTGGTCCGGGTCGGCTTCCGCACGCTCGGCCTCCAGACGTACCTGACGGCGGGGCCCAAGGAGGCGCGGGCCTGGACCGTCTCGGTCGGCGCGACCGCGCCGGAGGCCGCGGGCGTCATCCACTCCGACTTCCAGCGCGGCTTCATCAAGGCCGAGGTGGTCTCCTACCACGACCTGGTCGAGGCCGGATCGATGGCGGCGGCCAAGGCCGCCGGCAAGGTCCGGATCGAGGGCAAGGAGTACGTCATGAAGGACGGCGACGTGGTGGAGTTCCGCTTCAACGTCTGAGCCGGGGTCTCGGGGCGGACCGGTCAGCCGGCGTTGTCCTCGATGCCGAAGACCTCAACGCGCAGCCTCCGCGAGGTGATGTCGTCAAGCCATTCGACCCGGAGGGTCTTTCCTCGGTAAGCGAATCGGTCGCGGTTCCAGTCAGCCAACTCGTCGGCCAGGTCCTCGCCGTCGATAACGAAGTCGTTGAACCCGCGCACACCGGTTGAACCCGCCCAGATCCGTCCCAGCACATGCACGGACAGCCGGCCTTGGTTGCTCAGTCGCCCTGGTTACAGTCGGTGACACCTGAGCGGTGCGCAAGGGTGGACAGGACGGCGGTGAGCCGATGATCAGATGGTGAAGCCGCCGTCGACGTTGACCGTCGCCCCTGTGATGTAACGCCCGTCCGGGCTGGCGAGGAACGCCACCGCGGCGGCCACGTCGGCTGGCTCCGCGTAGTGGCCGAGGGCGGTGAACCCGTTGATCGTGTCGGCATTAGGGCCGTCGGCTGGGTTCAGTTCGGTGTCCGTGGCCCCTGGATTTACCAGATTCACGGTGATCGCCCTGCCGCCGAGTTCGCGTCCGAGCGCCTTGGTCAGGCCGATCAGGGCGGTCTTGCTCATCGCGTACAGCGAGAAGCCCGGGAAGACTGCCCGCTCGGCCACGTTGCTGCCGATGTTGATGATCCGCCCACCGGCCGACATGTGGCGCACCGCGGCCTGCGAGGCGACGAACGGCGCGCGGACGTTGACCGCGACGGTCTGTTCGAACTCTTCCAGGCTCAATTGCTCCAGCGGTCCGAGCAGGAACGCGCCGGCGTTGTTGACCAGGATGTCCAACCGACCCAGCTCACCGGCGACCCGGTCAACCGCGGCGACCACCGCCGCCGGGTCGGAACTGTCCGCCTGCACGGCGATCGCCCGCCGTCCCGCGGCCTTGATCTGGTCCACCACGTCGTCGGCGCGTTGCTGATTCTGCTGGAACGTCAGCGCCACATCGGCGCCCTCCTTGGCCAGGCGCAACGCCACTGCAGCGCCAATGCCACGGCCACCGCCGGTAACCAGAGCTACCTTGCCGTCAAGTGCGTTGTTCATGACGGAAAGCCTGGTCGACAAAAGGCCAGCCGTCCGGCGGTGATCGGACGCCGCGTTCGCGTCACCGGTACCAACGGCCCCACCTGCCGGTGGCAACCACCCCCGACCGCACCGCCGACAACATCCTCTTCTGCCGCCGATCGTGCGCGCCGACAACCTGCGAGGCGTCTGGGTCTGGTGCGGGCAAGTGTGGACGCGGTGGCGAGACTCGGCCGAGCCGGCGGGCTGTCGGTCGCCGAAGCTGCAGGTTCGGCGACCGGGGTCTAGCTCGGGCCGCGGCCAACGCACGGTCAACCCAAGGGGTGAGAGCAGATCAAGGTCGCTTTCCGTGGCCGTTCGCGTTGCGGGGCAGTTGTCGTGGCGCGATCGAGCGCAGTCCGGGATAGCCTTGGCGTATATGGCTACCTATCGCAGCGCCTCAGTGCTTCTCTCCTCGGACGGCACCAGGACCCCCGGCACCGCCGCGCTCTTCGCCGAGCCCGCCCGCAAGGGTGGGACCCCGCCGTGGGCAGGCGACTTCCGACCCGCCAACAGCGCCGGCAATGGCCCCAAAAACGCGGTCGGGAAGACCTTTACGTTGGAGCTGCCCGACGGCAGCACCGGCAAGGTCGTGGTCCAGAGCCTCAAGAGCGGGAAGGGAGGCGTCGTGCTGGCGTTGATGGGCGAGGACGCACCCCCCTTCTGATCAGGAAACTGATCGCCGCCGACGCCACCGGCTCGAGACGGCCGGTATGCGACCCTGCCGATGTCAATGCGTCCGGATAGCTGCCGGGCGCATTGCCTCACCCGTGGCTGGGCGTCGACGAAGGTCAGGTGTACTGATCTGCCGCTGTTCGCACGTCACAGACCGTGACCGGTCCGCCCTGTGCCTCAGCTCCCGGTACTAGCCGATGAGAGAGCGGCCTTGACGACGTCCGGTCAGTCAGACTGGGGAAGCCCGCTGCGGTTGCTACGCCAACTCCAGGAGGACGCCGTCTTCGGACTCGGCACGCCGCGCTCCTAGGGCATGGCCTATGCCGCCGCCCGACCGCCCCTCATGACAAGGCAACATGGCGCGTATGTCCTTGCCCACCCCCACGCTGCACACCGCTCGCCTGCTACTGCGCCCCGTGACCAGCGCAGACGCGGACGCCCTCTTCGCGATGCACAGCAGCGCCTACGTGCTGCGCTACTGGGACGCGCCGCCCTGGAGCGAACGAGCGCGCGCCGAACGCTTCATCACGGCTTGCCAGCAAATGGCGGACGAAGGCAGCGGGGCGCGGCTGGCCATCGACCGTGTTTCCGACAGGGCATTTATCGGCTGGTGCAGTCTGACCCGATGGAACCCCGACTATCGCAGCGCGTCGATGGGCTACTGCCTCGACGATGCGGCATGGGGCCACGGCTACGCGACGGAGGCCGCGCGCGCCTTGCTGCAGTGGGCATTCGACACGCTGGACCTGAATCGAGTCCAGGCCGAGACCGATACCCGCAACACGGCATCTGCTCGCGTCCTGGAAAAGCTCGGATTCGTGCGTGAAGGGACGTTGCGGGAAGACTGCGTCGTGAACGGCGAGGTGTCGGACTCGTGGGTGTACGGGCTGATCAGGCGGCAGTGGCGCCCGTCGTCCGGGTCGGATCCTGGCCGCTGAATGCTTTTCGCCAGCGAGAGAGCGCCCAGCCTCATGACAAGCGGACGTCGGCCGCGGGCTTCACGGTTGACGGCCTGTGGAGCGTGGCAGGCGAGGGACCTTCAGCCCAGAATGGGGCCCCGGGCGCACCGCGCCGGGATCGTCGACTCCGCGACGTCGACCGCTTCCGACGCAGAACTTCCGCATCAGCCGCGATCCGCGCGCGGAGCGTGACCACCCAGCAGCAGCCCTCGGAGTGTCCGGACATGCCGATGAGCGCGCATCATGGATGTCGTGCATGTTCTGTTTGATGATCGCGTCTCTGTCGAATTCCACGTGTTCCGCTTGGGGGGCGATGTGGCCGCCCACGCGGTCGGCGACGGGCAAGGCGGTCAGGTCAACGGGCTGTGCGGAGCCGCCGAACCGGGCGCGCTCGTGTTCAACACGGGATTGCATACCGGCTATGTGCCCCTGCGCATCGAACGGCACGAAAGCGAGCCGCTGCTCGACCCAGTCTGGACCGAGGTAGTGGAGGCGTCGTACACCCGCACGGAGCCGGACGTGCTGCTCCTGACGGGCGATCACAGGCTGACCGTCCGGCTCGAGTTGGACCAGGACACCTACCGCGTACGGTTCTGCGCGATCGGCTACGACAACGAGGATCGCGTTGTCGACGACCCGCCCGAGCGGTACCTGCTGCAGTTCTGGCCCGCGAAGGCGGGGCCCGACTGGATCGTCCGGCAGACCTCGACGGTCGCTGCGAACCGGCACCGCGTCGCTCAGAAGACGCCGCCGCGGCCGACCTACGCGGAACGTGTCGAAGCGGCCCGCCGGCAACAGGAGGAGAAAAAGAGGCGGGAGAGGGAGTATTTCCGCGCGCGGGCGACGCGTGACTGGGGCGGTCGCCTGTCGGACAGTGACCGGCTCCGCCAGGTCGGAGCGTGGGCGAAGGACGTGGCCCGCGTCGACCGCGACCTGGTCGATGAGATCGCCGCCGCCGAGCCGGCGCAGCAGCGTGCCATGGCAGCCTGGGCCGCCCGGTCAGCTGCTATCCAGGCTGGTGCCGCCGAGCTGGACTGGGTTGCCGAGGCACTGGATGCCCTCGACCGGGGTGACCCGCCGCCTCCCTCGTTCACCGACTACCGGACGGCGCTCAACCGCTTGTGGGATGTGCCGGAGGAAACCGCCGTGCACAGCTTTAGTTCTTCCTTCATCTACAGCCCTACCTCGATCGGGAAGATCGAGCTGCCCGCGATGGAGCCACAGGTGCAAATGGTCTTCGCGATAGTCGCCGCCCGTGAGGAGGATCCGCTCGTCGCCGCTCTGAGCACGCTCAAGTCCGCGCTCGAGATCGGCCCGGTCGATCTCGCTGCTTTCCGAGCCGTGTTCACCCAGAAGTAGCTGCCGCTCGCAGCCTCACCGGTCTCATTTCACCTTTCGAGCAGGCCGTAGACCTCCACGTCTGCCGCTGATCGCGCCCCGGAATGTGACTGGCAGCCAACGTACTGATTTGCCGCTGACAGCGCGTTCGAGACGACCGGATCTGCCGAGAGGAGTGCGTTAGTTTGGGCACGCCGACAGCGTATAGAAGTTCGGGAGTGAGCTGTTCCTATGGCAGATGACCGCTTCGCGGCTGTTGCCGACCTGTGGGAGACGCATCTGCAAGCTCCCTTTCCGAGTCGCCTGAGAGGCACCGAGGTAGCGGGTGTCGATATGGTGATGCTGGACGCCGACGTCGCAGGCTGCGTCAGCTCCTGGCTGCAGAACCGCGGCAGTCTCGACGCCCGGCGGCGCCGGGTGCTCGCATCATGCCAGGAACAACTCATCCGCGTAATCCCGGTGCTCGCCGACCAGGAGGCCGCCTACTATCGCCGGCTTCACGACATGGCCGCACTGGTCTCAGCCGAGCCCGATGCCTCGGGAATTGACCTCCAATCCTCGGTCTGAATGACGGACTCTCATGCCGCCGACCGGGCGTCACGGTGCGTCACTAGGGGTCGGGCAGCGAACACCCGAACCTGCCGATGACAGGTTGGCCTGGGACGCGACACCGGATACGGCGGTCGGCGCGTCGGCTAGCCTCTCGATCGTGGCAGCAGGCGATCTCCCGAGCCCTCCGGTCACCTCGACCAAGCCTGGCCGGGCTGCGGTCGTACCACCAGTAGATAAGTAGCCGCTGACCGCGCGGTTCGTGGCGAAATGTGCGAGCACCGGCCCGTATGGTGGCACCATGATCACCTGCGTCGTGCACTACACCATCAACCCCGCGCAGATCGAGGCGTTTGAACGCTTCGCCCGCGCGTGGATGCGGCTAGTGGCCAAGCACGGTGGTGTGCACCACGGCTACTTCCTACCCGCCGAGGGAGCCAGCGACCAGGCCGAGGCGCTGTTCAGCTTCGAGAGCCTGGCAGCCTACGAGCGTTACCGCGCACGGTTCGGCAATGACCCGGAGTTCGTCGCGGCTGACAGCATCCGCGACGACTCGGGTTGTGTCGTGCGGTACGAGCGAACGTTCATGCGCCCGCTCCTGCCGACTGATTGAGCGCGCACTCTTCTGCCGCGAAGCGCGCGCCCCCTGTCGCGGACCGTGAGGGCCTCCGCGGCGCGTCTTGAGGATCATGTCGGGCATCAGGTGGGACGCGAGTGTCAAGCATCTCCCGGGACACGACAAGCCGGCTGCCGGCCAAGTGGTGGGACCTTTCTGTACGTCTTCAAGGCGGCCCGCGTCGCGGGCCGCTCGCGCCGCCGAACCTGAGCCGGGCCGAAGGCCCGCCGCCGCGCCTCTGGCCTTCGGCCGCCAGCGCGGCGGTGTTAGCCCGCCGGCGGCGCGACATACGACGAAGCCCCGGGCTGCCATGGGTGCTGGCAGATCCGGGGCTTCGGTGTTGAAGGCGAGGACCAGGGCATGCCTCCGGCGGGGCGCTCAGGCACTCCGGGATGGCTGAAGGCGTAAAGGAAGAGCGGCTAGCCGGGCGGGACAGCGGTGGGCTCAGACCAGCAGATTCTTGTAGTAGATGCTGGCGTTGCGGGCGCCCGAGGCGCCGCCGGCGAAGCCGAAGCAGAGCCGGGCCGAGTTCGGGTCGCTGGCCGTGGGCAGGTGCAGGCCCATCCCCTCCGGCTCCCGGAACGGGATGGTGTAGCCGGCCTTGGTGAGCTGGCGGTCGATCTGCGCGCCGGTGTTCAGGTCCTGCACGGTGATGTACGTGTTGCCGGTCCCCTCCACCGAGTCGTACGTGCCGTACGCGGAGCCCTCCAGCATGTAGAGGTAGCTGCCCAGCGCGGTGTAGCCCTGGAACGGCCGGGCGGAGCCGACGGTCGACGGCTGGGCGACGCTGGCCAGCGGGGTGTAATTGCCGGCCCGTACGTCGGCCAGGTTGTAGACGTTGTACCGCATTCCGCCGTTGACGTAGTGGCGGAAGATCAACCGGTTCGTGGTCGGGTCGATCGTGCAGGTGTTGTTGGTGGATCCGCTGACCGGCTTGTGCTTCTCCAGCGCCGTCGACGAGGTGGTCAGGACCGCGCCGCTGGTGAACTTGAACCGGGCGATCGAGGTGCCCCACTGGTTGACCGAGTCCGTCTCGGTCCACAGGTAGGCGGACGTGCCCGACGGTTCGACGCCGATCTGCACCCCGTGGCCGAAGCCCTTGAGGTACATGAAGCCGAGCTTGCTGCCCGCGATGTCGAGCTGGGTGACGCAGAGGTCGCCGTTGGCGGCGCGGGTGGTGCCGCTGACCGGTGCGCTCTCCCCGGGCAGTTGAAGGCCGCCCTGCACGACCTGCACGGTGTAGATGCGCTTGTTGACGTTGTCGATCGCGAACGACTGCATCACGGTGACGTTGTGCAGGTTCTTCTCCCGGATCAGCGGGTCCGACGGGTCGCTGAGGTCGAACTGCTTCGACGTGGGCACCGCGGCCAGCGCGGGGCGGGCGACGGCGGCGCCGAGGACGGCTCCGGCGGCGACGCCGCCGGCGGTGCGTAGGAGGGTACGGCGGCTGATGACATCATCCATGGAACATCCCCGTTTCTAGATAGATCGATCGATCGGCACACGATAGCCGTTGATCATCGCGGCCGCCGAACGGCTGGGAATGAACCGGCCGTGGGGGCGGCCCGTCCGGCCTGGGGCGGTGGGGCGCCGGGCCGGACGCGCGGGGCGCTCAGACCAGCAGCAGAATCGCCTGAAGTCGTGCTTGGCATTCGGCGAAGCGGGGTAGGTGCGCCAGTAGTAGGAGATTCCACTGACGCCCACCGCGATGGCCAACGCGCGGGCGCATGCCCAGGTCAGATCGTCGAGGTCCAGGGTGTTCCAGTACGGCCTCAGCCGAGGCAACCAAGATCAGGCCGTCTCCAGGCCGTCAAAGGCAAACCAGCGGTGACCTACGCCGACCACTGACGACCCATGTAACCGCAGTTCAGAGGGCGTCTCGTCCAGTTTCGGTGAGTACGACCAACGGTTAGGTCAATGCAACGCCAAGTGTCGACCGGACCATCGGACGCTCACGGCAGGGTGACCAACTGGGTGACGACGGACGCGTGCAAGGACGGACGCCCATGGACGGTGGCGGACTGTTCGGGCAGCTCCGCGCCGCTGCTCGCGCAGCTCATCGACGAGTGATCGTTCCTTCGCAAAGAAGGGGTCGAACTCCGCTAGCGAGACGACCAGCGGAGCTTGGCAGCCAGGAGCACGACGAGGCGCGACCGCGGCGGTCCAGCCAGTCAGCCGGAGAGCTTCTCGAAGAGTTCGTTCGGGGTGTCGTAGTACCTCGTCGTGCGGCCCAGGTGAGTCATGCCGAGCCGCCGGCAGACGGCCTGCGAGGCGTGGTTGTCGGGATCCGTGACGGCGAGGACCTTCGCCAGGCCCCGACTGAACGCGTCGTCGAGCACGGCCTCTGCTGCTTCGGTGGCGTAGCCGTGTCCCCATGCGTCCGGATGGAGGTGCCAGCCGATCTCGACGTCGTGCGGCCCGCCGGAGCGTTCGCCCGCCGACAGGGGAATCGGCTTGAGCAGAAGGTTGCCCACCAGCCGGCCGTCCCCGGCTGTGGTGATGGCCCAGATTCCGTGGATCGGGTCGTCGATGGCACGCCGGCGCGCGATCGAGGCGAGTGCGTCCTCGCGGGTGCCCATGGTCGTGGGATGCGCGCCCAGGAAGCGCACGACCTCCCAGCGCGACTTGAGGTCCAGGAGGAAGTCGGCGTCGTCGTCCCGCCAGCCGCGCAGCAGGAGGCGGTCGCTCGTGATGGTGCGCATCCGACCGAACCTAGTCGGTTCCCCCGGGGAGGCGTCGGCCGCCCGTGGCCAGGTCCCAGAGCCGGCGGCAGGCGGCATCCTCGGTGTCGTAGCTCTCGATGATGTAGCAGCGCTGGCCGCGTTCGCTGTAGTACACGGTCCACGTGTCGCCCTCGTGGTCGAGACCGAACCCGCCGTTCGGGGAGCCGCCGCTCAGGCTGTACCGCCGCGACGGCAGGCCCTGCCGCTCCAGCGCGGCTTTCAGTTCGGTGAGATTCATCTGCGTGCGCTCTCCCGGTGGCGGACGGCTTCAAGCGACGAGTAGATGTCTTCCGGTGGGCCCCCGGTCCATTGTGCGATGAGAGCGGTGGATGGCTACGGGTATGTCGGTTCGGGCCCGTCTCGTAGAGTGCCGTTCATGGGTTGGTACGGAACGCTTCTGCTGGCGAAGCCCGTGACCGGAACCCTTCCGACTCACCCGCAGGTCCGCCCGGCGTTCGGCTCGCGGTTCGGTACGCCGGACCCCGTGTGGGGCAACGCGGTGGGGCTGTACGACCTGGGGCACGGTTGGCAGCGGGTCGGCGTCAAGCCGTTCTACAGCGAGCGGTTGCGGTTGGCGGCGGGCGTCGAGAATCTCGCGGCGGCGACCGCGGCACCCGTGCTGGCCGGCTGGGTCGCCGAAAGCGTGTGCGCCCACCTGGAAGGCCGCACCCCGGCGGGCCGTGCCTTCTCCCTGCACCTGCCCAACACCGACGAAGACTGTGGGTACGAGCATCTGGAGGGCCGTCCGGGACGGGTGGAGCCCCGCCTCGCCGTCGAAGCGATCGAGGCCTGGGCTTACGAGGCGGGCCGAACCTCGTCGACCGAGGTCATCTCGGCCATCGTCGACGGCACGTGGAACGAGGCGCCCGCCATGGAGGACGAGGTGCTGGCTCTCTTCGCCGCGCTGGGTTTTCCGCTTGGGACGGAGATCCCGCCGGTCGTCGACCCGGACGACCCGGCGGG
This sequence comes from Micromonospora sp. DT47, assembly GCF_049844475.1. Taxonomy (NCBI): domain Bacteria; kingdom Bacillati; phylum Actinomycetota; class Actinomycetes; order Micromonosporales; family Micromonosporaceae; genus Micromonospora; species Micromonospora sp. DT47. Next base: position 1,424 of record NZ_JBNCLC010000020.1, on the reverse strand, counting down.
ACCACCTGTGGTTCCGTGACCTGGTGTGGGGTTCGGTCTACGGCGGCGGCCTCAGCCGCGACGAGCTGATCGCCCGGTACGAGCAATTGACGTCGCGATGGCAGGACCGGTGATCGGGTCGTCGCCAGCGGCAGTGACGTGGCCTGTCGCAGCCGACTCCGGGAGTCCGCCGAGCGGCTGCTTATCATCCCCCGGTGTCGGTAGATCTTGACGCGGCCCGCTGGAGGAGCGAGCCCGGCGCGGACCCGCGGCTGGTGACCAGCCTGCTCTTCGGCGTATCCACGCTGTCGAGCTGATGTCGTCAACGAATCACCGCCCTCCCGCCGGCTCGACCCCGTCACGGGGCAGAACCTGGGGGCCGACTGAATTACGGTGATGGCGTGGTGACGCTGAAACTCGAACCGATGACCGATCAGCAGTACCTCCGCTACCGAGAGTGTGCCGAGATCGACTACGCGCAGAACATCGCGGACTCTGGTGCCATGCCCTTGCCGGAGGCGCGGGAGAAGGCGCGCGAGGACTATCAGCGACTCCTGCCCGCCGGCCTGGGCACCGAGGGGCACCGTCTCTGGACCGCGTACGACGGCGACGACGAGGTCGGAATGCTGTGGCTGCACGTCGAACGGAAGTCGGATGGCCTGCACGCCTTCGGCAACGACTTCAAGGTGCGTCAGGATCTACGCCGCAAGGGCTACGGGCGAGCGATCGTCCAGGCCGCCGAGCAGGTGTGTCGGGAGCTGGGTGTGGTGTCCGTCGGTCTGAGTGTCTTCGGGTTCAACCTCGGCGCCCGCGCACTGTACGAACAGATGGGATTCGAGGTCACCGCCGTCCAGATGCGCAAGCGCTTGACCGCCTAGGCGGTCGAACCGCGCGTCGAGCTGGTCGATGTCGGCCTGGGCGGGGTCGGGGGTTGGGCACGGGTTGCCAGTCAGGCCGGCGGGCGGGTCAGCTCGACCTCGTCGCCGGGCAGGACCTCGACGTCACCCTTCGCGTCGCGTACTTCGAGCACCGGTACGCCTTCGTCGAGCTGCATCGCCCGGCGTTCCGTTCCGCTCGGCATCCGCGCCACGACCGAGGCGCCCGGCGACAGCTCGACCTGCCGCCGCTGAGGGGTCTCGCGGACATAACTGCCGTGTCCGCGCACGGTGTTGACCAGACCCTCCGAACGCAGCAGTGAGATCGACATCCGAACCGCCTCCCGGCCGACGCCGTACTCCTGCGTCATCCGCGCCTCGCTGGGCAGGGCCGACCCGGGCGACATCTCACCGGACTCGATCTGCTGACGCAGAATGTCGGCGAGCTGCACATAGACCGGCGTATGCGAGCGCGGATCGACTGTCATGGCAGTAAGAGGTCGCGCAATTAGGCGGGTTCATGGTCGGCGGGTGGAGCGGGTGTCCCAGCGGTAGAGGGTCCAGGCCTGG